>NZ_CP197470.1:1528354-1834025 GCF_052180235.1 Microbacterium sp. F51-2R | reverse complement strand
CGCCGGCGGCCGATCTCGAGCAGGTGCTCGACGGCGGCCTGCGCCGACGACATGTTGTGCATCGTCACGTGGTCGGTGGGTCCGCCGAAAATGCGCTCGCCGAGGAGGACGAGCGGTCCGTCGACGAGGAGCGCCTCGGCGTCGTCCTGTCCGAGGCTCACGGGGCTGAACAGCAGGCCGTCGAGGAATCGCGGCCGGCTCGTCGACACGGCGCGGAGCTCGGCATCCCGCTGCCCGCTCGTCTGCTCGACCATGACGCCGAGCCCGCGCTTCTCGGCGGCGCGGATGACGGCGTCGGCGAGTTCGGCGAAGTAGTTCTCGCGCAGCGACGGGACGGCGAGCCCGATGACGCCCGTGCGACCCGAGCGCAGGCCGCGTGCCGACAGGTTGGGACGGTAGTCGAGCTGGTGGATCGCCTCGTTGACCCTGTCACGTGTGCCGGGGCGCACGTGGGGGTAGTCGTTGATGACGTTGGACACCGTCTTGATCGACACGCCCGCGACTCGCGCGACGTCGTGCATCGTCGGTCCCATGCCGTCCCCCTGCCCTTGAACGTCTGTACTCTACTGCGTCTCCCCGCGCGAAACGGCGGAATTCCACGCGCCGCTCGGTTTGCCGGGCGGACGAAATGCAACGTTGTACTTTACGGTATCGTGCCCGTGTGCGAGCCACTGAGGACCGAGGATGCTGAGCGCCGACGACTGGCCGATCGCGGCCGCGATGCTGCCGATGGGCGACGCCCATCCCGCCGCGGATTCCCCGCCGCCGGTCGAGCGCTGGCTCGCAGACCTCGGCGAAGTGCACGACGCCGGCTTCTCGCACGTCGACCTCACCGACTCGTGGGTGCACTACGGCGATCTCGCGCCGGGGCAGGTCGAGGCGCTGCGGCAGTGTCTCGCGGCGACCGGATCGACGGCCGCATCGCTCTCCGCCATCCGCCGCAGCGTCATCGACGAGCGCGACGGCGAGGCGCACCTGGCATACGCCCATCGCACGATCGAGGTCGCGGCGTCGCTCTCGATCCCCGTCGTGTCGGTCGGGCTGCACCGGGCGTTGACCGCCGCCCAGCGCGATCAGCTGTGGTTCTGGACGGTCGAGGGCCATCGCGACCCGTTCGAGGATCAGGATGCCTGGTCCCTCGCCGTCACGCGCCTGCGCGAACTCGGGCGGCACGCGGCGGACGCCGGTCTGATCCTGTCGCTCGAGCTCTACGAGCACACCTTCCTCGGCACGTCGGAGTCGTCGGTGCGTCTCGTCGAGGAGATCGGCCTCGACAACGTGGGTCTCAACCCCGACATCGGCAACCTGATCCGGCTGCACGAGCCGGTCGAGGACTGGCGCGCGATCGCAGAGGCGACGATGCCGTACGCGAACTTCTGGCACGTCAAGAACTACACGCGCGACGAGGATGCCGCGGCCGGCTTCGTCTCGACGGTGCCGACCTCGCTCGAGCTCGGTGTCATCAACTACCGCGAGGCCGTCAAGATCGCGCTGCGCAACGGCTTCCAGGGCGTCATCTGCGTCGAGCACTACGGGGGCGACGGGCTGAGCGTCAGTGCGACCAACCGGGACTACCTCCGGCAGCGCGTGCTCCCGCGCCGGGACTACACGCCGGGAACCAGTCGCGTGCGGCAGTCTCACGGGACGGATGCCTCGTCATGACGCGCATCTTCGAGGATCCGGACTCGTTCGTGGCCGACGCCCTCCGCGGCTTCGCGCGGGCGCATCGCGACGAGGTGCGGCTCGTCGACGGGGGAGTCGTGCGCGCGCGGCCGCTCGACTCCGGCAAGGTCGCGGTGCTGATCGGCGGCGGTTCCGGCCACTATCCGGCCTTCGCGGGCTACGTCGGCGAAGGCCTGGCCGCGGGCGCCGTGTGCGGCAACATCTTCACGTCGCCATCGACCGCGCAGGCGCTGCGCGTCGCGCACGCTGCCGACGCGGGCGGCGGCATCCTCTTCACCTACGGCCGCTACGCCGGCGACGTCATCCACTTCGGCGAGGCCGAGAAGCGCCTGCGCGCCGACGGCATCGACGCGCGCACCGTGCTCATCACCGACGACGTCGCCAGCGCGCCGGCCGACTCGATCGACGAGCGGCGAGGGATCGCGGGCATCCTCTGCGTCTTCCACATCGCCGGCGCCGCCGCCGACCGGGGCGACCCGCTCGACGAGGTCGAGCGCCTCGCCCGCCTCGCGAAGAGCCGCACGCGCAGCCACGGCGTCGCCTTCGCCGGCTGCACGCTCCCCGGGGCCGACCACGCGCTCTTCACGGTGCCCGAGGGGCAGATGTCGATCGGCCTCGGCATCCACGGCGAGCCCGGCGTGCGCGACGTCGCGCACCAGCCGGCCTCCGAACTGGCCGTGACCCTCGCCGAGCCGCTGCTGGCGGAGCGACCGGATGACGCGAGCCGCGCCGTCGTGCTCCTCAACGGGCTCGGCTCCGTCACGCCCGAAGAGCTGTTCGTGCTCTTCGGCTTCGTCGTGGACCACCTCGAGAGCCGCGGCGTCGAGGTCGTCGATCCCCGCTGTGGCGAGTTCGTCACGAGTCTCGACATGGCGGGCGTGTCGCTGACCGTGCTGTGGCTCGACGACGAGCTCGAGGAGCTCTGGTCGGCTCCGGCCTCCGCGCCGGGCTTTCGGAAGGGCACTGTCGCCGCGGCGGCGCCGAGCGCGCCCGGAGGCGCTCCGGGCGCCGCCTCTCCTCCGGCGACCCCCGGCTCGGCTTCGCGGAACTCGGTGCCCGGGTCGGCCGCTCCCGGCCCCGAGCCCGAACGCCCGCCCGCGACGGCCGCCGCGCAGCACGCCGCGCGCGTCGCGCGAGAGCTGCTCCACGCCGCGCGCGATGCGGTGGCGGTCGAGGCCGACCGCCTCGGGGAGCTGGACGCGATCGCGGGCGACGGCGACCACGGGATCGGCATGCTGAGGGGCGTCACCGCGGCCGTAGGCGCGGCAGACGACGCCGACCCGGCCGCGGGAGTCCGCGAAGTGCTGCAGGCGGCTGGCGAGGCGTGGTCCGAGACGGCCGGCGGCACCTCCGGGGCGCTCTGGGGCGCCGCCCTCGTGCGGCTCGGCGAGTCTCTCGGCTCGCCCGAGACGATCACCCCCGCGGATGTCTCGGCCGGCGTCTCGGCAGCGGCAGAGCGGATCGCGGAGCTCGGCGGCGCGAGCGCGGGTGACAAGACCATGCTCGACGCGCTCCTGCCCTTCGCCGAGGCTCTCGCGAGCGAAGTGTCGGCCGGTGCGTCGCTGCCGGCCCCGCTCGCCGCGGCGGCGGAGGCGGCCCGCCGGGGCGCCGAGGCGACCACGGCCATGACGCCGCGCCGCGGGCGGGCGCGCCCGCTCGCCGAGCGCAGCGTCGGCCACCCCGACCCGGGGGCGACCTCGTTCTCGATCATCGCCGACGTCGTCGCACAGGCGGCCGTCGCGCCCGAAGCAGTCGCGCCGGAAACAGTCGCGCCTGAAGAAGCGGAGTGAACCATGGGATGGACGATCGTCGTCGGAGCCGATGACGCGGGATTCGCCTATAAAGAGGTGCTGCGCGAGATGCTCGAGGCCGACCCGCGCGTGAGCGACGTCGTGGATGTCGGCGTCACAAGCGCGGAGGCGACGCCGTACCCCCGCGTCGCCATCGACGCGGCCCGGATCGTCGCGCGCGGCGAGGCGGATCGGGCTCTCCTCGTGTGCGGAACGGGCCTGGGCGTCGCCATCGCGGCCAACAAGGTGCGAGGCATCCGTGCCGTCACGGCTCACGACAGCTACTCGGTCGAACGATCCGTCAAGAGCAACAACGCGCAGGTGCTGACCCTCGGGGCACGAGTCATCGGTCTCGAACTGGCCAAGAAGCTCGTCGACGAATGGCTCGAGCATCGGTTCGACCCCGATTCGGCCTCGGCGTCGAAGGTGCGACTGATCGACGATTACGAAGGAGACCCCCGATGATCACGAAGACGGCGGTGGTCGGCTCCGGCTACATGGGTGGGGGCATCGCCCAGGTGCTCGCCCTCGCGGGTCGCGAGGTCGTGCTGGCCGACCAGAGCGCCGAGCTCGCCTCCGCGAACCTCGAACGCATCATCGGGGAGGCGGACGACTACGCGGCGCGCGGCCTCTTTCCGGCCGACGCCCGAGAGCGGATCGAGAGCCGGGTGAGTGCGGCTTCGTCGATCGAGGATGCCGTGGCCGACGTCGACTTCATCGAGGAGGCCGTGCCCGAGGTCCTCGAGATCAAACACCAGACCCTCGCCCGCATCAGTGCGGCCGCTCGTCCCGACGCCCTGATCGGCAGCAACACCTCGACGATCTCCATCGGTGCGCTCGCGGAGGCGGTGCGGCACCCGGCGCGGTTCCTCGGCGTGCATTTCAGCAATCCGGCGACCTTCGTGCCGGGTGTCGAGGTCATCCCGCACGGCACGACCGATCCCGGAGCGGTGACACGCGTCGTGGAACTCCTCGCGGAATGCGGCAAAGTGGGAGTGCCCATCACGGATGTCACGGGTTTCGTGCTCAATCGGCTGCAGTACGCCCTCTTCAGCGAGGCGGCACGGCTCGTCGAGGAAGGCGTCGCAACTCCCGAGGCGATCGACCTGATCGCCCGCACGACGTTCGGCTTCCGGCTCCCCTTCTTCGGACCGTTCGCGATCGCCGACATCGCAGGACTGGATGTGTATGAGTTCTGCTACCGGTCGCTCCACGACGCCTATCCGGATCGCTTCAGCGAGCCCGGCATCCTCGCCGAGCGCGTCGAGCGCGGCGAGAAGGGCGTCAAATCGGGCCGGGGGTTCCTCGCGACGCCTCCCGAGCGTGCTCCCGAGCTGGCCGCCTACCGCGACCGGGCGTACGCGTCTCTCGCCGATCTGCTGCGCGATCTCGGAAGCGCCCCGGTCGATTACTGACCGGCTCCGAACTTTCGGCGCCGGATGAGGAAATCCCGTTCATCCCTTGACACCGGAGCGACCCCGGTGGCAAAGTTTCTACAACGTTGCTCTACAACGTTGTAGACCACGCTCCCGAAGAGGCTTGCTCACCCCGGCCGGCCCCTTTTCCGGAGACGGTCGCGCACCGACGAAGATGTCCAGCAAACCGAAAGGAATCTCCAGTGAAGACGAATCCTGTCCTTGCTGTGGTGGCCACGCTCGTGCTGGCAGGCGGCCTCGCTGCCTGCTCTGCCGGCGGGAACGACGGCGGATCCACTGGCGGCGGCGGCGGCAACGCCGACGCGAACTGCTCGAACACCATCAAGAAGCCCGATGCCCCTGTCGTGACGCTGTGGGCGTGGTACCCGAACTCCGAGGCCGTCGTCGACAACTTCAACGAGGCTCACGACGACGTCCAGGTCTGCTGGACGAATGCCGGCGCCGGCGGCGACGAGTACGACAAGTTCCAGACCGCCATCTCGGCGGGCAGCGGCGCCCCGGACGTCGTGATGGTCGAGGCCGACCGCATCGCGCCGTTCCAGGTGCAGAACGCCCTCGTCGACCTGAAGGACCTCGGCTACGAAGACGTCAAGGACAACTTCAGCGAAGGCGCCTGGAAGGACGTCTCGGTCGGCGACGGCGTCTACGGCGCACCGATCGACGGCGGCCCGATGGGCATGATCTACCGCAAGGACGTCTTCGACAAGTACGGCATCACGCCTCCCACCACGTGGCAGGAGGTAGAGGCATCCGCCCAGAAGATCAAGGATGCCGGCGGCCCCGTGTTCGCCAGCTTCGCCGCGAACCAGCCCGCCTACGTCACGGCGCTGATGTACCAGAACGGCGCCGAGCCGTTCACGTACGACCCCGCCAAGGAAGGCGAGATCGGGATCGACCTGAACAGCGCCGAGATCAAGGAAGTCCTCGACTACTGGGCGGGCCTCGTCTCGAAGGGCCTGGTCGGTACGGAGGACCAGTTCACGCCGGAGTACATCTCGGGTGTGATCGCGGGCGACTACGCCACGTACCTCTCGGCAGCGTGGGCTCCCGGATACCTCCAGGGCGCCGGCGTCGGCGAGGGTGCGGACGCCGGTGTGTGGGCGACCGCTCCCATGCCGCAGTGGGACGCCTCCAAGCCGATCGCCATCAACTGGGGCGGTTCCGCATTCGCGGTGACGAGCCAGGCGAAGAACCCGGAGCTCGCGGCGAAGGTCGCCTTCGGGGTCTACGCCGACCAGAAGTCGCTGGATGACGGCTGGCAGAACCAGATCATCTTCCCGCTCAACCAGAGCGTGCTGAAGTCCGACGAGTTCCTGAACTACGAGGTGCCGTTCTTCGGTGGCCAGCAGGCCAACAAGGAGGTGTACGTGCCGGCGGCCAACGCCTACAAGGGCATGACGTACACGCCGATCGGCCAGTACTACTACTCGGCGCTGACGAAGCAGATCGCCCGCATCAACGACGGATCCGCCACCGGATCCGAGGCCGCCGACGCCCTCCAGAAGGACGTCGTGGGCTACGCGGAGGAGCAGGGCTTCACCGTCAAGTGACGGATGCCGGGGGTCGGTCCGCGTTCGCGCGGACCGACCCTCGGTCATCCCTCGGACTCCGGGAGAAATCATGACCGCCTCTTCTACCGCCACCCCTGTCCCCACCAAGCGCCGCCGCGCCACGGCGGCCCGTCAGAACCTGACCGGCTGGCTCTTCGTCGGCCCGTTCGGGATCGTCTTCCTCGCGCTGCTGGTGCTGCCGATCGGCTTCGCGCTCTACCTCAGCCTCTTCCAGAAGTCGCTCATCGGCGGGACGAGGTTCGTCTTCCTCGGCAACTACGCGAAGGCGTTCACCGACCCGTCGTTCCTCGACGGCGTGTGGTTCGTCATCCGCTTCTCGCTCGTGCTGATCCCGCTGCAGATGGCGGTGTCGCTCGCGATCGCGCTGATCCTCGACATCGTCGTGTCGCGCTTCGCCCGGTTCTCGCGGCTCATGATCTTCATGCCCTACGCGATCCCGACTGTCATCGGGGCCCTCATGTGGGGGTTCCTCTACAGCGACAACTTCGGTCCCCTCGCGGAGATCTTCGAATCTTTCGGTCGCCAGGCCCCTGATTTCCTGAGTACGGGCCTCATCTTCTACGGCCTGCTCAACATCGTCACGTGGCAATGGGCGGGCTACTACATGATCATCCTTTACGCCGCGCTGCAGGGCATCGACCCGACGCTGTACGAAGCGGCGCGCATCGACGGGGCATCCCAGTGGCAGATCGTCCTGCGCATCAAGATCCCGCTCGTCGCCCCGGCTCTCCTGCTCATCCTGGTCTTCGCCCTCATCGGCACGCTCCAGTTCTTCAATGAGCCGAAGATCCTGCAGCAGCTGGCCGCCGGCTCGATCCCCGACGACTTCACACCCAACATGTACGCGTATCAGCAGGCGTTCTCGCTGGCCAACTACAACTACGGTTCGGCGATCTCGTTCGCGCTCGGCGCCGTCGTGTTCATCTGCGTCTACATCTTCCTGTTCGCCACCCGCAAGCGAGGGAGCTTCTTCTCATGAGCGTCACTCCCATGGAGCTCACCGGCACCAGCGCGAAAGACACCTCCGACACCCGGAAGCGTCCGATCCGCACGCGCGGCCGCATTCCGCTGAACATCGTCCTCGCGCTCCTGATGGTGTACTTCCTGATCCCGTTCTGGTGGGTCATCGTCAACAGCTCGAAGACGTCGGCGGGTCTCTTCGGCGGCGGCAGCGCGCTGTGGTTCGCCGACGACATCAACTACATCGGCAACCTGGTCGACCTCTTCACCTACGGCGGCGGCATCTATGCGCGCTGGCTCGGGAACTCCGCGCTCTACGCCCTCGTCGGCGGCCTCGGGGCGACGGTGCTCGCGGTGCTCGCCGGCTACGGCTTCGCCAAGTACCGCTTCGCGGGGCGCCGGGCCGCGTTCGCGATCGTGCTCGGCGCCGTCATGATCCCGATGACGGCGCTCGTCATCCCGACGTTCGTGCTGTTCGCGCAGGTGGGATGGACGAACACGATCTGGGCGGTCATCTTCCCGACGCTCCTCAACCCGTTCGGCGTCTACCTCATGAACGTCTACGCGCGGGATGCCGTGCCCGACGAGCTGCTCGACGCCGCCCGCGTGGACGGCGCCGGCGAGTTCCGCATCTTCAGCCAGGTGGCCCTCCCGATGCTGCGCCCCGCCATCGTGACGGTGCTGCTGCTGTCGGTTGTGGCATCGTGGAACAACTACTTCCTGCCGCTCGTGATGCTGTCGGACAACCGCCTCTTCCCCGTCACGGTCGGCATCGGCCTGTGGCAGTCGACGGCCTCGACCTACGGCGCCGCGGGCGGCCAGAGCCTGTGGAGCATCATCATCCTCGGCTCGCTCGTCTCGGTGATCCCGCTGATCATCGCGTTCCTCACCCTCCAGAAGTACTGGCAGGGCGGCCTGACCATCGGAAGCCTCAAGTGAATCCCGGCGCAGTCCGCTCCGCCTTCGTTCCCCTGTCCACTGGAAGAGAAGAATGATCCGCGCACACCTCACCATCGACCCGCACTTCGAGGTCGGCCCCATCAACCGCCGTCTGTTCGGCTCGTTCGTCGAGCACCTCGGCCGGTGCGTCTACGACGGCATCTACGAGCCGGGCCACGAGCACGCCGATGCGGACGGCTTCCGCACCGATGTGATCGAGCTCGTGCGGGAGCTCGGCGTCTCGACGATCCGCTACCCCGGCGGCAACTTCGTGTCGGGGTACCGCTGGGAGGACGGTGTCGGACCGCGCGAGGACCGCCCCCGCCGCCTCGACCTCGCGTGGCACTCGACGGAGACCAACGAGATCGGTCTCGACGAATTCGCGACGTGGCTCACGAAGGTCGACAGCGAGCTCATGTACGCCGTCAACCTCGGCACGCGCGGGGTGCTCGAGGCGCTGGACGTGCTCGAGTACGCCAACATCCGCTCCGGCACGGAACTGTCGGACCAGCGTGTCGCCAACGGGCACCCCGAGCCCCACGGCATCCGCATGTGGTGCCTCGGCAATGAGATGGACGGCCCCTGGCAGCTCGGCCACAGCACCGCGCAGGAGTACGCGCAGCTCGCCTCGAAGACGGCGCGCGCGATGCGGCAGATCGACCCCGACCTCGAGCTCGTCGTGTGCGGCAGCTCGAGCGCCCAGATGCCGACCTTCGGTGAATGGGAGCGCGTCGTGCTCGAGGAGACGTACGACAACGTCGACTTCATCTCGTGCCACGCGTACTACGAGCCCAAGGGCGACGACTACGGCAGCTTCCTCGCGTCGGCGGTCAACATGGACCGCTTCATCGACGCCGTCGTGGCCACGGCCGACCACGTCAAAGCGATGCGCAACACCGACAAGACGATCGACATCTCGTTCGACGAGTGGAACGTCTGGTACCAGTCGCGCTACGACCAGGTCGACAAGATCACGGATGTCGACGCCTGGCCGGTCGCGCCGCGCATCCTCGAGGACTCCTACTCGGTGCTCGACGCCGTCGTCTTCGGCAACCTGATGATCTCGCTCATCCGCCACGCGGACCGGGTCACGTCGGCGAGCCTCGCCCAGCTCGTCAACGTCATCGCGCCGATCATGACCGAGCCCGGCGGCCCGGCCTGGCGGCAGACGACGTTCTTCCCGTTCTCGCTCACCTCCCGGCTGGCGCGCCCGGTCGCCCTCGAGCTCAAGCTCGACAGCCCCACGTACGTCACGGAGCGCTACGGCGAGGTCTCCCTCGTCGACGCGGTCGCGACGCACGATCACGAGAGCGGCGGAACGACGGTCTTCGCCGTCAACCGCAGTCTGACGGATGCCGCGACCCTCACGATCGATTCACGCGCCCTGGGTGCAGTGACGACCGTGAGCGCCACATCGATCTTCGACGACGACATCCACGCGGCCAATACGCTCGAGCACCCCGATCGCGTCGCGCCGAAGGAGAACGACTCGGTCGACGTGTCGGAGGGGGCGGTCAGTGTGACCCTGCCGCCCTGCTCGTGGACCGTTCTCACGATCGACTGAGCCGCGCGGCGATGCGAAGACGGCGTGCTCGGCCCGTGGACGCGACATGGCACGTGCGCAGCGGGTGACGCTCAAGGAGATCGCGGCGCGCACCGGTGTGTCGATGACGACGATCTCGAAGGTGCTCAACGGGGCGGCGGATGTCGCGTCCTCCACGCGCGAGCTCGTCGAAGAGCAGCTGCGCGCGAGCGGGTACCGCCGGCGCAAGAGCAGGCAGCGGCGCGAGTACGTCGAGGTCGTGCTGCACGAGCTCGAGGGCGAGTGGGCGCTGGCGATCATCGAGGGCGTGCGCGAGACGGCGGCGCAGACCGGCCTCGCGATCTCGCTGTCGGTGAGCGGTGACCGGTACGCGCCGGCGGACGACTGGCTCGACTCGGTCGTGCGGCGCAGTCCGACGGGGATCATCCTGCTCTTCGCCGGAATCACGGCCGAGGGGCGCGCGAAGCTCAAGGCCCGAGGCATCCCGTTCGTCCTGATCGACCCCGCGGGCGACCCGGCCCCCGGCGTCCCGTCCGTCGGATCCGCCAACTGGGCGGGTGGGCTGGAGGCCACGAGGCACCTCATCGACCTCGGGCATCGGCGCATCGCGGCGATCACCGGACCCGCCGACGTCATGTGCTCCCTCGCGCGGCTCGACGGCTACCGGTCGGCGCTCATGGCGGCCGGTCTCCCGGTCGACGCGGAGCTCACGCGCTTCGGCGACTTCGACAGGGAGAGCGGGGAGCGCCACGCGCACGCGCTCCTGAGCCTCGCCGATCCGCCGACGGCGATCTTCGCGGGAAGCGACGTCCAGGCCCTCGGGGTGCTGCACGCGGCGGCGGCGCGCGGGGTCACCGTCCCCCGCGAGCTGTCGGTGGTCGGCTTCGACGATCTCGCCGTCGCCGAGCTCGCGAGCCCCCGGCTGACCACCATACACCAGCCGCTGCGCGAGATGGCGGAGCAGGCCACCCGCCTCCTCCTCAGCCTGCTCGAAGACAGCCCGCCCGAGGTCACCCGCGTCGAACTCGCGACGAGCCTCGTCGTGCGGGACTCGACCGCGGCGCCCCCCGTCGGGCGTCCGGAAGGCTGAAGCCGGGCGGTCACGGGGAAGGACCGGAGGCTTGCCCTACGCGGCGTAGCCTCCCGTCATCGCCTCGTGCACCTCGCGGGCCTTGATCGTGCGGTACGTCGTCACGGGCCTCGTCGCGAGCACGATCTTGCCGCGGGAGTGCAGTTCCGCGAGGTCTTCGAAGGCCTCGCGGATGTCGGCGAGCGGGTAGAGCCCCGACACCAGCAGCCGGAATGCGCCCGCCTCGGCGAGCTGGACGAGGCGGCCGAGCTGCCCGGTGCCGTGGGCGACGGCTTCGGGGTCGTCGCGGAGGAGACTCAACTCGACCTCGCGCCGGTCGGCGCTGGACCGGTATCGCGTGTCGGCGACGCCGAGCTCCTGCGCGATGTCGCGGCCGTCCTTGCCGAAGTTGTCGATGAACGCCGTGACCGGCCCCTCGGCGACGCGCCTGATCCGCTCGACGATCCCCTCGCCGTATCGCACCGGGATGATGCCGAGCTGGCGGAGGTAGTCGAAGTTGCGCTCCCCGCACGTGCCGATGACCCGTGCTCCGCGGTGCTTCGCCAGCTGCGTCTCGATGCTTCCCACCCCGCCCGCGGCCGCCGACACGACGACGGTGTCGCCGGGCCCGATGCGCAATTGGTCGAGGGTGTCGAGCGCTGTCGCGCCGGCGAGGTAGAGCGCACCGGCGACCTCCCACATGAGCTTCGCGGGCTTGCGGACGAGCGTCGACGTCGGCACGGTGACGTGCGTCGCGTGCGCGCCCGTGCGCACATGCCCGACGACGTGCGAGCCGACGGGGAATTCCGCGTGGGGGCCTGTGGCCACGACGATCCCGGCGAAGTCGCTGCCCGAGCGGCGGGGCCACGGATCATCCGACCAGGTGGATTCCTTGCCGTTGCGCACGAATGCGTCCATGTGATTGAGCGAGGTCCCGATGACCTCGACGATGACCTCGCCCGGCCCGGGCGGCGCGACCACCTCGGTGCGCTCCTGCAGCACGTCGGCGTCTCCGTAGCCCCCGTACTCGAACCACGTCGCCTCGATGACCCGGTTTCTCATGGCGGTCCTTTCGTCAGGTCGTCTCACGAACCAGCGGAGGAGGACCCCCGCTCATCGTCAGAGGTCGAAGCGGTGAGCGGGGGCTGATGAGTTGTTCCGTCCGGATGCCTCGTCCGGATGCACCTCGACCGAATTCAAGATCCCTGCATCCGAAATCGCACCTCACGGGGAAGTCACTGTCGAAGAGCGGTGACCGACCGCTCATGACAAGGAGGAAGACAGTGCGCAAGACAGCAGCCGCCGGCCTCGCGGTCGGCCTCATCGCCGCCCTCGGCTTCGCCGTGCCCGCATCCGCGAGCACGAGCGATTCAGCTCAACTCTCGGTGCTCCACGGCATCCCCGACACGCCCGTCGATGTCTACGTGAACGGCGCTCTCACGCTCGACGACTTCCAGCCGGGCAAGCTGGCCGGACCCCTGACCCTTCCGGCAGGCGACTACGAGGTCGCCCTGACGGCGCCGAATGCCGCCGACGCCAGCTCGCCGATCCTCGGCCCGGCGACCATCACCCTCACGGCAGACGGCGACTTCACCGCCGCCGCCTACCTCTCCGAGAGCGGGCAGCCCTCGCTGAAGCTCTTCCAGAACGACACGGCCGCCACCGCCGCCGGGCAAGGGCGACTCACCGTCCGGCACGTCGCCGCGGCGCCCGCCGTCGACGTGCTCGCGGGCGGCAGCCCCGTGATCGAAGACCTCACGAACCCGAACGAGAAGACGCTCGACCTGCCGGCGGGGCCGGTCTCGGCATCCGTCGCCCTCGCAGGCACCACCGAACCCGTGCTCGGACCGACCGACGTGCAGATCCAGGACGGCGTCCTGACGATCGTCTACGCGTGGGGGAGCGCCGAGGACGAGAACCTGGCCCTCGCCGTGCAGACCGTCTCGGTCGCGCACTCGAACCCCGGGGGAGTGCCCTCGGGCACGGCCGGCTACCTCGCGCAGCGTGACACGACGATGTCGTTCATCGCGCTCGCCGGGGCGGGCGCCCTCGCCATCGCCGCTGCGGCAGCCACCGCGCTGGCGATGCGGCGCCGGCAGGAGGCGCGCCGCTGATGCGCGCCGGCACGCCGCGTCGACACGGCCGGGACGGGCTGGCGATGGCCACCCTCATCGGCACGGTCGTCGCGGCGTGCCTCACCGCCTGCGCGCCGACGGGTGCGGGAGTGACGACACCCTCCCCATCACCATCCATTCCCGCACCCGTGCCTCCGACCGACGTCGTCGAGGTGCCCGTCACCTCCGCCGCGGTCCCGCCGCCCGCCGCGCGCATCGCCCCCGACCGCCTCGTCATCGAGTCGATCGGCGTCGACATGCCGGTGGTCGACGTCGGCGTCGAACCCGGCGGGCAGATGCAGCTTCCCGTCGATCCCGCCGTGGCGGGCTGGTATCGCTACGGACCGGATGCCGCGGCCACGGCCGGTCACGTCGTGCTGGCCGCGCACGTCGACGCCGTCGACTACCCGATCGGGCCGCTCGCGAACCTCCGCGACGTCGCCGTGGGCTCGACCATCGCCGTCATGGCCGCCGACGGCTCCACCCGGACGTGGGTCGTGGAATCGCTCACCTACTACGAGAAGGCGGCGCTCCCGACCGACGAGCTGTTCGCCCGCGAGGGCGATCCCGCTCTCGTCGTCATCACGTGCGGTGGTCCGTTCGATGCCAGTACGGGCCATTACCGGGATAACGTGGTCGCGATCGCAAAGCCGCAATCATGAGGAGCGAGGGGCACGTGGAGCCGGATGCCGCTCTCGAGGGCGCCTCGAACGCCGAGGCCGCTCTCAACGCGCGATTCGTCGCGGGTGACGAGCGGGCGCTAGCCGAGGTCTACCGTCGGTGGTCGCCGGTCGTCTTCACGCTCGCGCTGCGATCGCTCGGCGACCGCAGCGACGCCGAGGACGTCACCCAGCGCACGTTCGTCTCGGCGTGGACGTCGCGCGCGAGCTACGACGTCACGAAGGCCCGCCTGTCGACCTGGCTCGTCGCGATCGCCCGGCGCCGCATCGCCGACATGCACGAGTCGCGCGCGAAGATCCGCGCGCTGCAGGCCGAGATGGAGCGGGTGACGAGCCCCGACGACCTCGTCCGCGAGCCGCCGGACCTCTCCGAGACGCTCCTCGTCGCCAACGAGATGCAGCAGCTCGAACCCGACGCCCAGGCCGTCATGCGGCTCGCGTTCTTCGACGATCTGACGCACGAAGAGATCTCGCGGCGACTGGGGATGCCTCTGGGTACTGTCAAGAGCCACATCCGGCGAAGTCTCAC
Source organism: Microbacterium sp. F51-2R (assembly GCF_052180235.1). Classification (GTDB taxonomy): domain Bacteria; phylum Actinomycetota; class Actinomycetes; order Actinomycetales; family Microbacteriaceae; genus Microbacterium. Next base: position 1,819,711 of record NZ_CP197470.1, on the reverse strand, counting down.
CCGCATGCGCAACCGATTGGAGGTGACCCGTGTCACACCTTGACCCCGAACAGCTCGCCCTCATCGCGCTGGGTGAGCCCGTCGCCTCTCCTGCGGAGCGCGAACACCTCACGTCGTGCCCGGTCTGCGCCGCAGACGTCACCGAGCTCTCCCACGCAGCGGGTGTCGCGCGGTCGACGATGGACGATCTCGAGCTCGAGGCTCCGCCCGGCCGGGTCTGGGGCCGCATCGCCGATGAGCTCGGTCTCGCCGCCGAGATCGGCCCCGACGAGCCGGCCGGCGTGGCCGGTGTCGCCGACGTCGACCCCGGAGCCACGGACGACCGGTCGTCGTCGCCGTCGCGCGGGGCTGCGCAGACGGTGACGGATGCCGAGGCCGCTGCCGCGGCATCCGCCCCCTCCTCCTCGACTCGACCTCGCCGCGGTCACCGCGGATGGTGGGCGCTCGCGGCATCCGTCGCCCTCGTCCTCGTGATCGGCGGGGGAGTGTGGCTCGGACTCGGTACGGTCGCGCCGACGTCGATCGCCTCGGCGTCGCTGGCGGCGTTCCCCGACCATCCGAAGGCCATCGGGTCGGCGGAGGTCGACGAATCCCGCGACGGCACGCGCACCCTCACGGTCACGCTGAAGGGCGCCTCGTCTTCGGCCGACTACCGCGAGGTCTGGCTCATCCGCAACGACGGCGGCGCCCTGATCAGCCTGGGCGTGCTCGACGGATCCAAGGGCTCGTTCGCGATCCCCGCCGGTGTCGATCTCTCGGAGTACGACCTCGTCGACATCTCGTTCGAACCCGTCGACGGCAACCCGGCGCACTCGGGCGACTCGATCGTGCGCGGCCAGCTCACGTTCGCCTGACCGGCTCACGTTCGCCTGACCGGCTCACGTTCGCCTGACCGGCTCCCGTTCGGCTGAGGGAGGGCGTTCAGCGACGCCACAGAAGCGCGTGAGAGTATGAGGAGGTTTCCGACGTGAATCCGAGATTCTGAGAACTCGTCCCTCAGATCGATAGCCGAGACTCCGCTCCCGACGATGTCGGACGGGTCGGCGCCTCGAGGGCGAGACCCATTCCCCCGAGAGGACCCGAGTGAGCCAGACGACTGAGCCTGACAAGCACGGCCGTCGCACGGTGGCGCGGCACGGCGCGCTGACGTCGCCGCATCCGATCTCGCAGATCCTCAAGATCCTCGGGATCGTGGTGGCCGTCGCGCTCGTCTCGGGCGCCGGAGTCGCGGCGTATGCCGCCATCGACATCACGTCCAACTTCACGAAAGACGCCGTGGCACTCGAGGGCCAGGAGTCCGTTCCGCCCGACATCGGCGCGATCGAGGGCGGTGTCAATCTGTTCCTTGCGGGGACGGATGCCTGTGAACCCGCCTACGCGCAGTACTTCGGCGATCGCTGCACCGGCAAGGACGCCGAGGGCGAGCTCAACGACGTCAACATGCTCGTGCACATCTCGGACAATCCGCGTCGCGTCACCGTGATCTCGTTCCCGCGAGACCTCATGATCCCCATCCCCTCCTGCACGAAGGAGGACGGCTCGACGTCGCCGGCGATGAGCAAGCAGATGCTCAACTCGGCATACACCTACGGCGGCCTCGGCTGCGTCGTGAAGACGGTGTCGCAGCTGACGGGCCTCGACATCCAGTACGCCGCCAAGATCACGTGGGGCGGCGTCATCGAGGTCACCAACGCCATCGGCGGTGTCGAGGTGTGTCTCGCGAACGGCATCAAAGACCCGTACACGGGCATCGACTGGCCCGCCGGCATGCGCAACATCGAGGGCATCGACGCCCTGCAGTTCCTGCGCACGCGCCACGGTGTCGGCAACGGCGGCGACCTCGGCCGCATCTCGAACCAACAGCAGTACATGTCGCGGCTCGCGCGCAAGCTCGTCAGCGAAGAGGTGCTGTCGAACCCCGCGACGCTCTACAAACTCGCGACGACGGCGGTCGACAACATCACGCCGTCGCAGAGCCTCACCAACCCGCTGACCCTCGTGCAGATCGCCCTCGCGGTCAAGAACGTGCCGTTCGACGAGATCGTCTTCGTGCAGTACCCCGTCAACGACGACCCGCAGGACACCAACCGCGTCGTGCCGAACAAATCGGCCGCCGACGCGCTGTGGGCAGCCCTCGCGGCGAACCAGCCGATCCAGCTGACGGGCGACGTCAGCCAGGGCGGCGGTGTCGTGGTCGTCGAGCCCACCCCCGGTGCGACCGACGCGGCGACGCCGGCCCCCGAGGCCTCGGCGACGACGAGCCCCGACGGCTCGACGCCGGCACCGACCGAGTCCGCGGTGGAGCTTCCCTCGGCGATCGCCGGCCAGACGGCCGCGCAGGAGACGTGCTCGAACGGGAACGTCAAGAACCGCTGACGCAGCGCCTCCGCCCGGTGCCGGTCACCGGAGCGGAGGTTTCTGAGAGTGGTCACGCTGCGCCACGCCCTGACGCAGAACACCCGGCGCCCGTTGCGGGCGCCGGGTGATCCGTCAGACGAGTGATCTGAGGGCGCGGGTCACTCCTCGTAGCCGAGACCGACGCGGTCGATCCGGCGGTGGTAGCGCATGCCGGTGATGCCTCCGAGGAGGGCGCCCACGAGGGTCACGACGGCCGCGCCGACGGCGGTCAGCACGCCCGTGAGCGTGAGCTGGTCGGCGGTCACCGGGATGCGGGGGAAGCTGTTGAGGTTCCCGAAGATGTCCCACTGGCTTCCCGCGATGGCGGCGATGATCGCCACGATGATCGCGATGATGATGGCCCACAGCCAGACGCCGAGGCCCTGCATGAGTCCGCTGAAGCGGGCCATGCGTCCGGCGACGTAGCCGCCGGCGAAGTAGCCGACGAACAGCACGATCCCGATGACGATCGCCCCGATGATGGTCGCGGCGCCCATGTTCTGCTGGGCAGCGTCGGCGGCATCCTGCGCCGTCTGCGGCGCGGTCATGCCGATCGCGCCGCCGATGGCGGCGACGACCGCGGTGAGCAGCACGACGAGGCCCATCGCCGTCAGCCATCCGAAGAACGCCGAGCCGAACTTCATGCCGCCGAAGCGCTCTCGCTCGCGGGCCACGACGTCGTCGCGCGCGATGACCGCGCCGGCGGCCCCTGCGTCCACCGGACGGCGGTCGGCGGGCACGGTGCGGTCGGCCGGGACGGTGCGGTCGGCGTAGCCGTCGCCGTTGGTGTCGACGCGCCGGGTGTCGGCGGGCACGGTGCGGTCGGCGTAGCCGTCGCCGTTGGTGTCGACGCGCCGGGTGTCGGCGTAGCCGTCGCCGTTCGTGTCGACGCGCCGGGTGTCCGCCTGGTCCATCGCAACGGTGCGGTCGGCGGGAACGGTGCGGTCCGCGGGGGCCGTCCCGTCGGCGTAGCCGTCGCCGTTGGCATCGACCTCTCTGCGCGGATAGGCCTGATCAGGGGGGTTTGTACTCATGGAGGAACCGTAGGCTGGGCCGCCGTTGCAGACACGGGGGTTGCCTGCGGCGGCTGTTCGTCGTACGCTCTCGCCGCGGCATCCGGAATCTTGCGCCCGATTCGGCACGCGACCCGGCGTTTTCTGGCGGGGGAGAGTCCGGGTTATGATTGCTGAGCGCGTCCGCCCTTCGGTGTGGATGCCTGGAGACGTCGCATAGTCAGGCCTAGTGCACCACCCTGCTAAGGTGGAGTCCTCGCAAGGGGACCGAGGGTTCAAATCCCTCCGTCTCCGCCACAGAACCCCCGGTAAAGCGGGGGTTCTTGCGTCTCTCGTGTGGCCCGAAGGGCCGCCTTTGAGCGGTCGCCTCGCTCCCAAGGGCTGACGGCGGGTGGGGCGCTGCTGCGCCACCCACCGGGGACGAGACGCCGACCACCGCGCGTCTCCCTGCGCGCCTCGCGCACCGGCGTGTGGACGTTCTCGCCCCCGACCGCCATCGCCCGGTGTCTCCTTGGTGTCGTCAGCGCGGCCCACAGACGGGTCGGCAATCGATCTGTGAAGATCAGCGACGCGAGCAGGCGGGCCACCACGAGATGACATCGAAGAAGCATCGATCAATCATCTGCTCGACAGCGTCCCGTACAAGCGGATGAAGCCGGAGAAGGTGTCGATCCCCGAGCGGCTGGGCCCGACGACTACGAGCGACCGCCGCGCGAGAAGTTCCGCTATGGCCCCGACCTCGCCTCGGACTTGGCGAAGTAGACTTTTCCGTCTGCCCAGATCGAACCGGTCTGCGCGGTGGTCTTCGTGAGGAGCAGCGTTGCCGAGACTCGATCTCCCTCTCGCCGAACTGCAGGCCTATGCGCCCGAGGTGTCGGTCCCCGACGACTTCGACGAGTTCTGGCGCAGCACCCTGGCTGACGCTCGCGCGGTCGAGGCGCCTGTGGTCGTCCACCGGGTGCCGAGTCCGTTGACCACGGTCGAGGTCTTCGACATGACCTTCCCCGGCTACGCCGGCGACCCGATCAAGGCATGGTTCCTCGTGCCGGCCGGGTCCACGGGGCGCTTGCCGGCTGTCGTCGAATACAACGGCTACGGCGGTGGGCGGGGCCTCCCGAGCGAACGCCTCGGGTGGGTCTCATGCGGGTACGCCTACATGTTGATGGACACGCGTGGGCAGGGATCGGCCTGGGGATCCGGTGGCGACACCCCCGACCCGCACGGCACCGGCCCCTCCTTCAGCGGCTTCATGACGCGGGGGATCGAGTCGCCGGCCGACTACTACTACCGCCGCGTGTTCACGGATGCGGTCCGTGCGATCGACGCCGTGCGAACCCTCGACCGCGTCGATCCGGAACGCGTCGCCGTGTGCGGCGGCAGCCAGGGAGGGGGCATCACGCTGGCCGCCGCGGCGCTGAGTGACGGACTGATCGCCGCCATGCCGGACGTCCCCTTCCTGTGCGATTTCCGCCGTGCCGTCGGCTTCACCGATAACGATCCCTATCAGGAGGTCGTGCGGTATCTGTCGATCCATCGGGGGGCGGAGGACCGCGTGTTCGACACACTCTCGTATTTCGACGGGGTCTCCTTCGCGATGCGGGCGTCTGCTCCGGCGCTCTTCTCCGTCGGCCTGCTCGACCCGATCTGTCCTCCCTCGACCGTGTATGCCGCGTACAACCACTACGCAGGACCGAAGGCGATCGAGGTCTACCCGTTCAACGAGCACGAGGGCGGCCACACCTACCAGTGGCAGGCGCAGGTCGAGTTCCTCGCCGCCCTCGTGTGACGGCCGAACCGGCGAGCGTCGCCGGGCCTCTTTCGAGGGTGGCCTGTTCGGGGACGCTTGTGGTTGGTGTGGGCGCGGGGTAGCAGCCACACGCGTCTCCGTTTTCGGGGGGGCGGGCACTTCGGGGGCGCTTGTGGCTGGTACCGCCGCGGCTAAGCAGCCACACGCGACCCCTTCCTCGCGGGGGCGCAGGGCCCGGGTCATGCGCGGCCAGCCGCCGGCGAGCAACGGGTCGCCCGACCCCTCTCATCCTTTCGATGGAGACGCGGGTCGACAGGAGGACTGATTCCTCCGCACGAAGCCGCGGCTGGGATGGGTGGGTGCGTTCCTTCTCAGAATCCCTCTCCCGTTCGCTGACCTCGCGCCGGGGCGCGTGGGTCTGGCTCGTCGTCGGCGTCCTCGTTCTCGTCGCCCTCATCGGCGGGTTCGGGCGGGCATCCATGACCGCGTCGAATCAGACCGCGCCGCCCGACTCGGAGTCGGCGCGCGTCGCCGCGCTTGCCGCGCAGTTCCCCGACGCCGACGACCGGATGCTGATCGTGGTGGCCTCGACCGCCGACGATTCGACGCTCAGCGACTCGCAGGCCGCGCAGCTCACGACGCTGGTCGCTGATCTCGGCGAGTTGGAGGGCGCGCGCGTGCTCGGCCCCTTCCCGAGCGACGACGGACGGGCCGCGGTCGTGCAGGTGACCGCGCCGGTCTCGGACGACGACGCCGGCGCCGATCGGGCTCTCGTCGAGAAGGTGCGCGAGGTCGTCGGCGACCGGACCATCGACGGAGTGACGCTTCACGTCACGGGCGGCCCCGCGTTCGGCGTCGATGTCGCCTCGGCGTTCGACGGCGCCGACTTCACGCTTCTTCTCGTGACGATCGGGATCGTGGCCGTGCTGCTCGTCTTCACCTACCGTTCTCCGATCCTGTGGCTCTTCCCCCTCGTGGTGGTGGCGATCGCCGACCAGGCGGCGAGCAAGGTCACCGTGGCCCTCGGCGGGGCGCTCGGCCTGCAGTTCGACACGGGCATCGTGAGTGTGCTCGTGTTCGGAGCGGGCACCAACTACGCCTTGCTGCTGATCTCGCGCTACCGCGAGATCCTCGCGGTCGAGCCCGATCACCGGCGGGCGCTCGCGGCGGCATGGCGGGGCACTGCGCCGGCGATCGTCGCCTCCAATGTGACGGTCGTGCTGTCGCTTCTCACGCTGGTCCTCGCGACCATCCCGGGCACGCGCGGGCTGGGCATCGCGTGCGCGCTCGGTCTCGTGATCGTCCTCGCGGCGGTGCTGTTCGTGCTGCCGCCCGCGCTCGCCGTCTGCGGGCGCGGCGTGTTCTGGCCCTTCGCGCCACGCGCGGGCGAGCAGACGGCGCCGCGAAGCAGGATCTGGCAGACCGTCGCGTCTCGTGTCGTGCGTCGTCCTCTCGTGCCGCTCATCGGCGGGATCGCATTGCTGGCCGTCATGGCGGCGGGACTGTTCGGCACGTCGATCGGGCTCAGCCAGGTCGAGAAGTTCCGCGTCGCGTCGGAGTCGGCCGCGGGCCTCGAGACGCTCGGCGAGCATTTCGACGCGGGTCAGGCGCAGCCGTTCGTGATCGTCTCGCGAGAAGCGGAGGCGAAGGCGGTGACGGATGCCGTCGAATCGGTGTCGGGTGTCGTGCGCGTGACGACCTCGGCCACGAGTGCGGACGGTGACCTCGTGCGCCTGTCGGTGGTGGGCGAGCCCACGCCCGGAACCCCTGAGAGCCGCGCGCTCGTGAGCGAGCTGCGGGACGCCGTGCATGCCGTGGCCGGCGCAGACGCGCTTGTGGGCGGACAGGGCGCGGCCGACGTCGACGCGCGGGACGGGAACCTCCGGGACGTCCTCGTGATCGCCCCGCTGATCCTGCTCACGACCTTCCTCGTGCTGCTCGTGCTGCTGCGCGCCCTCGTTGCGCCGGTCCTGCTGCTCGCGGTCAACACGCTCAGCGCCGTCGCCGCGATCGGCGCGGGTGCGTGGGTCGGGCGCGTCCTGTTCGGCTGGGACGCGTTGGACCTGCAGGTGCCGCTGCTGTCGTTCCTGTTCCTCGTGGCGCTCGGGGTCGACTACACGATCTTCCTCGTGCATCGCGCGCGCGCCGAGGCGCGCACTTCGGGAACCCGCGAGGGGATGGTGGCAGCGCTCGCGGCGACGGGCGGGGTGATCACGAGCGCGGGTATCGTGCTCGCCGCCGTCTTCGCGGCACTGGGTCTTCTGCCGTTGGTCACGCTCGGTCAGATCGGATTGATCGTCGGCATCGGCGTGCTCGTCGACACCTTGGTGGTGCGCACCCTGGTGGTGCCGTCGCTGTTCTCGCTCGTGGGCGACCGGATGTGGTGGCCGAGCCGTCCGGCGGCCCCCGCGGGACGATCGGGAGAGGAAGAATCAGAGGATGCCGCGCCCCAACCCGCCCTCGCCGAGACGCCATGAGCCGGGGCGTCGTGAGGACGGCGAGCGCGTGAGCTGGTCGATCCGGCTCGGCCAGTCGGTCATCACGATGGTGCTCCTCGTGATAGCGACCCTCCGCGCGGTGGCGGACGGCACCCCGGCGCCCTGGGCGCTGTCACTGGGACTCATCTTCGCAGGGTGGTACTTCGGCGGTCTGATCCTGGCGGGCCGCACCCGCGACCCCGTTCTCGCGACGTGGTGGCTCGCCGGGCTCGCGCTCATCTGGGTAGGGACGGTCGCGGTCTCGGCCGAGTTCGTCTGGCTGGCGTTCCCGCTGTGGTTGCTCGCCGGATTCATCCTGCGCCTGCCGTGGGCGATCGGCTTCAGCGCCGTCATCCTGATCGTGGTGGTCGGTGCGCCGCTCATGCACACCGGATCCACCACCTACGCCAACGTCATCGGACCTCTCGTCGGGGGAGTGTTCGCCTTCGGCATCTCGCGTGGATATCTCGAACTGGTGCGCGACGGGCGTGAGAGGCGGCGGCTGATCGCCTCGCTCGTCGCCGCGCAGGAGGAGACGGCGCAGCTGCAGGACGAACTGGCCCGCACGCAGCGCGAGTCGGGCGCGGGTATCGAGCGCGTGCGGGTGTCTCGCGACATCCACGACACCGTCGCTCAGTCGCTGTCGTCGATCGGCATGCTCGCGCGCGCCGCGCAGACGGCGCCGCCGGGCGAGATGCCGGCTGCGCTCGGGCAGATCGATCAGCTCGCTCGTGACGGACTCGTCGACGCGCGCCGCATCGTGAACGCGATGACGCCCGCGGAGCTGGAGGGCTCGGCCCTGGGCGACGCGCTGCGGCGGATGCTGGCGAAGCTCCAGGAGGAGACCAGCATCCGCACCGACCTGCACATCGACGAGAGTCTCCCGGCTCTTTCGATGGCCGCCGAAGTGGCACTGCTGCGTACGGCGCAGTCGGCGCTCGCGAACGTACGGCTGCACGCCGGCGCGACTCGTGTGGTCATCACGATCGCGGATGCCGGTGACAGCATCCGCCTCGATATCGTCGACGACGGCACGGGGTTCGACGCCACGGGATGGGCCGCGCGCCGGCCACGCCGGCCCGACGGCTCGGGCTACGGGCTGCGCGCGATGCGCGCTCGACTGCGGGAGCTAGGCGGTGACCTGGACGTCGAGAGCGCCCCGGGTGACGGCGTCGCGCTGTCGGCATCCGTACCCATCACGTCGAACGGAGGGGCGTGATGACCGCACCGCGCGTGATGCTCGTGGACGACCACCCGATCGTGCGCGCGGGGATGCGGTCGCTGTTCTCGGCCGCCAGCGATGTGGAGGTGGTGGGCGAGGCTGCCACCGGAGAGGAGGCCGTCGCGCTCGCCCGGTATCTTCATCCGGATGTCGTGCTGTGCGATCTGCGCCTCGGAGAGGGAATCGACGGCGTCGAGACGACGCGCCGGCTCCGCGAGCTCGACCCGGCGCCTGCCGTGGTGATCCTCACCACCTTCGACCGCGATGCCCAGATCCTCGGGGCGGTGGAGGCCGGCGCTGCCGGCTACCTCCTGAAGGATGCTCCGACGGACGAGATCCTCGCCGCGATCCGCAGTGCCGCGGCCGGACAGCTGGTGCTGTCGCCGGCGCTGACCGCCCGCATGGTGCAGGTCATGCGCGCGCCGCGGGTGAAGCTCACCGAACGCGAGCTCGAAGTGCTGCGACTGCTCGAGACAGGCGCATCCAACCGCGAGATCGCCAAGTCGCTGTTCGTCACCGAGGCGACCGTGAAGACCCACCTCGTGCATGTCTTCGAGAAGCTCGGCGTCGACAGTCGCTCACGTGCGGTCGCTGCAGCGCGGGAGAGCGGCATCCTCTGAGCAGTCGCGATCGCCGCGATCTCCATCCTTCGGACGATCCGCCGGTGGGCTGCTGCGGGGAGCGTGGAAGGTGACATCGAAAGGAATCCCCCATGCGTCGCCTGTTCTACGCCTCGTTCGCCTACATGATCGTCGGAGTGCTCTCCGGCCTCTTCTACCGCGAGTTCACCAAGCTCAACGACTTCCCCGAGGGGCAGTTCACGCAGCTCGGCCTCGCCCACACGCACCTGCTCACGCTCGGCTTCATCGTGCTGCTGATCGTCCTCGTCCTCGAGAAGGTCTTCACGCTCTCGCGCAGCCGGCTGTTCGGCTGGTTCTTCTGGCTCTACAACGCCGGTGTGATCCTCACTTCCGCCATGCTCGTCTGGCACGGCAGCCTCACCGTCCTCGGCCAGGAGTCCAGCAAGATGATCGCGGGCATCGCGGGCACGGGCCACATGCTCCTCACCGCTGCCATGGTGCTGCTCTTCCTCGCCCTCGGCCGCGCCATCACGCGTGACCGCGCCATCACGCCCGACCGTGCGAACGGGTCGCCCGTCGATGAGCCGGCGGTCGCGACCCGGGCATGACCGCGGCGTGACCGCCCGCCGGTGACGACGGTGACACGGTGGGCGGATGACGAGCCTTGACCGTGCCCCGGGGCCGCTATAACGTTCTTCGTTAACAACGAATATCGTTAAAGCGAGGAGCTGCAATGCCGCCCTGGGAGTTCATGGCCTGGATCGTCATCCCTCTCGCGGTCGCCACCGCGATCATCGTCGCGGTGGCGATCGCGCGGCGCGCACCCGCGCGCGGATCGGGCGGCCTGACGCGGTTCGAGTCGTACACGGTGTCGTTCGTCGGAGCGGCAGCCATGCTGACGGGGCTCCTGTCGGCCGTCAGCCTCGTCGTCCTCACCGTCCAGGGACTGACCGCGAACCCCCTCCGGGTCGACGACATGCCGTACACCGGCTCCCCGATCCCGGGGCTCGAGGTGGTCGAGAACATCGCCGGCAGCGGCTACCAGTCCGCGTGGCTGGATGTTTCGGGCATGCCCGACGGAGCCCGGTGGCTGCTCGTCCTGCAGGAGACCCTCCCGGGTCTGGCTGCACTCGCGATCAGCATCGCCGTGGCATGGCTCGCGATCGTCATCATCCGGGAGCGCCCGTTCACGCGGGCGATCCCGCACGCGATCGGCGTCGCCGCGATCGCGATCATGGTCGCCGGTATCGGCAGCCAGGTGGCGGGCGCTTTCGGTCGCGCAGCCGTGACGGACTATCTCGGCGCCCGGGAAGTCACGGGCGTGAGCGCGGAGGGCGCGAGCGAGTCTCTGGGGTACTTCGCGCTCGCCCTCGACCTGTCGCCCATCGGGTGGGCGTGCGGGCTGCTGCTGGTCGCCATGGCGTTCCAGATCGGCACGCGCATCCAGCGCGACACGGATCTTCTCGTATGACCCCCGCACCCGACGATGGTCCGAGCGGAGTGCACTGCCGCCTCGATGAGCTGCTCGCCGAACGCGAGATGACACTGACGGAGCTGTCGCGGCTGGTCGGCGTGTCGATCGTCAACCTCTCGATCCTCAAGAACGACCATGCCCGGGCGATCCGGTATTCCACGCTCTCGGCGATCTGCCGCGCACTCGACTGCGAGATCGGCGAGCTCCTCGTCCGCACAGACTGAGGGGCCGGGAATCTCCGCGCGCCCCGAAGCTCCCTGCGACCCCCACGCATCGCGAGCGGCCGGCGGGGGAGCGGGGCTAGGATCACGGCCATGGTCGACCTGTTCGCGGGCTTCCCTGTCGTCGACTACGGGCGCGCGCTGGAGTGGTACAGGCAGGTGCTGGGCGTTGAGCCCAGCTTCCACCCGAACGATCGCGAGGCCGTCTGGGAAGTCGGTCCTCACTGCTTCGTGTACTTCGAGGTGCTCCCCGGCCGGGCCGGCGGATCACTCAGCATGATCATGGTCGACGACATCGATGCGAAGGTGGCAGAGATCGCCGAGCGGAGTGTCGAGCCGCTCCGCATCGAGCGGTATGCCGAAGGCATGCGCAAGGTCGTCTACCGGGATCCCGACGGGAACGAGCTGTCTTTCGGCGGAACCAGCTCCAGCTGATCGCGCGGGCTGTCACACTCCGCCGTCGTTCCCGGTCTTTCCTTGCATGGTCGGTCAGCCGGCCACGGCCGCCGTCGAGCGCGTTGCGCGTGTTCCGGGCAGGGACTCGCGCACACCTTCCCCGACGCGTGACCCCACACCGCATGAAGGAAGAGACTATGACCGACCAGAAGCCCACCATCGTCCTCGTCCACGGCGCGTTCGCCGAGTCCGCCTCGTGGAACGGCGTGATCGCGCGCCTGCACGAGCACGGCGTCCGTGCGATCGCCGCGGCCAACCCGCTGCGGAGCCTCGCCGGCGACGCCGCGTACATCCGCGACGTCATCGCCTCCGTCGAGGGCCCCGTCGTCCTCGTCGGCCACTCCTACGCCGGCATGGTGATCACCCAGGCCGCAGCCGACAACGACCGCGTGGTCGCACTTGTCTACGTCAACGCGTTCGTGCCCGGCACCGGCCAGAGCGCGTTCGACCTCTCGACCAGCGCGCCGGGGAGCACGCTCGGCGATGCACTGGCCGCCTACCCCGTGACCGGCGGCGGCGCCGAGTTCGTCATCCGTCCGGAGCTGTTCCACGACCAGTTCGCCGCCGACGTGCCCGCAGACGTCACCGAGATCATGGCCACCACGCAGCGTCCCGTGACTCAGGCCGCGCTCTCGGAGGCGCTCACCGCCGAGACCCCGGCGTGGAAGCAGATTCCGTCGTGGCACGTCTTCAGCGACCAGGACCGCAACATCCCCGTCGCCGTCCTGCGTGCCGGCGCCGAGCGCGCCGGATCGCGGGGGACCACCGAGATCGCGGGAGCCTCGCACGCCACCGCGGTCTCGCGGCCCGACGTCGTGGCCGCGACGATCGCCGCGGCGGGCAAGGCGTACGTCGCCTCGCTCGAGGCCGTCGCGGTCTGAGATCCCCCTGCGTGGTGGCGCCTCGGGGCACTCTCCGGTCCTCGGGGCGCCACCGCTTCACAATGGAGAAGGCAGATGACTCTTCCCACCTTTTGGACCGAGGTCGTCGCGGCAGGCGAGCTGTCTGTCGCCTACGTCGACGAGGGCGACCCCGCCGCCGAACCCGTCGTGCTGCTGCACGGCTTCCCCTACGACGTGCACAGCTACGCCGACGTCGTCCCGCTTCTCGTCGATGCGGGGTACCGCGTGCTCGTGCCGTATCTGCGCGGTCATGGCCCGACACGATTCCGGGATGCCGCGTCCGACCGGTCGGGCCAGCAGGCCGCGCTGGGGGCCGACCTTCTCGCGTTCCTCGACGCGCTCGACCTCGAGCAGCCGATCCTCGCCGGATACGACTGGGGCGGTCGCGCCGCGTGCGTGGTCGCCGCGCTCTGGCCCGAGCGGGTGGCGGGGCTCGTGTCGGTCAACGGCTACCTCATCCAGGAGATCGCGGCATCCGCCCTTCCGATCCGCCCCGATCTCGAAGCCGGCTTCTGGTACTTCTGGTACTTCGCGACCGAGAGAGGACGGGCCGGGCTCGAGCTCAACCGCCGCGAGATCGCCGAGGTGATCTGGCGGAGGAACTCGCCGCGGTGGACCTTCGGCGAAGACGAGCTCGCGCGGGTCGCCGCAGCTTTCGACAATCCCGACTACGTCGAGGTCGTCATCCACTCCTACCGGCATCGCCTCGGACTCGCGGCGGGCGCGTCCCGCTACGCCGACATCGAGCGACGTCTGGCCGGCCTGCCGCCCATCAGCGTGCCGACGATCACCCTCGACGGCACGGCGGACGGCAACTTCCCCGCGACCGACGGATCGCAGCACGCCCGTCTGTTCACCGGATGGCGCGAGCACCGTCAGATCGCCGATGCGGGCCATCACCTCCCGGCCGAGGCGCCGCACGCCTTCGCCGAGGCGATCCGCGACGTCTCCGAGCCGCCGGGCGACGGCGCCGGGACCCCCTGACGCCACGGTGCGAAGCGGTGACGACGACGCGTCGCAGGCCGGGGCGCGTTCGTCGCTCGCGGGCAGAGTCCGCAGGAGGTTCTATGCTCGGCGGCATGCGTGGATTTCGGACGGCGGCGATGCTCCTGGCCGCCGGTTCCCTCGTCGGGTGCGCGGCCGGTTCGGCGACGGATGCGGGCCCGGCGCCGACCGCTGCCGTCGAGTCCGGGGTCACGCTGAAGTATGTGGTCGACGGCGATACGATCGAGACGAGCGCCGGCACCGTGCGCATCATCGGGATCGATGCGCCCGAGCGTGACGAGTGCGGGTATGCCGAGGCATCCGCTCTCGTCTCGTCGCTCCTCAGCCCCGGTGACGCGACCGTCCTCGTGCTCCCCGAGGGCGAGAACGCCGAGGACCAGCACGGTCGGATGCTGCGGTACGTCGACACCGCGGACGGCGTCGACGTCGCGCTCTCGCTGCTGACGGCCGGCCTCGCGGTGGCACGATACGACTCCACCGACGGCTATCCCGCTCACCCCAGGGAGTCGGGCTACCACGCGGCGCAGGTCGCCGCGCTCTCGCCGGATGGCTCGGTCGTCACCGTCGCGTGCAAATCCGCGGCCGACGCGGCCGAGCAGGAGAGGCTCGCGGCCGAGCAGGAGAGGCTCGCGGCCGAGCAGCAAGCCGTGCAAGCACCTGCGGCGCCCCCGGCCGTCGACGAGTGGTGGAGACAGTACTCGTCGTGCACGAAGCTCAAGAAGAACCCGAACGGGCACCCGACAGGACCCTTCTCCCGCGACGACCCGGCCGAAGCGGCGATCTACGACTGGTTCGCCAACGGGACGGGCAACAACGGGGACGGCGAAGGCGACGGGCTCGCCTGCGAGTAGGCGTTGCCACGTCGCGTGGCCCGCCGCGCAGGGCCACCGCTGCCGGCGCGCTAGCGTTGACGGGAGTTCGCGAGGAGGGAGCAGACGGTGACCGAGAAGGATGCTTCCACCCCCGAACGCGTTCCCAAGCGTGCGCGCGGGGGCACCGCGCCCACGATCTACGACATCGCGAGGCTGGCAGACGTGAACCCGTCCACGGTCTCGCGCGCGCTGAGTCAGCCCGGTCGGATCAACGCGAAGACCGAAGAGCGCATCCGCGCCGCCGCGAAGGAGCTCAACTACCGCGTCAATCCGATCGCGCGGGCGCTGCCGACCGGACGGACGAACACCCTCGGGCTGATAGTGGCCGACATCACCAACCCCGTGATCTTCGGCATCGTGCGCGGCGCAGAGCGCGCGGCCGCCGAGGCCGGGTACACCCTGATCGTCGCGGAGTCCCAGGAGTCGGGGGAGCGGGAGGCGGCCGCCGTGGAGCGGGTGCTGCCAGCGGTGGACGGCCTCGTGCTGGCGACCACCCGTCTGGGCGATGCGCAGATCGGCGCGCTCGCCGAACGCAAACCCCTCGTCGTCATCAACCGCGCCGTCGCGGGACAGACCTCGATCCTTCCCGACGTGGAACGCGGCGTCGGGCAACTCGTCGCGCATCTGGCAGAGCTCGGGCATCGCTCGGTCGCGTATCTCTCCGGCCCCGACACGTCGTGGATCAGTGGGCGCCGGTGGGAGGCGCTCCTGGAGGCGGCCCCGCGTCAGGGGATGACGATCGTCGAGATCGGTCCGGGGGCGCCGACGCTCGAGGGAGGCGCCTCCGCGATCTCGCGCGTGGTCGCCTCGGGGGTCACCGCGGTCGTTGCGTTCAACGACCTGATGGCGATCGGGCTCCTGCGGGCGGCTTCCGAGCGGGGGATCGCCGTGCCCGCGGCAGTGAGCATCGCCGGATTCGACGACATCTTCGGCAGCGACTTCACCTCACCCGGCATCACCACCGTGCATGCGCCCCTCGCCGAGGCGGGGGAGCGGGCGGTCAGGCAGCTCCTGAGTCGGGTGGGTCCGCGGGACGCGAAAGATGTGCCGGATGCCGCGACCCTTCTGCCCACCGATCTCGTGGTCCGCGGCTCGACGGGTCCACGAGCCGACTGAATCCTGCTCCGAGCAGACTCGGCGATTCGCCACGCTCGGTTTGGCAACCGATTGACAAATGGGGCGATCGGAAGAAGAATGATGCGTGTGACGATGCCGCTGCGACTTGACCCCGACCGCCTTTTTCCGGTCGATCCGGCGACTCGCGTCATCGCGCGGGACCTCTATCAATCGGTTGCGCACCTGCCGATCACCTCGCCCCATGGCCACGTCTCGCCGAGTCTGCTCAGGGACGACGAGCCGTTCTCCGATCCGGCATCCCTCCTTCTCACGCACGACCATTACGTCACTCGCCTCCTGCACGCCGCGGGGATCGATCCCGCGACTCTCGGCGTCGGAACCGCTGCGCCGGCGGATCCGCTTCACGCCTGGCGGACGCTGGCGGAGAACTGGCACCTTCTCGCCGGCACGGCCTCGGGGTACTGGCTCAACGACGAGCTGTCGACGCTGTTCGGCCTCGACGAGGAGCCCTCCGCCGAGAACGCGGATGCCACCTACGACGCCATCAGCGCGCGGCTGGCCGAACCGGGCTACCGCCCCCGCGCACTCTTCGACCGGTTCGGCATCGAGGTGCTGGCGACGACGGATGATCCGATGGACGACCTCTCGGTGCATGCCGAGCTCGCCGAGGATCCGTCATTCGCAGGACGCGTGCTGCCGACCTTCCGACCGGATGCCTACCTCGACCCCACCGCGCCGGACTTCCGGGCGCGGATCGAGCGTCTCACCGAGGCGAACGGCACGGCGCCCGACGACTTCGCCGGGTATCTCGCCGCCCTCGAGGCGCGACGGGCGCACTTCATCGCACACGGCGCGGTGTCGGCCGACCACGGGGTGCGGGAACCGTACACGGTCGATCTCACCGACGACGAGGCATCCGTCCTCTATCGTCGTGCGGTCGCCGGCGACCTGGACGCCGCCGGGGCGCGCGAGTTCTCGGGCAACATGCTGCTGCGGATGGCAGGCATGAGCGCCCGCGACGGCCTCGTGATGACCATCCACCCCGGCGTCTATCGCAACCACTCGAGCGCCACGTTCGCGCGACTGGGACCCGACACGGGCCACGACATCCCGGTGACGACGACCTACACGGCGAACCTGCGCCCGCTCCTCGAGCGTCACGGCCTCGAACCCGGCCTGCACATCGTGCTGTTCGCGGTCGACGAGACCGTCTATTCGCGAGAAGTGGCGCCGCTCGCCGGGTTCTACCCGAGCGTCTTCATCGGTGCTCCCTGGTGGTTCCTCGATGCTCCCGACGCCGTCCTGCGCTTTCGCGCGGCCGTCACCGAGACTGCCGGCTTCTACCGCGGCTCGGGCTTCATCGACGACACGCGGGCCTTCCTGTCGATACCCGCCCGTCACGACATGGCGAGACGACTCGACTCCGCGTTCCTCGCACGGCTCGTGCGCGAGGGGCGGATGTCGCCGTCGAGGGCGGAGAGCGTCGCCGTCGATCTCGTCGACGCGCTTCCTCGCCGGGTGTTCAAACTGTGAGCGCCGAGACCCGCGAGTCCATCGCGGCGCTCGCACACCGCTCGCCGGAGGCGCTCGCACACCGCTCGCCGGAGGCGCTCGATCGCCGCGCGCTCGCCGCGCGCACCGGCGAAGCCGCCCAGGCCGCCCCCGTGCGGATCGCCCATCTCGGGCTCGGCGCGTTCCACCGTGCTCACCAGGCGTGGTACACCTCCGTCGCCACCGATGCGGATGAGTGGGGGATCGTCGCCTTCACGGGCCGCAGCCCCCGCGCCGCCGAGGACCTCCAGGCCCAGGACGGCCTCTACTCGCTCGTGGTCCGCTCTGCCGACCACGACGAGATCGGCATCGTGCGGAGCATCTCCGAAGCCGTGGACGGCGCAAGGGTCGACCGGCTCGTCGGCACGGTCGCCGCGCCCGCGACCGCGCTGGTCACGCTCACCGTGACCGAGGCCGGCTATGCGCTCGATGCCGACGGTCGTCCCGATACCGCCGATCCGGCGGTCGCCGGGGATCTCCACTGGCTGGGCCGCAATCTCGGCGCGGCACGCTTCGACTTCGCCGATGCGCCCCGCACGGCGCTGGCGCGGCTGCTCGCCGCGCTCGAGGCGCGCCGGCGGGCGGGCGGCGGCGACCTCGCGATCGTGTCGTGCGACAACCTGCCGCACAACGGCCGGCTCGCTCGCGACGCGATGCTCGCACTGGCAGATCTCTCCGGTGCGGCGGCGACCCGCGAGTACCTCGCCGATCACGTCACGTTCGTCTCGACATCCATCGACCGGATCACCCCCAAGACCACCAGTGCGGATGCCGCGGCCGTCGCCGCGGCGACCGGGTGGCATGATCGTTCCCCCGTGGTCACCGAGCCTTTCCACGACTGGGTGCTCTCGGGTGAGTTCCGCAGCGGTCGCCCCGACTGGGAGCGCGGCGGCGCTCGGTTCGTCGACGACATCGACCCCTTCGAACGCCGGAAGCTGTGGCTGCTCAACGGCGCGCACACCCTGCTCGCCTACGCCGGGGCGGCCCGGGGGCATCGCACCGTCGCCGAGGCCGTGGCCGACGTGACGCTCCGATCCTGGGTCGAGGAGCTCTGGGATGAGGCGGTCCGGCACCTGCCGGCGGAAGGACTGGATCTCCCCGCGTACCGCGCTGCCCTCCTCGCCCGATTCGACAACGCCCGGATCCAGCACCTGCTCGATCAGATCGGCCAGGACGGCACGACGAAACTCCGCGTGCGCCTGGCCCCCGTGCTGAAGGCCGAGCGCGCCGCGGGGCGCGAGGGCGAGGCATCCGTCCGCGCCTTCGGTGCGTGGGTGTCGGCGGTCAGGAACGGGCGCGCGCCGTCCGACCGCGCGGGAGACGCGCTGATCGAGGCAGCGGGGGAGACCGGCGAGCGCGGCGTCGTTGCGCTGCTCGACCTGGTCGACAGCGAGCTGGCCTCGGATCCCGGCATCGTCGCCGCGGTCGGTCGCGTGGCCGCCGCCTTCTCGCCGCGCTGAGTTCGGGGCCGCGCGCGGCGCGGGTCGGGTGCCCACCCACGCCGAGTTGCCACAACTTCGCGCATCTCGACGCCGAGTCGCCACAAGGACTGGCAACTCGCAGGGCGGGTGGGGTCTCGCGCGTGACGCGCGGCGGGTGGTGGGACGGATGCCTCGGCCCCAGGCATCCGTTCATTCCGACCTAGGGGGCTCCGCCCCCGACTCGCTCGCCACGCCAGCCACCCACGCCGAGTTGCCACAACTTCGCGCATCTCGACGCGTCGGGTGCCCACCGACGCCGAGTTGCCACAACTTCGCGCATCTCGACGCCGAGTTGCCAGAAGGACTGGCAACTCGCCCGGCGGGCAGCGCGGGCCTCTCGCTCGCCACGCCAGCCACCCACGCCGAGTTGCCACAACTTCGCGCATCTCGACGCGTCGGGTTCCCACCGACGCCGAGTTGCCACAACTTCGCGCATCTCGACGCCGAGTTGCCACAAGGACTGGCAACTCGCAGGGCGGGGCGGGCACCTGCGCGGCCGGCGACGGTCTCGCGCGCGCAATCCCGCGCCGGTCGGGCTCCGGTGCCGAAGGCGCCTGGAGGAATGTCTGGCAATCGGTTGCCATGATTACGTTTTCGTGATTCACTGCTAGCAATCGGTTGCCATCGATCCCGATGCGACCGAGTCATCACACGTAGCGTCGCGTCAACGCAAGGACGCGGAGGAGAAGCATGACCATGTTGAGGCCGCAGGCTGGACCCACTCGTGAGCTCGTCAATCTGGACGGGCTGTGGCGATTCGCCATCGACAGCGCCGTGGCCGAGTCGCCGTGGAGCGGCACGCTCGCGACCTCCCTCGAGGCTGCGGTTCCGGCCAGCTACAACGACCAGTTCGCCGACGCGGCGATCCGCGATCACGTCGGCTGGGTCTGGTATCAGCGCACCGTGCGGGTGCCCCGCGGGTGGGCCGGCGAGCGGGTCTTCCTCCGGTTCGACGCGGCCACCCACGAAGGCGTCGTCTACGTGGACGATGTGAAGGTGGCCGAGCACGTGGGCGGCTACACGCCGTTCGAGGCCGACGTCACCGACGTCGTCGCCGCGGGCGCCGAGTTCCGCCTCACGGTGGGGGTCAGCAACGAGCTCACCAACATCACCATCCCGCCCGGTGTCATCACGGTCACCGACGAAGGTGGGCGGACGCAGGACTACCTGCACGACTTCTTCAACTACGCCGGGCTGGCCCGGTCGGTGTGGCTGTACAGCGCACCCGCCGTGCGCGTCTCCGACATCACCGTCACGACGGATGTCGACGGACAGGCCGGCCTCGTCGGCTTCGACGTCGAGACGACGGGAGCGGATGCCGTGAGCGTCGCTCTGCGCGATGCCGACGGCGCCGTCGTGGCGACGGCCTCGGGCTCATCGGGCGTGCTCCGTGTCGAGGACGTGAAGCTCTGGCAGCCGGGTGCGGCCTATCTCTACACGCTGAGCGCTCAGGCGCTCGTCGACGGCGAGATCTCAGATGAGTATTCGCTGCCCGTCGGCGTGCGCACGATCGAGGTGCGAGGCACGGAGTTCCTCATCAACGGCGCACCGTTCTACTTCACCGGGTTCGGCCGTCACGAAGACAGCGCGATCCGCGGCAAGGGGCACGACAACGCCTACCTCGTGCACGACTTCCAGCTCATGGACTGGATCGGCGCGAACTCCTTCCGCACGTCGCACTACCCGTACGCCGAGGAGGTCATGGAATTCGCCGACCGCCACGGCATCGTCGTGATCGACGAAGTGGGCGCCGTCGGACTGAACCTCTCCATGGGAGGCGGCATCTTCGGCGGTCAGCGCCAGCAGACGTTCTCACCCGACACGATCAACGATCGGACACGTGAGACGCACGCGCAGGCGATCCGCGAGCTCGTCGCACGCGACAAGAATCACCCGAGTGTCGTGCTGTGGTCGATCACGAACGAGCCCGCATCCAACGAGGAAGGTGCTCGCGAGTATTTCGAGCCGCTCGTGTCGCTCAACCGCGAGCTCGACCCGACGCGGCCGGTGACCTTCGTGAACGTCATGTTCTCGAACTTCGAGGTCGACCGCATCGCCGACCTGTTCGACGTGATCTGCCTCAACCGCTACTACGGCTGGTACGTCGACTCCGGCGACCTGCGCAGCGCGGAGCGCAAGCTCGAGGCCGAGCTGCTCGGCTGGCAGGAGAAGTTCGCGCGGCCCCTCATCATGACCGAGTACGGCGCCGACACGGTCGCCGGGTACCACTCGATCTACGACGTGCCCTTCACCGAGGAGTACCAGACGAGGTTCCTCGAGATGTACCACCGCGTGCACGATCGCGTCCCGGCGATCGTCGGCGAGCAGGTGTGGAACTTCGCGGACTTCCAGACCAAGAACGGCTTCGCCCGTGTCGACGGCAACAAGAAGGGCGTGTTCACGCGCGACCGCAAGCCGAAGGCCGCCGCGCATGCCCTCCGCGCCCGCTGGACCTCGCTCCGCGACGCCGACTGACCCTCCCCATCCGCTGCACCAGGCAAGGAAGCCCCGCATGACCACTGCCGTCCCCACCTCGACGACCTCATCGACACCCCAGAAGCTCGGCGCCCTCAGCATCGTCGGCTACGGAGCCGGTGACGCCGCGAACAACCTCGCGTTCACGACCGCGACGATGTTCCTGCTCGTGTACTACACCGACGTCGCGGGCATCTCCGCCGCGGCGGCGGGAACGCTGCTGCTGGTCGTGCGGGTGTTCGACGCCTTCGCCGACGTCTTCGCGGGCCGCATCGTCGACCGCACGTACAGCAAGCGGTTCGGCAAGTTCCGTCCGTTCATCCTGTTCGGATCGCTTCCGCTTCTCCTGCTGAGCGTGGCGACCTTCTCGGTTCCTCAGATCGGCGAATCGGGCATGCTGCTCTACGCGTACCTCACGTACGCTGCCCTGGGTCTGGCCTACAGCCTCGTCAACATCCCGTACGGCTCGCTCGCCGGCGCGATGACCCGCAACGCGGGCGAGCGGGCGAAGCTCGCCAGTGCCCGCACGATCGGAGCCATGCTCGTGGGCGCGGGCCTCGGCATCTTCGTGGCGCCGCTGATCAAGCCGGAGAACGACCTGCAGTCGATCTTCACCTTCATGACGCTCGGGTTCGTCGTGGTCGGTTTCGCCCTCTACCTCTTCACCTTCTTCACGGCGAAGGAGACCGTCATCCGCGACATCCCGAAGGTGACGATGAGGCAGAGCCTCGCGATCCTGCGGAGCAACCGCCCCCTGCTGCTGCTGTGCCTGAGCTCGTTCACGTTCCTCACCGGGATGCTCGCGCTCAGCACCGTGCAGCTGTATTACCTGCGCGATGTGCTCAATGCCCTGCCGCTGTACGCCGTCCTGTCGCTCGTGCAGATCGTGCTGGTGTTCGCGCTGGCGGCCGTCGTCCCCACGATCGTCCGCCGCTTCGGCAAGAGGAACGGCTACATCGCGGGCGGCGTCGTCATGATCATCGGCGGCCTCGTGGTCTTCTTCGCGCCGCCGGGGGCGGTCCCCGTGGCCTTCGCCGGCCTCGTGCTGTGCCAGATCGGCATCGCCCTCGTCAACATGCTCGTGTGGGCGCTCGAAGCCGACACCGTCGAGTACGGCGAGTGGAAGACAGGGGTGCGGGCCGAGGGCATCATCTACGCGCTCTTCTCCTTCACGCGCAAGACGGGTCAGGCCGTCGGCGGAGCGCTGGCCGCCTACGCGCTCGCCCTCGGGGGATACGCCGCGGGTGCGCAGGTGCAGTCCGACTCCGCCGAATGGGGGATCCGCGCCGCCGCGGGCCTCCTGCCGGCGGTCGCCGCCCTCATCGCGATCGCAGTGATGTTCTTCTACCCGCTCACCGACGCCCGCCACCGCGAGATCATCGCCGAGATCGCGCAGCGACGCGCTGCCCGTGGCGAGGCGGAGCCGGTCGACCCCGCGCTGAGCACGGCGGCCTTCCGCGCCGCCGACTCCACATCCGTACCGCCGACAACGGCCTGACCCGACAGACGCACCGAGAGGACTCCCCATGATCATCGACAAGGCCGAAGTCATCGTGACCAGCCCGGGCCGCAACTTCGTCACGCTTCGGCTGACGACTGACGAGGGTCACGTCGGCATCGGCGATGCGACTCTCAACGGCCGCGAACTGGCCGTGGTGAGCTACCTCAAGGATCACGTCGCGCCCCTTCTCATCGGGAAGGACGCGGGGCGGATCGAAGACACCTGGCAGTTCCTCTATCGCTCGGCGTACTGGCGCCGCGGGCCCGTCACGATGGCGGCGATCGCCGCCGTCGACATGGCGCTGTGGGACATCAAGGGCAAGGCCGCCGGGATGCCGGTCTACCAGCTTCTCGGAGGTGCGAGCCGCCGCGGGCTCATGGCGTATGGCCACGCCTCGGGCAAGGACCTGCCCGAGATCTTCGACTCGATCCGCGCTCATCTCGAGAAGGGCTACCGCTCGATCCGGGTGCAGACCGGGGTGCCGGGCCTTCAGGCCATCTACGGCATCGCCTCGAACGCCGCGGCGACGACCTCCGGCATCCGTTACGACCATGAGCCGGCCGTGCGGGGTGCCCTCCCACAGGAGGAGGACTGGGACACGCGCGCGTACCTCCGCCACCTTCCCGGGGTCTTCGAGGCGGTCCGCAACGAGTTCGGTCCCGAGTTGCCTCTGCTGCACGACGGGCACCACCGCATGACGCCGATCCAGGCCGCCAAGCTCGGAAAGGCGCTCGAGCCGTACGACCTGTTCTGGCTCGAGGACTGCACGCCCGCCGAGAATCAGGAGGCCCTGCGTCTGGTGCGCCAGCACACCACGACGCCGCTCGCGATCGGCGAGATCTTCAACACCGTGTGGGACTTCAAGGACCTGATCAAGGAGCAGCTCATCGATTACGTCCGGGGAGCCGTCACCCACATGGGCGGCATCAGCCCGCTGAAGAAGACGCTCGAGTACGCGGCGCAGTACCAGATCAAGTCGGGCATGCACGGCCCGACCGACATCTCGCCGGTCGGCATGGCCGCGGCGATGCACCTGGGCCTGTCGATCCACAACTTCGGGATCCAGGAGTACATGCAGCACTCCGCACAGACCGACTCCGTCTTCCAGCAGAGCTTCTCGTGGACGGACGGCTACCTGCACCCCGGCGACGAGCCGGGCCTCGGCGTGACCCTCGACGTCGACGAGGCGGGCAAGTACCCGTATGAGAAGGCGTACCTGCCGTTCAACCGCCTCGCCGACGGAACGGTGCACGACTGGTGACCGAGAGGGCACCCCTCGTCTGCGTGATGGGCGTGTCGGCGGCGGGCAAGTCCACCGTCGGCAGAGCCGTGGCGCAGGAGTGGGGGGTGCCGTTCGTGGATGCGGACGATCTGCATCCCGAGCCCAACCGCCGCAAGATGGCGTCCGGCGTCGCGCTGACCGACGAAGATCGATGGCCCTGGCTCGACGCCGTGGGCGCGGAGTTCGACCGTCACCGGGCGTCCGGACTCGTGGTCGCCTGCAGTGCGCTGCGCGTGGCGTATCGCGACCGCATCCGGTCCGTCGCGCCGCTCGTGCACTTCATCCACCTCGACGGCGCGCACCCGGTGTTGAGATCGCGGGCGCAGGCGCGCACCGATCACTTCATGCCGGCCCACCTGCTCGATTCGCAGATCGCGACGCTCGAACCGCTTCGAAGCCATGAGGCGGGGATCGTGGTGGATGTCGCGGCCGAGGTCCACGAGATCGTCGCCGGCATCGTCGGCGCGATGCGGGTCATCCGCGAAACGGCGGAGTCCCGCTGACGCGGATCAGACGTTCAACACTCGCTCGGGAACCGGAAAGACTCAGCCCCCCGGTGCCCGAGCGAGCGGAGGGGTCGACGCTGAACCTTCGAGGAGCGCCGGCCGCGGCATCCGTTTCGACCCGAGGTCAGATCGCAGCGCAGCAGCCCTTGGATCACTCCGGCGATCGACTGGAGGTGCGCACCCGGAGGTGCGGCTCGAAGACCTCGTGCACGGCATCCGTTCGTCCGCCGACGCGTTCGAGGAGCAGCTGGATCGCCCGCGCGCCCATCTCATCGCCCGGCTGGTCGACGGTCGTGAGGCCGAGGGCCGGGTGGGAGGCGATCGGGACGTCGTCGTAGCCGACCACGGAGATGGGCCGTGACGACTCGGCGACGGCGCGGAGCGTGCCGATGGCGAGCTCGTCGTGGGCGGCGAAGATCGCGGTCGGCTGCGCGCCTTCTTCGAGCGCCTGGCGCACCGTCCGGTAGGCGGCCTCCTGACCCTCGTCGGTGCGCAGCACGACGACCTCGTCGGCGAGACCTGCCCGCTCCATCTCGGTGCGGTAGGTGCGCAGACGCAGGCCGTGCGGCGACGGCACCTCTTCGTCCGACTCGGGCAGGGTGAGGTGGGTGATCCTCGTGTGGCCGAGGCCGAGCAGGTGCGTCATCGCGGCATGTGCGCCGGCGACGTCGTCGCCGGCGACGGTGTCGTAGGCGTCCGAGGTGTCGTGGCGCCCGAACATCACGACGGGCGTGTGCGCGGCGATCCGATCGAGCGCCTCGGGGGTGACGCGAGGGGAGACCGCGATCACCCCGTCCACCTGACGGTCCACGAGAGCCTCGATCGCCCGGAGGCCGTGACGCGACCCGGCTTCTGCGGGAGCGATCACGAGCTGGTACTGCGTGTCGGCGAGCGCGCGCATCGCGCCGTTGAGCATGCGGGTGAAGAACTGGTTGCCGAAGTCGGGGATCTCGATGCCGATGGTGAAGGTGCGTCCGCGCATCGCGCGTGCGGCGATCCGGGGGCGGTAGTTCAGCTCCGTCATCGCCGCCGTCACGCGCTCGCGCATGGAGTCGCTGACGCCGTAGGCATCCCGCAGCACCTTCGACACCGCAGCGCGGGACACGCCTGCTGCCGCCGCGACGTCTTCGATGGTCGCGCTGCGTCCGGGGGTGGGGGCCATGAACCGAGAGTACTAGCGCCGTACCGCGCCGGCGGGGGAGGTCGCCTCGTCGCTGAGGGGGGCGGTCAGCCGGTGCGCGCCGGCGCCGAGGTCGACGTCGGGCGAGCCCGGGCGGCGGAACACGGCGGTGGTGTCCGGCGGCACGACGGCTACGACGTGGAGCTCACCGGCATCCGTCTCCCACTCGACGGATGCGAGCCCGTGCGGCGTCTCGAGCGAGGTCTTGGCCCACTCGAGGCCGCCGCCCGGCTGGGGCGCGACGAGGAGGCGCGCGTACCCGGGTTCGAGCGGCGCGAGTCCGCCGGCGATCCGATGGATCCAGTCGGCCACCGCGCCGAGCGCGTAGTGGTTGAAGCTCGTCATCTCGCCGGGGTTGATGGAGCCGTTGGGCAGCATCGAGTCCCAGCGCTCCCAGACCGTGGTCGCGCCCATGGTCACGGGGTAGAGCCACGAGGGGCACTCCCGCTGCATGAGCAGGCCGTACGCCTCCGCGAGGTGGCCCGTCGCGGTGAGTGCGTCCATGATGAACGGCGTCCCGGCGAATCCGGTCGAGATGCGGAAGCCGCTCTCTCGCACGAGGGTGGCGAGGCGCTCGCCGGACCATCGGCGCTGCTCGGCGTCGAGGAGGTCGAATGCGATCGCGAGCGAATACACCGTCGTGCAGTCGCTCAGGATCCGCGAATCGGACACGTACTCCGCCTGGAACCCGCGGCGGAGGGTCTCAGCCAGGTCGGTGAACTCTGCCGCGTCCTCGGGACGGTCCAGGAGTGCGGCCGCCTTCGCGACGATGCGTGCCGTGCGGTAGGCGGCCGCGGTCGCGACGACGCCGCGGTCGGCCTTGGCCCCGGCCGGATCGGCGGGCGGAGCGTCGGGGTCGAGCCAGTCGCCGAACTGGAAGCCGCGGTCCCACACGCCTGCCGGCGAGAGCAGTGATCGCACCCTCCGCGCGTGCATCGCCATCGCGGGGAACGTCTCTGCGAGCACCTCGCGGTCGCCGTACGCCTCCCACAGTGCCCAGGGCACCCAGGCGACGGCGTCGCTCCAGACGGCGGTCGAGTCGACGGGCGAGAACTCCGCGGGCGCACCCATGTACTTGAGGATGTCGGGGACGACGAAGGGGACGATGCCGTCCTGGTGGGACTGCTCGAGGGCGACATCGCGCAGCCAGTCGCGGAGGAAGCCGCTCACGTCGAAGAGGAAGGCCGCCGTCGGCGCGAAAACGGCGATGTCGCCGGTCCAGCCCAGCCGCTCGTCGCGTTGCGGGCAGTCGGTCGGCACATCGAGGAAGTTGCCGCGCATGCCCCAGACGACGTTCTCGTGCAGCCGGTTCAGAAGAGGATCGGATGACTCGAACCGGCCCGTGCGGCGCAGGTCGGAGCTCACCACGACCGCGGTCAGGGCGTCGCCGGTGAGGGCCTCGATGCCGCCGGGCCAGCCCTCGACCTCGACGTAGCGGAACCCGTGGAACGTGAACGTCGGCTCGAAGACGTCGTCCTCGCCGCTCAGCACGAACGTGTCGGTCGCCTTCGCCGTACGGAGGGGACGGATGCCGAGCTCGCCGTCTTCGAGCACCTCTGCGTGCCGCAGAGTGATGGTGTCGCCGGCCGAGCCGCGGACGGCGACGCGCGCCCACCCGACGAGGTTCTGCCCGAAGTCGACGAGCGTCTTGCCTGCCGGGCTCGTCCAGACGCGAACCGGTCGCAGCCGCTCCTGCCGGCGCACAGGTGGGCCGGCGTACGGCTCGAGCCTGTCCAGGTCGAAGTCGACGACCTGCACGGGCGACCACGCGCTGTCATCGAACCCGACGGTGTTCCAGCCGGGGATGGCGAGCCGCGCGTCGATGTGCTCGCCGTCGTAGATGCTGTTCGAGACGACAGGGCCGGATGCCGCGTGCCACCCCTCACCGGTCGCCGCCGTCTGCACGTGCCCGTCCTCGAACCGGATGCGCAGCTCGAGGAATCCGGCGATCTCGGGGCCGTACGGGGGAGCGTCACCCCAGCCGAGCCTGCCGCGGTACCAGCCGTCGCCGAGCGCGAGGCCCAGCGCGACCCGGTCGCCGCCGACGCGCTCCGTCACGTCGTAGGTCGCGTAGCGGACGCGCCACTCGTAGCTCGTCCATCCCGGCGTCAGGACGTCGTCCGACAGCGGCGCGCCGTCGATGAAGGCTTCCACGACCCCGAGTGCAGACAGCGTGGCGGTCGCCTCGGCGACTGCTCCGTGACCGTCGTCGAGCGTGATCTCGGTGCGCAGCAGCGGCGCGCGCTCGAGGCGCTCCGCCGGTGCGATGAATCGGCCCTGCCAGTCGGACATCCCATACCTCGTCGTGTGTTTCGTCAGGAAAGCGGGTCCCCGGGCGTCGCCGGAGGAGGCCGAGCCTATCGATTCGTGTATCGGTCTACAAGTTATCCCCGCGCTTCGTCGAAGCGGGATGTAGATCAGTCCACATTTCTTGTGTAGATCGGTTGACACTTTGCCGAGCGTGCGCCTACTGTGGCCTCACCCACGCATCGAGAGCGTTGTCCGCCTCGAAGCATCAACAGCGCAGTTGCCTTTACATGGAGGTAGAGAAGATGGTTTCCCGAACCACGACACGACGGGCGCTCCTCGCGTTCGGCGTCGGCGGCGTCGCCCTGACGGTGGCACTGGCCGGCTGCTCGGCCGGCGGTGGCTCGTCGGCAAGCGACGGCCCGGTCACGATCAGCTATCTCGTCGACAACGGCGAGGCGACGGTCGCCGTTGCGGACGCACTCGTCAAGGCGTTCGAGGCGGAGAACCCCGACATCAAGGTCGATGTCCAGACGCGCCCCCAGGGCTCGGAGGGCGACAACCTCATCAAGACCCGGCTCTCCACCGGAGAGATGGACGATGTCTTCTCCTACAACTCCGGCTCGCTCTTCCAGGCGCTGAGCCCCGACCAGACGCTCGTGAACCTGGACGACCAGGACTGGGTCGGCAAGCTCGACAAGAACTTCGTCAAGACCGTGTCGACCGACAAGGGCGTGTACGGCGCCCCCATGGGCCAGTCGATGGCCGGTGCCGTCATCTACAACAAGGACATTTATTCGCAGCTCGGACTCGAGGTGCCCACCACGTGGGACGAGTTCATCGCCAACAGCGAGAAGATCAAGGAAGCCGGCGTCGCGGCACCCATCGTGCAGACGTACGGCGACACCTGGACCTCGCAGCTGTTCGTGCTGGGCGACTTCAACAACGTCTTGGCCGAGGACCCGAAGTGGGCCGAGGAGTACACCGCCAACAAGGCGAAGTACGTCGACCAGCCCGGCCTCGCGGGCTTCGAGCACCTCCAGGAGGTCTTCGACAAGAAGCTCCTGAACGAGGACTTCGCCTCGGCGACGTACAGCGACGGCGTCTCGATGGTCGCGACGGGCAAGGGTGCGCAGTATCCGATCCTGACGTTCGCGGCGTCGCAGCTCATGACCACCAACCCCGAGGCGAAGGATGTTGTCGGGACTTTCCCCCTCCCCGGCCCCGACGCCGCCTCCAACGGCCTGACGGTGTGGATGCCCAACGGCGTCTACATCCCGACCTCGACCGAGGGCGCGAAGCTCGACGCCGCGAAGAAGTTCGTCTCGTGGATCACGACGAAGGACAGCTGCGACATCCAGGCGCAGTCCACGGCGCCGCAGGGGCCGTTCGTCATCGAAGGCTGCACGCTCGGCAGTGACGTGCCGGCGATGGTGTCCGATCTTCAGCCGTACTTCGACGACGGCAAGACCAACCTCGCCCTGGAGTTCCTGTCGCCCATCAAGGGACCGGCGCTCGAGCAGATCACGGTCGCCGTCGGCTCCGGCATCACGTCCGCGAAGGACGGTGCCGCGCAGTACGACGAGGACGTGAAGAAGCAGGCCCAGCAGCTGGGTCTCGACGGCTGGTAAGCCACCGAACGGTCGCGGGGGCCGGACATCTCTCCGGCCCCCGCGACTCGGAGACACTCATGAGCACCACGATCGCCACGCCGCGCCGCAGCCGGACCGCGGGCGCCGAGCCGCAGGCGAAGCCCCGCCGCCGGATGAAGAGTCCGTATCCCAGCTGGTTCTTCCTCCCCGCCGGCGTCTTCTACGTCATCCTCTTCCTCGTTCCGACCGTCGCGTCGTTCTGGTTCTCGCTGACGCGGTGGACGCTGTTCGACGTCGAGTTCATCGGTTTCGAGAACTACATCCGGTTCTTCCAGGAGCCCCCGCTCGTCCAGGGCTTCGTCAACACCTTCATCTACGCCTTCGTCACCTCCGGCGCGAAGGTCGTGCTCGGACTGCTGTTCGGGGTGCTGCTGAGCTCGCAGATCATCGGTCGCGGCTTCACGCGCTCCGTCATCTTCTTCCCCGTGCTGGCCAGCACGATCGGCGTGGGGATCATGTTCAAGGTCCTGCTCGACCCGTTCGACGGCCCGGTCAACGCCGGGCTCGAGGCGATCGGGCTCCAGGGGCCGGGGTGGTGGACCGACCCGGCGACGGCTCTGCTCACCGTGGCGATGGTCGACATCTGGAAGGGCGTCGGCCTTGCCACGCTCATCTTCATCGCGGGCATGGTCGCGATCCCGCAGGAGTACTACGAGGCGGCCAGGGTCGACGGCGCCGGAGCAGGCAAGACGTTCCGGCACATCACGCTTCCGCTGCTGCAGCCCGCGACCGCCACTGTCGTGCTGCTCTCGCTCATCGGTGGCCTGCGCTCTTTCGACCTCATCTGGGCCATCACGAAGGGCGGTCCGGGCTTCACCAGCGACGTCCTGGCGTCCGTCGTCTACAAGCAGTACCAAGCGGGATTCTTCGGACTGTCGACCGCGGGCAACGTCGTGCTGTTCGTCGTCGTCGCGGCCATCATCTTCCCGCTGTCGTGGTGGCTCAACCGCAAGGGAGACCAGTCGTGACCAATCGTGTGTGGCGGTGGGTCGGCGGATCGGTCGCGCTCATCATCGCCGTCTTCGTGTTCCTCGTCCCGTTCGCCTTCATGGTCCTCACCGCGGGCAAGACCCAGAAAGAGGCCGCGGCGCTGAAGTTCAGCTGGCCGACCCACTGGGCGTTCTTCGACAACCTCGTCACCGTCCTCAGCACGCGCGACTTCCTCATCGTGCGCGCATTCGTCAACAGCACGATCCTGACGGTGGGCGCCGTCGCGATCATGGTCGTCCTCGGGGCGATGGTCGGCTATGTCCTCCAGCGCCGGCGCTCGCGCTGGAATCCGCTGGTGAACTTCTTCGTCCTCGCCGGCCTCATCATCCCCCCGGCTGTCGTCCCGACGATCTGGGTCCTGCAGGGACTGGGGCTGTTCAAGACCCTCGTCGGCCTCATCGCCGTGCACGTCGCGTTCGGCCTGTCGTTCTGCATCCTGCTGTTCCGTGCGTTCGTGGCGGGCATCCCGCGGGAGCTCGACGAGGCGGCGATCATCGACGGCGCGGGTCCGGTGAAGCTCTTCTTCCGTGTCGTCTTCCCGCTGCTGCGCTCGGTCATCATCACGGTCATCGTGGTGCAGGCCGTCTCGGTCTTCAACGACTTCACCTTCGCGCTGTACTTCCTGCCGGGGGACGACAACGCCACGGTGCAGCTGACGACCTACAACTACACGTCACAGGCGGTGAGCTCCTGGAACCTGCTCTTCATGAACGTGCTCATCATCACGATCCCGCCGCTGATCATGTACGTCTTCTTCCAGCGGCAGATCGTCGCGGGCATGACCTCGGGCGCCGTGAAGGGATGAGCGGCCGGCCGCGGCATCCGTCCGTCGCGGAAGACATCCGCCGCTGGGTCGCCGAGCACTCGCCCCAGCCGTTCCAGGAGTCGGAGATCAGCGCGCCGTCTCGAGAGCTGATTTGGTCGTACGGTCGCGGCGAATACGAGCTCGCCGTGCTGGCGCGCCTCGTCGATGAGGGCTTCGCCGCCAACCGGCACGTGCACTATCCCCGCAGCCATCGTCGCCCCGCGGTCGCCGCCGTATTCCGCACCACGGTCGCGCACGGCGGGGCGCTGCGGATGCGGGTCGCCGGCGCGGCGTCCGTCGCCCTCGACGGAGTGCCGCTCGATCCGGCACGCGGAAGTGGCGACCTGCTCAGCCTCGACCTTCCGGACCGCACCGTCGAGCTCGTGGTCGAGGTCGTCGGCCATGCGTCGCTCGTTCCCGCGCTCGCCCTCGAACCGGCCGAGGCCGACGTCCTCTCGTGGGAGGTGAGCGTCGAGGGAGGGGACTGGGTCGCAGCGGCACGACGGCGGGGCGGCACGCGCCCTCCCCACCTCGCTCCCACCGGCAGCGTCAGCCTCGGCGCGCGCGGAGGGCCGGATGGGCTGCTCGACGTGGGTGCACCCGTCCTCGGCCGACCCGTGTTCGCCCCCGGGCCGAGGCCGGTCGTCGTGAGCGGTGAGAGCCCCGCCGAGGCGTGCGGAGCCCCGCTCTCCCACGAGACGCGGCACGACGTCGTCGAGATCCCGGGCGGCGGCTGGACGACGCGTCACCGGCTCGGCTTCCGCTACCTGCGCACCGATCGGCCGGCCGCCGATGTCACGGTCGAGGCCTCCGTCATGCCCGTCGACCGCCCGGGCGCCTTCGCCTGCTCGGATGACCGCCTCACGAAGATCTGGGCCGTCGCCCAGTACACGCTGCGGATGTGCGCCCAGGGGCTCACGATCGACGGCATCAAACGGGACAGGATGCCGTGGGCCGGCGACCAGGCGATGAGCACCCTCGTGAACGCCTTCGCCCTGGGCGAAGCAGGTCTCGTCGCGGACGGGCTCGTCGCGCTCGGGCAGCCGGGGCACGGCTACGTCAACGGCATCGCTGACTACTCCCTCTGGTGGGTCATCAACGTCGACCTCGCCGCGCGCTACTTCGGCGACCTCGAGTTCCTGGCGCGAGAGGCGTCGCGAGTGGACGAGTTCGTCGGCGACCTCGCGCAGCACGCAGGTGCCGACGGCGTTTTCCGGCCTCCTCGGCAGTCCGGCGGCTTCGTGGACGCGGGCCCCGGGTCGGTGTTCCTCGACTGGGGGGTCGAGCTCGATGAGGGCCGCGATGCCGTCGCGCTGCAGATGCTCTGGCACTGGGCGCTTCGCAGCGCCGAGCGCGTGCTGGAACGAGTGGGCCACGCGGGGGCCGAGAGGTGGGCGTCGCTCGCCGAGCGACTCGCCTCGACGCTGCGCACGCGCGCGTGGTCGGCCGATCGTGGCATGTGGCGGGCGTACCTCGACTCGACCGACTCGCACTCCGACCCCGCGCCCTACGCGAACTTCCTCGCCGTCCTCGCGGGCATGCACGCCGAGGCGCCGCCGGGGGTTCAGGATGCCGTGCGGGGTCTCGCTGCGGGGACCCCGTTCATGAACGCGCTGCGGCTGCGGGCCCTGCTGGAGAGCGATCCGGCCGAGGCCCTCGCGCAGATCGACCGGGTATGGGGCGCGATGCTCGATCGCGGGTACGGCACGTTCTGGGAGGAGGCGACGGACGCCGAGGACCCCTTCGAGATGTACGGACGCCCCTTCGGCCGGAGCCTCTGCCACGCGTGGTCGGCGGGCCCGGCGGCCCTCATCCCAGAGGCGGTCTTCGGCATCCGCCCCCTCGGCGACGGGTGGTCGTCGTTCACCATCGCACCGGCCCTCGGGGCACTCGAGTGGGCCTCACTGGTCGTCCCCGCCCCGACCGGCGACATCGTCGTGGTCGCGGACCGGGAACGCATCGAGGTCGAGGTGCCGCTGGGCTCGACATTCGTCCCTCCTGAAGGCGGCGAGATCGAAGGGCCGGCCCGCGTCTCGTGGCCGTCCGGCTAGGGGTCACCGGAGCCGACGAAGAAGATCACGCGAGGATCGCATGCGACACCACGAGAAGACCGTCGAGGCCTTCGCCCGTTCGAGCAGGGAGGAGCCGGGCGTCCTCGGCGTCGTGCTCGTCGGCTCGGTGGCGCGCGGCACCGAGCGGGCGGACTCCGACGTCGACGTCTACGTCGTCGTGACCGAGGATGCCTTCCTCCGCGCCCGCGAGGGCGATCGGATCAGCTACACCGCGACGGCGGCCGCGACCTACCCGGGCGGCTACGTCGACGTGAAGCTCGTCTCGCCGACGTATCTCGCTCGCGCCGTCGAAAGCGGCGACGAACCCACCCGTGCCTCGTTCGTGGGCGCGCGGGTCGTGTGGGCCGAGATCCCGCAGCTCGGCGCGCAGCTGTCGCGGATCAGCGAGCCGGGGCCCGAGTTCTTCCGCCCGCGCTGCGCCTCCTTCATCGCTCAGATGCGCTTGCAGGGCGGGTATTTCCTCGAGCAGGCCGAGGTGCGCGGCGACCCGTATCTCCTCGCATGGGCGTCGCTGCATATGATCGCCGCGGCCGACCGGGCGCTGCTCAGCCACCACCACGTGCTCTTCCGCGGGCACAAGTACCTCCGCGAGATGGTGGGTGGGCTCCCGAGCCTGCCGCCTGGCCACGAGCGACGCGTCGCTCAGCAGCTGCATGCGCCGACCGCTGCCCGCGGCCGCGAGATCACGCGCCACGTCGAGGACTTCCACCCGTGGGATCTGCCACGGGCTGGCACACTTTCGCGCTACATCGAGGAGACCGAGCTCGCCTGGTTCTTCGGCACGATTCCGCCCGAGTACAGCTGACGATCACCGCGACTTCGCCGGGATCGGGTGGGCGCATTCTTGGTCGGACACTTGACATCCGGCCCCTTCATGCGAAAACGTGAATCGTTCCACAAAACGTGGACCGATCTACAGAACTCTCGAGGAAGAGGGAACCGACGATGACGACAACCGACCAGATCCCCGACGCGGGCGGCCGGCGCACACGCCGACGACTCGTCGCGATGATGATGGGCGCAGCCCTCATCTCGACCGGTGGACTCGTGGCCGCTGCGGCGCCCGCCGCGGCCGAAGACTGCACGACGGTGCCGTGGATGAATCACTCGAAGTCCGCCGATGAACGGGCCCACGCCCTGCTCGACGCGAGCTCGCAGCACCAGAAGTACCGCTGGCTCGTCGAGCAGCCGGCCACCCTGCCCACCCGCACCGACTGGAATCCGGGCCTGGCCGGGGAGGCGCCGGTCGTCTACCCCGTGCAGGTCGCCTGCACCCCGACCATCGTCTACACCGACGGTCCCGAGGCCGTCCGCTCCGCGGGTGTCACCGACTTCCCGTCCCAGATCGCCCTCGCCTCGACCTGGAATCTCGATCTCGCCTACGAGAAGGGCGTCGCGCAGGCGGAGGAGGCCTACGCGAAGCGCAAGAACGTGCTGCTCGCCCCGGGCATCGGCAACACCCGCACCCCGCTCGCCGGCCGCACGCCCGAGTACTTCGGCGAGGACCCGCTCATCAACGGCCTGATGGCAGCATCCGACGTGCGCGGCATCGAAGCGGACGGCAAGGTCGCCGGACAGCTCAAGCACTTCGTCGCCAACGAGCAGGAGCTGGACCGTCAGACGAGCTCGTCGAACATGGACGAGCGCACCCTTCGCGAGCTCTACACGCTGCCCTATGACATCGCGGTGAAGCGCGGCTCGCCCGAGACCGTGATGTGCGCGTTCAACCAGGTCAACGGCGTCTACATCTGCGAGAGCCCGCTCATGCAGAAGGTGCTCAAGGACGACGCCGGGTTCGACGGCTTCATCATGTCGGACTTCGGCTCGGTGCACTCGACCGCGGCATCGCTCAACGCCGGCCTCGACCAGGAGCTCAACCGCCCGATCTGGTTCACGCCGGCCAAGCTCGACGCGGCGCTCGCAGCGGGCACCATCACCCAGGCTCGCATCGACGAGGCTGCCTTCCGCGTCATCCGGTCGTACATCCGCGCCGGTCTGTTCGACAACCCGCTCCCCGCGCAGGCGGCGGCCGAGGCGTCGACGGCGGCCAACAAGGCGGTCGCGAAGCAGATCGCCGAGCAGGGCAGCGTCCTGCTGAAGAACGACGGCGCGCTGCCGCTGGCCCCCTCGGCCGGGCAGAAGATCGCGCTGTTCGGTCCCACCGCGTCCAAGACCGTCACGAGCGTCGGCGGCGTGCCGACGAGCGCGATCTCGGTGTGCAGCCTGACGCTGCGGTTCAACCCCAACGCCGCACCGCGCAACACGCTTCCCTGCGAAGACGTCGTGTCGGCCGAGACGGCTCTCACCGAGCGCGCCGCGCAGGCGGGCGCGACCGTCACCTGGAACGACGGGCAGGATGTCGCAGCCGCCGCCGCTCAGGCCGCCGCGGCCGATGTCGCCATCGTCTTCGGCTACCAGCGGATGGGGGAGTTCAGCGACCTCACCGACCTGAAGCTGCAGGGCAACGGCGACGCGCTCATCTCGGCGATCGAGCAGGCCAACCCCAAGACGGTCGTCGTGCTGCAGACGGGAAGCGCCGTCGAGATGCCGTGGCTCGGCGGAGTCCAGGCGGTCCTCGAGAACTGGTACGGCGGTGAGCAGCAGGGCCCGGCGATCGCGTCGCTCCTGTTCGGAGACGTCGAGCCCACGGGCAAGCTCCCGATGACGTTCCCGAAGTCGCTCGCCGACGTGCCGACGAACACCCCGGCGCAGTACCCCGGCATCTTCTCGAACGGCTCGACGACGCGTCCGGCCGGCACGTCGGAGATCCGCCAGGTGTCGTACAGCGAGGGACTCGCGGTCGGCTACAAGTGGTACCAGTCGCAGGGCATCGAGCCGCTGTTCCCCTTCGGCCACGGCCTGTCGTACACGACGTTCGCGTACGACCGCGTGCAGGTGACGCCGAAGTCGACGAACGGGGAGAAGGAGATCCGCATCTCGTTCAAGGTCACCAACACGGGCAGCCGCACCGGCACCGAGACCGCGCAGGCGTACGTCACGCTGCCGGAATCGACCGGCACGCCGGGTTCGCGACTCGTCGGCTGGAAGTCGGTCACCCTCGCGCCGGGTGAGCACGCCAACGTGACGATCGCGCTCTCGGCCGCCGACCTGGCGGACCTGCACCTCCTCCAGTACTGGGATGCCGCGGGCCACCAGTGGAAGACGGCCAAGGGCACCTACGGCGTCGCGGTCGGCGGCTCGTCCGCCGCCGCCGTGGCGACGCAGTTCGCCATCAAGTGACACCCGCGGACGCGGGGTGGGCCACGGCCTGCCCCGCGTTCGCTGCGTCCGGGCGCCGGCTCGCCGGCCGCGGCGGTCAGGTCACGCGGTAGGCGACATAGCGCACGCGTGCGGCCTCGCGGATGTACGAGGCGACGTAGAGCGAGCGTTCGAACTCGGGATGCGCGGCCGACTCGAGAGTGAGGGCGGCGCGGAAGTAGTACGCGTCGGGCGCGACATCCTCGCCGCGCAGGAGAGCCTCGAGCACAGCGGGGTCGCCGCTGCGCACTCCGCGGGCGCGGATGTAGAGAAGCGATCCGTCGTCGCCGCGCGCGCTGTAGCGGCCGTCGATATCGATCGAGCCGTCGGCGCGCACGACCTGCCAGTCGGCGCCGCCGGCGAGGATCGTCCCGGTGAAGCCGCCGGTGATCGTGCCGCCGATCACGGGGATGATCCGGCGGTGACCGGACCGCGTCATCCCGTGGTCCTCCAGCTCGCCGAGATCGGCGACGACCTCGAATGCCGGCTCGAGCGCGGGGACGGGAGGGTCGACGGTCATCTGCTCAGCTGCTTTCACTCGGGGGAGGGGCGGGTGGACTGACGCTCGCGGTAGATCAGGTCGAAGAGCTCCACTCGGGGCGGAACGGATGCCGCGGCCCCGCCCTCTTCGATGAGCGAGATCAGGATCTCGCCGGCGCGCCGGCCGGCCTCGCGCGGCCGCAGGTCGAGGGCCGAGATCGGTGGCTGCACGATCGGGAGCGTCGGACTGTCGACGTACGACACGACCTGGATGTCGTCGGGGACGGCGCGGCCGAGCTCGCGGAGTGTCGACAGCACGCCGACTCCGAGGCCCTCGGCGACGCACACGACGGCGTCGACGCGCGGATGCGCCGCCAGCAGATCGGTGACGACGCGCTGCAGCTCGGTCGCGCTCGGGATTCCGGCCAGGCGCGAGAAGATGACCTCCGCCGCGCTTCCGTCCGACCACTCGGCGGCGGCGCGATCGACGGCCCTCACCCACGTCTGATCGACATCGGGCGTGAGGACCGTGACGCACGTCGCGCCTCCCGCACGGAGCCGCTCGAGGAGCCGCCGGGTCGCCGTCGCGTGGTCGGCCGCCACGACCGCCGTCGGGTGCGGCATGCCGGGCGGCACCGGCTCGGACACGACGACCGGCCGGCCGGTCGCGAGGATCGCGCGGGCGAGCTCATCGTGGCTGTCGACATCGGCCATGACGAAGCCGTCGACGTGCAGGCTCTGCGCCCGCGCCGCGGGGAAGCCGTCGGGGACCAGCGAGACGGTCAGCTCCCTGTCCTGCGTGCTCTCGGCGACCCCGAACGCGAAGTTCATGTAGTAGTCCATGAACCGCAGTCCGCGGGGGAGCCAGAGGCCGATCGATCCCGCACGCGCCCGGCGCAGATTGCGCGCCCCGCTGTTGGTGGAGTAGTTCAGCTGCTCGGCGGCGGCGAGGACCTTCGCCCGCGTCTCGGGCGACACGCGTCCGCCGCCCGTCAGTGCGCGCGAGGCCGTTCCGCGCGAGATGCCGCAGAGGTCCGCGACATCCTGCAGGGTCGCCGGCCGCACGAGTGACATGGAACTCCTCTCGAGCGATCCTAACGACGGGCTCGTGACACCACTTTTGCACAATCGATTGCGCACATCGCGGTTCTGCGTCACACTCGCTAGTGGCGCCGCCGGTACCCGGCCGTGCGGCAGCCGCCCTCAACAAAGGAGTTGTGCCCGTGACCATCGATTCGACCCTGCTCGACGACAAGCCGAAGACCGGCGGCCTGAAGAAGGCGGCCCTCGGAACGTGGGGCGTCGTCTTCCTCGTCATCTCGGCTGCTGCGCCGCTGAGCGTGCTCGCCGGCATCGGCCCCCTCGCCGTGCTCATCGGAGGGGTCTCGGCGCCGCTCGTCTACACGATCGCAGGCGTCGTGCTGGCGATCTTCGCCATCGGCTTCCTCTTCATGGCGCGCAACCTCCAGCCGATGGGCGGCTTCTACACCTACATCTCGGTCGGGCTGGGCAAGATCGTCGGCCTCGCGGCGGGCTTCCTCGCGTGGGTGTCGTACAACCTCCTCCAGATCGGCCTCTGGGGCCTGTTCGGAGTGATGGCGCAGGGGATGCTGTCGACGGTCTTCGCAATCGACGTGGCGTGGTGGGTCCTCGCGCTCGTCGGCGCCGTCCTGGTGTTCGGGCTCGCCGCCGCCGGCGTCGACGTCGGAGCGAAGGTCCTGGGGGTTCTGCTCGTGCTCGAGACGGCCCTCCTCGTGGTGCTGGCCGTCGCCATCCTCAGCCAGCGCGCGGGCTCGCTCGAGTTCGGCACCTTCGCGCCGCAGAACGTCTTCACCCCCAGCATGTTCGCCATCCTGGGCTTCGGCTTCGCGGCCTTCATGGGCTTCGAGTCGACCGTGCTCTACCGCAACGAGACGCGCAACCCCGAGCGCTCCATCCCGCGTGCGACCTACATCGCGGTCGCCTTCCTCGCGATCTTCTACACCGGTACGCTCTGGCTCGTCATCCAGGCGTTCGGCGACGCGCAGGTGCAGCAGGTCATCGCCGAAGACCCGGCCGCCTTCTTCTTCACCGCGATGGGGCAGTACGTCGGTCCGTGGGGCGTGTCGGCGATGTTCATCCTCATCGTCTCGAGCATCTTCGCCGGCCAGCTGGCCTTCCACAACGCGATCAACCGCTACAGCTACGCGCTCGCGCGCGACGGCATCCTCCCGGCGCTCTTCCGCCGCACGAACCGCACCGGAGCACCTTGGCTTGCGGGTCTCGTGCAGAGCATCGTCGCGATCGTCGTCGTGCTCGCCTTCGGGCTGG
Organism: Microbacterium sp. F51-2R; assembly: GCF_052180235.1. GTDB lineage: Bacteria > Actinomycetota > Actinomycetes > Actinomycetales > Microbacteriaceae > Microbacterium. The sequence continues at coordinate 1,780,477 of NZ_CP197470.1, read as the reverse complement.
CAGGGCTCGACCCGCTCACGCAGCTCGTCATCCTGGTCAACTCGCCCGGCGTGTACGGCATCATCACGCTGCAGCTGCTCGCCTCGATCTCGGTGCTCATCTTCATCCTCAAGAACCCGCAGCTCGCCCGCCGGTGGTACGTCCTTCCCGCCGCGATCTTCTCGACCGTCGCGATGGCCGTGCTCCTGGCCATCCTCGTCTCGACGATCGACTACCTCACGGCGGCCGGGGCCGCGGTGAACGCCGTCATCCTCGCGATCGTCCCGCTCGTGCTGATCGGCGGCGCCGTCTACGCCGTCGTCCTGCGCGCGAGGAGGCCCGAGATCTTCGCCCGCGTCGGCGGCCAGGAGGCGGAGCAGGCATGACCCCGACCGCTGCAGAGCTGGTCGTGACCGCGGCATCCGTCATCACGATGTCCGACCGCCCTGACGCGGGTGCGACGGGGATCGCCATCGCCGAGGGCCGCGTGCTCGCCGTCGGCACGCCGACCGATCTCGAGCCGTACGTCGGCGAGACCACGCGGGTCGTCGAACTCGACGGCGGAGTCATCCTGCCCGGGTTCGTCGACAGCCACATCCACCCGGTCTTCGGGCTGGACCTGACGCGCGGCGCCGACCTCAGCCGCTGCCGCACCCTCGCCGAGGTCGAAGAGCAGCTCAGGGCGCACGTCGCCACGCTGGGCGACGGGGAATGGCTCCTGGCGTGGGGCCTCGACCCCAACGTGTTCGGCGAGGACGAGGTCACCAACCACGTGCTCGACGCCGTCGCGGGGGAGCGTCCCGCGTTCGTGCGGCTGTTCGATGCGCACGCGGCGCTGGCCTCGTCGACGGCGCTGGAGCTTGCGGGGGTAACGGGTCCGGGACGATTCACGGATGCCTCGCGGGTCGTCGTCGACGCCGCCGGCCGGCCGACCGGTTACCTCCTCGAACTGCAGGCGATGGCCCTCGTGCAGCGGCTCATCCCCGATCTCACCTTCGAGGAGAGGGTCGAGGCTCTGTACGAGATCCTGCTGCACATGGCGCGCGCCGGCTTCACCTCCGGTCAGGTGCAGGATCTGGCGCCGGGCACCTTCGAGCTGCTCGAGCGCATCGAAGAGACCCGAGACCTGCCCATCCGGCTGCGGATGTCGCCGTGGTTCGAGCCCGGTACCCCGCTCGCCGAGGTCGAGCGGCTCGCCGCGCTGCAGGGCCGGCGCGGCCGCCGCTGGGTGGTCGAGGGCGTCAAGCTCATGATCGACGGGACGGTCGACAACGGCACGGCCTGGCTGCACGAGCCGGACTGCCTGGGCGAGTCGACGAGCTCGCTCTGGCTCGACCCCGAGCAGTACCGCGCCGCCGTCACGGAGCTCGATCGCCGGGGCATCCCGACCACGACCCACGCGATCGGCGACGCGGGGATCGACTTCGTCGTGCGTGCGATCGCGGGGCTGCCGACTCGCAACGCGACGCACCGCATCGAGCACATCGAGACGATGACGGATGCCTCGCTCGAGGTGCTCGTCTCCTCCGGCGCGACGGCGAGCATGCAGCCGACGCACTGCACCCTCTTCACCAAGTCCGACGGCACCGACAACTGGTCGCGGCGCCTCGGACCCGAGCGGGCAGCCCGCGGCTTCCGCACGGGCGACCTGGTGCGAGCCGGGGTGCCGCTCGCGCTCGGTTCGGACTGGCCCGTGGCGCCGAGCGATGCCGTCGGCATCCTCGCCGACGCGCAGCTGCGCCGGCCGCACGACGATCCGGCGGCCCCGCCGATCGGGCCCGCGCAGGCGCTCGCCGCGATCGATGCGCTGCGCGGATTCACGACGCAGCCCTACGCGACGATCGGCAGGCGCGGCGGGGTGCTCGAGCCGGGGGCCGTCGCCGATCTGACGGTGCTCGACCGCGATCCGATGGAGGTCGACCCCGAGGACCTCGCCGCGGCGGAGGTGCTCCTCACCGTCGTCGACGGCGGTGTCGTGATCGAGCGGGCGAGGGCGCGCAGCTGACCCGCTCTCGCGATTCGGGGCCGAGCGTCCGTGCGACGCCTCGGCCCCGCAACCGTTCAGGCGGCGCGAAGACCTGCGCGAGGACCGGTCGGCGAGGATGCTTGCGCGCGTGGAGGTGTGACCGCTAACATCTCGTTTCACCGCCAACGAAGTCGATTGTCGGCGCGTCTCACGTCGCGTCAAAGCATCCGGCCCTCAGCCCAGTCGTTCGTCGCGCGGTTTATCGATCGACGGAACGACGTGCCCGCCCTACGGGAGCGGCACAGCAAAGGAGCAGGAATGCAGAAGCACAGGTCGAAGGCCTGGCTCACTTCGGTGATCGCGGTGCTCATCGCGGGCCTCGCGGTCACCGCCACGCCGGGGGCGGCGCTCGCCGCCGATGAGCCGGTGGAACTCGTGAGCAACGGGAACATCGAGGGCGGCACGACGCCATGGCTCGCCCAGGGAACGGGCGTCAGCCTCTCGCTCGGCTACTCGACGCGACACGCCGGGGCGCTGTCGCTCAAGGTCAACGCCCGCACGGCGAACACCGATGGCGCGTCTCAGACGGTGAACCGTCTCATCGCGGGCGAGTCGTACACGACCTCGGCGTGGGTGCACTTCCGCGATGCGGGCGACAGCACCGTGACCTTCGCCCTGAACCTGCGGGACGCGGGCGGGCACGTCGTGACCCTCGCGCAGGCTCCCGTGGCCAAGGGGAGCACGGCCGACACGCTGCTCTTCACGCAGATCTCGGGCACGTTCACGGCCCCCGCCACCGACTTCGACCTCAAGACGGCGAAGCTCAGCGTCGAGACCGTGGGCGCGACGGTGGTTCCCGACATCTACTTCGTCGATGACATCTCGCTCATCGGCAAGCGCGCCCCCAACCCGCCCAAGCCGGTCGGCACCGCCGCCCCCGCCAAGGCGATCGGCAACGCGAACCCGCTCATGGACTACGAGTACGGCGCCGATCCCTTCGCGATGGAGTACGACGGCCGGGTCTACGTCTACATGACCTCGGACGCCTACCGGATCACGGCCGACGGCCGGGCCGAATACGCGTACGAGACGAACGCCGACGGCGACATCATCGACAACTCGTACGGTCAGATCAAGACCATCACCGTGATCTCCTCGCCCGACATGGTCAACTGGACCAACCACGGCCAGATCAAGGTCGCCGGTCGCAACAACGGCTTCGGCGTCTCGTCGTGGGCGAGCAACTCGTGGGCGCCCTCGGCCGCGCACAAGACGATCAACGGCGTCGAGAAGTTCTTCCTGTACTACGCCAACAGCGCCGGCGGCATCGGCGTGCTGACCTCGAGCACTCCCGTCGGCCCGTGGACCGATCCGCTCAACGGCGCGGCGCTCGTCTCCTCGAGCACGCCCGGCGTCAACAACCTGGCCGGGGCGAACAACGTCGTGTGGCTCTTCGACCCCGCCGTGCTCGTGGACGACGACGGCACCGGATACCTCTACTTCGGCGGCGGCGTTCCGACCGGGCAGAGCGACTGGCCCAAGACCGGCCGCGTGATCAAGCTCGGCGCCGACATGACGAGCGTGGACGGCTCTGCGGCCCTCGTGAACGCCCCTGCGCTCTTCGAGGACTCGGGCATCCACAAGTTCAACGGCAAGTACTACTACAGCTACTGCACGAACTTCACGGCGCGCCCCAACGGTCTCCTGATCGACGGCCAGACGCGCACCGTCGGCACGGGCAACATCGCCTACATGGTGTCGGACTCGCCCATGGGGCCCTTCACCTACGTCGACCAGATCATGCCCAACCCGGCGAACTTCTTCGGCGTCGGCGGCAACAACCACCACGCGATCTTCGAGTTCAAGGACAGCTGGTACATCACGTATCACGCGCAGACCGTGTTCAAGAAGTTCGTCGATGACGGGCAGTTCAGCGGCGTGAAGGGATACCGTTCGACGCACATCGACAAGATCTCGATCGCGGCGGACGGCACGATCAGCCCGATCACGATGACGATGAAGGGCGTGGACCAGGTCGCCGACCTCAACCCCTACAAGCGCATCGAGGGCGAGACGATCGCCTGGGATTCCGGTCTGCGCGACCCCTACACGCCGACCACCGGCATCCGCACCGAGTTCCTCGGCACGACGAACGACCAGGGCATGAAGCTCGCAAACCTCCACGGGGGCGAGTGGACGGCGCTGTCGAAGGTGGCGTTCGGCGACAAGGGCGCGGCCTCGGTCAGCTTCCACGCCGCAGCGAAGTCGGGCGGACAGATCCAGGTACGCCTGGGATCGCCCACCGGGCAGATCGCGGGAACGGTCGACATCCCCGCCGGCAGCGGCGCCGGGTACGCCGACTACACCGCCGACCTCACGGGTGCGAAGGGGACGGCTGACGTGTTCTTCACCTATGTCGGATCGACCTCGGATGCGCTGTTCGACATCGACTACCTGTCGTTCACCGAGGCTCCCGCCGGCATCGCCGACGGGGTCACGGCGACGACCGCCGGTCGGTGCGTCGCGGGCAAGGCGACTCTCGTGGTGTCGGTGGCCAACACGAACGACACTCCGGTGACGGCGCTCGTCGGCACCCCGTACGGGTCGAAGAGCGTCTCGATCCAGCCGGGCAAGACCGTCTCCGCGGCGTTCAGCACGCGGGCGTCGGGCTACGCGGCCGGAGAGGTGACGGTCGACGTGTCGGCGACGGTCGCCGGCAAGACGGAGACCGGGAAGGTCACGGCGTCGTACGCGGCGTACACCTGCAACTGATCCCTTCCTCAGCGCGACCCGGGTGGCGAGCAATCGCCTGCCGCCCGGGTCGCATTGTCGTGCGAGCCGATCATGACGCGCGCGTGGGGGCGCCGGCTCCCTCGGCGGGCTCGGCTGATCGGTGAGCTCGGCTACGCGACGAGGTCTGCTACGCGGCGAGGTCGGCCAGTCGGCGCACGAAATCGAGGTAGCCGGCTTCGGACGAGTCCGCGGTGATGGCGCGGACGACGACCTCGTCGACCGCGGCACGGTAGGCGCCGAGCCGCCCGGCGATCGGGTCGTCGGGCCGGATCGCGGTGTCGATCGCCGAGACGCCGAGCTCGTCGAAGTTGCGCGCGTACGCCGGGATCCGGTCGTATATCGCCGCCTGCTCCCTCAGGGCCTCGGCGGCATCGCGATCGAGCGCGGTGCGGACGTACAGCGCCGTGCGGCCGGTCCGCCCCACGCCGGCCGCCTCCCGGTGGATCTCGTCTCTCGTCGCCGCCGCGATCTCGGGGGTGAGCCAGTTGAGGAGCACGCCGTCCGACGCCGTCGCGGCGAGCCGCCGCATCCGCGGACCGAGCGCACCGATGACGACGGATGCCTCGACCGACGCGCTCAGTGCCGCCGCACCCTCGCGCACCGTCGCGAGCGGCTTCTCCAGGCCCCCGGCGCCGAGACCGATCACGAGCCGTTCCTGCGGAAGCGCGAGTCGGTGGATGTCGTCGGCGATGCCGGCGCTCGCTCGACGGTCGAGTGGGATGACGCCGCTGCCGAGACGCAGCGAGCGGGTCGCCTCGGCTGCCGCGAGGAGGCCTTCGAGCGAGTCGCCTCGCGGGGTGTCGTTCAGCCAGAAGCTCGCGAGGCCTCGCTGTTCCGCGAGGGCGGCGACCTTCGCGACGGTGCGGTGCGGCGTATCGCCGGGAAGGCCGATCCCGACGGTGCCCGGGCCCGTGCCCGCCTTCGCCGCTCCGCCGGAAGACGCTGGTTCGCTCACGGATCCATCCTGCCTCGGCAGTGCCGGCGACGGGCCGTCACGACCCGTCCCGACCGATCCCCGCCGCGAAATGGATATGCGCGATACGAAAGGCTCCCGCGGCGTCGGGGGCCCTCGACACGGGAGCGGCTCCGGCGGAGGATATGGTGCAGGAAACCGCCTTGGGACGGAGACCGACAGTGGACGAACGTGGTGCGAACGCGCTTCCGGTCGGTGTCGTTCGCGTCGACGGCGCGAATCGGATCTCAGAGGCGAACGACTGGTTCGCGCGGTGGGTCGGCGAGGCAGCGGACGAGGTCATCGGCCGGTCGATCGACGAGTTCCTCGCGCACGCCCCCGGCGACCTCTTACCAGCCGAGGCGGGCCCCGGTCCGTGGCTCATGCTGCGCGCCGACGCGCCCGGGCGCGCGGCCATGGTCACGCGCCATGCGGAGGGTGACGAAACGGTGCTGCTCGTCGCCGAGGCATCCGCTCGCTTCCGTGCGCTCTCCGACCTGCGTCGCCGCTACGCGCTCGCCGACCGCACGCGCACGCGGCTGCAGCTCATCATGGACTCGTCCGTCGCCTTCGCGACGGCGACGACCGAGGAGCGACTCGCGCAGGTGCTGGCCGACACCACGGCCCGCGCCTACCGGGCCGAGGAGTCGACCGTCTGCATCCACGAGCCCGACGGCTCGAGTGTCATCGCGGCGGGCCCCGACCCCCTCGACGGCAGGTTCTCGGCCGAGGCGCTGATCCGATTCGTGAGCGCGCCCCGGCGCGTGGTGAAGATCACCGACCCCGACGAGGCTGACGCCCTCCTCCCCGGGCTCGGGGAGGCGATGCGCGCCGCGGGCATCCGCGCCGTCATCGCCGCGCCCCTCCACCACGAAGAGACGGACTTCGGCGCGTTCCTCAGCTGGTTCCACCACGAGCGCACGTTCGACGAAGAGGCGGCGCCCCTCGCAGAGGCCCTCGCGGGGCAGGCGGCGCAGGCGCTGGAGGCGATCCGCCTGCAGGACCGGCTCGCGCACGCGGCCATGCACGACGAGGTGACGGGCCTGCCCAACCGGCGGATGCTCGAGTCGCAGATGGAGCAGACCGTCGCGACCACCGGATGCGCCGTGCTCTTCATCGATCTCGACGGTTTCAAGCTCGTCAATGACCGCCTCGGTCACCACGAGGGCGACCGGATGCTCCACGAAGCGGGGAGGCGACTGCTGCGGGGCATGCGCACCGGCGACGTGGTCGCCCGCTACGGAGGCGACGAATTCGTCGTGGTGGCCCGCGACGTCGCCGACGCGCCGATCGCGATGGAGATCGCGGAGCGTGTGCTGGACTCGCTCCGGGTCGCGCCCGAGTCGTCGACGATCCGGCAGCCGCTGCACGCCAGCATCGGCATCGCGCTGGCGCCTCCGGGGGGAGCAGTGCTGCCCGAACAGCTGCTTCGCCGCGCAGACCTCGCGATGTACCGTGCGAAGGCGGCGGGCGGCGACCAGATCGTGCTCGCCGATCCGGATCGCGCTTCGACGTTCGGTCGAGGCTGGACCGGCGGCGTGCCGACGACTCCGGCTCGCGACCGCCGGCACACTCCCGACGGCTAGGCTCGTCGCATGACCCCCGACGACGACCGGCCGCGTGTCGGCCGCGTCCGCATCGCGGTGTGGATCATCCTCGGCGTCGTCGGCCTCGCGCTCTTCGTCGTCGGGCTCGTCACCGTGCTGGCGACGGGCGGCTGAGCCGGGCGGCTGAGCCCGGAAGACCTTCAGGTTCGGGATGCCGCGGCCCGCGGCGCGCGGATCACGAGGATCGTCGTCACGGTCAGCACGACGATGCCGATCGTTTCGACGATCACCGTCTGCGGGACGAGCGTGAAGTCCCACGTCTCGGTGATGCCGAAGAGGCCCACGGTGAGCGCGAGGAGGAGCGCTGCCAGGCTCGCGATCAAGAACAGCAGCCCGAGCACGCTCGCGAGCTGCAGCAGCCGCCCGCGAGTCGCGACCATCGCGACGGCCAGGACGACCCCGGCGATGCCGTTGAGCACGAACATGACGCCGAGGATGCCGCCGACGCCGTCGAACACGAGGAAGAGGTGGATTCCGCCGGTGACGAGCAGCATGACGGCGCTCAAGATCCGCAGCGTCCAGAGTCCCCGCGTGGTGGTCGCGTTCATGTCGTCACCGACTCCCGTCAGGGTCCGTCACGCGCGGACCTCTGCACAGAGAACGACACCGGCCTCGTGACGGTTCACTCCGTCGAAGGCGCGGCGCCGCGGCGGCACGCCTTCGAGGGGACGATCAGGCCGCGACGGGCACGGCGCTCGGGCGGGCCGACGGCAGCCAGTCGTTCATGTCGACGGTGAGGCCGCCGGTCGAATTCGCCATGCGGCTGTACTCCTGCAGCACGGAGGGCTGCAATTCGTCGCACTCTTCGCTGTCGAAGATGAAGCGCAGGGGGATCGCCTCCTGCAGCCAGAGCGCCGAACGGCCATGCGGCTCGGCGATGTCGTGACGCCACGTGAGGGTGAAGCTCTCGCGCCGGCGCAGCTTGGTCGTGATGATGACTTTCAGATGTGCGAGGAGTGCGTCGGGCACCGTGATGCCGTGCTCACTGTGGCCGTAATACAGACAGCCCATGATGACCTCCTTTGTTCGGAACGGGGGTGGGCGACGGGCGGTGCCACCGATCCGATGCTTCTACGCTAGCGAAGAATTTAGCCAGTTTAAATAGTTGAGTGAAATGTCTGGTACTTTAGGTGAAGGGATAAACTGCGGCTGTGCGGGCCCTCGGAGAGTGCTGTGATGACTGACGAAGTGACGATCCCAGAACTCCGACGAGCCCTGACGGATTACGTCCGGGCGCGTTCGACCGCGTTCGCCGCGGCACGCCGCGCACTCGGCATCGGCGAAGGCGACGCCAACGCGCTGCTGCACATCGCCGCGAACCCTGGCATCCGCCCCACCCAGCTGCGTGAGCATCTCGGGATCACCGCCGCAGGGGTGACCGCACTCATCGATCGCCTCGTAGATCGCGGAGTCGTGCGGCGCGACGTGGATCCGCGCGACCGCCGCGTCAACCGGGTCAGCCTCACGATCGACATCGCGGACGAGCCCTGGGTTCAGCTCACGCGCTTCGACGACGACTTCGACGTCGTGCTGCTCGACCACGACGAGGTCGAGGCGATGCGGTTCGCCCAGCTCCTGGACGCGCTCACCGCCGGCACGGTCGACCGCTCGGGCCGCTGACCGCGCCGATCGCGGCAGCACCCGATCCCTCAGGGCCGGGCGGCGTCAGGGGCTGTCGCTGCCGATGAAGTCCGCGGACTTGTTCTCAAGAAAATCGCAGAGAGCCGCGACGACCGAGAGCTCCGCCGCGAGCGCCCGCAGCCCATCCGCGTCGATCACGAGATCCTCTTCCCGCGGCTCCATCGTCACGATCCACTTCGTGGCGTACGGCGCCTGTGGCTCGAGGTAGGTCACGGTCGAGGCGTTCGCGAGCAGCACGCCGACAAGTCCGGTGTCGGCGCCGCCGTCGCCGTCCTGGCTCATCACCTTGAGCGAGCCGGCCATGGCGTGGCCCTGCTCTCGGAACTCTTGGAGCCAGGCCTCCAGTGTGCGTTGACTGCGAAAAGGCATCCCCATCACTCTCCGCCTGGCCACTGGACGCTCATGCGATAAATGTACGCGGTCGACCAACGGAACGGGCATCCCGATCCATATGGCGAAATCGCGGGCCGTCAAGCGGATCCGCGCGGCCCGACATTCTGCGACGATCGGTGCATGCATCAGCGCGAGCCCCTTCCCCGAACATGAGCACCGACGCGAACGAGCAGAGCCTCGAGATCGAGGCGATCCGCCAGGTCGGCGCCCGTCGGGCGCTCGTCCTCACGATCGGGATCGCTGCGGCGGTCGCGTTCGTCGTGCTCCGCCTCGTCGTCGCCCTCGGCGGGCGGACGCCCCTTCCGATGGACGAGTGGTGGCACGCCCTCATGGTGGCGACGCTCACGAGCGTCGGCGTCGTCGTCGCCTTCGTTCCGTCGAATGTCGGCAGCACGATCGGGATGATCGTCATCGGGATCATCGTGTGCGTCCTTCTGTGGTGGAAACGAGGGAGAGGGGATGCCGCGACCTTCGCTGCGGCGATCGTCCTCGTCGTGGCGATCGGGGCGCCGATGTCGTACATCATCGGGCGCCTGCGTCCGGACGACTCGCTCGCCGAGAAGCTCGCGACATCGTTCCCCTCGGGTCACACGGCCGTCGCCACGACGTTCGTCGTCATCCTCGGTCTCCTCCTGCGGCGGTGGTATGTGTGGGCGGTCGGAGTGGTGTGGGTGCTCCTCATGATGTGGAGTCGCACGTACCTCCATGCGCACTGGCTCAGCGATGTCCTCGCCGGGCTCTTCGAGGGCATCGCCGTCGCGTGCCTCGTGTGGTGTGCCGCGGAGGCGATCCGGGACCGCAGAGCCATCCGCACGAACGACGAGGTGCCCGGGGAGAGCTGACGCGCGGAAATCCCTCGCCGTCAAGTCGTGGCCCGATATCGGCGGAATGACTACTGTTCGGCTCATGAACACCCCCCAAACCGCCGCCCGAGCGGCGCAGGACTCCACGGCGTTCCGCGTCGCGGCGCGAATCGGCTACGTCGTCCTCGGCATCCTCCACCTCGTCATCGGCGGCATCGCCATCTCCATCGCCACCGGCGGCGGCGGAGAGGCCGACCAGGGCGGCGCCATGCAGCAGATCGAAAAGGCGCCGGCGGGTGTCTTCGTGCTGTGGCTCATCGTGCTCGGGCTCGTCGCGCTCGCGGCATGGCAGATCGCCGAGACCGTCCTCGAGCGCAATCCCGACACCAAGAAGAAATGGGGCTATCGCGCGAAGTACCTCGGGACGGCGGTCATCTACCTCGCGATCGCGGGTACGGCGCTCGTCTATGCGCTGGGCGGCCAGTCGGACTCCTCCCAGTCGACGACGTCCTTCAGCGCCCAGCTCATGTCGACCGGCCCCGGTGTCGTGCTCGTCGCCGTGCTCGGCCTCGGAGTCGCGGCGATCGGCGTCGCGTTCGTCGTGCGCGGCATCACGCGCGCGTTCGAGAAGCACCTCGATCTGCCCGAGAACATCGCCCGGCCCGGCATCGTCACGTTCGGCGTCGTCGGCTACATCGCGAAGGGGATCGCCGTCGCGATCACCGGCATCCTGTTCATCGCCGCCGCGCTGACGCACAACCCGCAGACCGCGGGTGGCCTGGACGGGGCTCTTCACACCCTCGTCGGACTGCCGTTCGGCCCGATCATCCTGTGGATCGTCGGCGCCGGACTCGCGCTCTACGGCATCTTCTGCTTCGCCCGCGCGCGCTACGCGCGCATGTGAGGACGGATGCCGCGTTCCCGATCGATCCCGTCCGGGAGCGCGAAGGATAGCGAAGACCGGCTCCGCTGTACAGGGCGGGGCCGCTCCTGCAGCGGCATCCGCGCCCACTGCTAGCTTGGGCCCACTGCCGCGTCGGAGCTTCCGGCGCCTACCAGCCTCACCCCCGGAGGAAGGAAGAAATCATGCTCTGGACCATTCTCGGACTCATCATCATCGGGCTCATCGCCGGTCTCATCGCTCGCGCCGTCATTCCCGGCAAGCAGAGCATCGGCATCCTGATGACGATCGTCCTCGGCATCGTCGGGTCGTTCGTCGGAGGGTTCCTCGGGTTCCTGATCTTCCGCGCCGACCCGCAGGGCGGGTTCCTGCAGCCCGCGGGAATCATCGGCTCGATCATCGGTGCGATCATCGTGCTCGGCATCTACGTGGCCGTCACGCGTCGCCGTCACGTCACGCGCTGACTCCGTCGGCGAGACGCCGACACCCGACTCCGCCCAGTGCGCGTCCTCCGGACGCCCACTGGGCGTCGTCGTATCTGGGGCTCGGCGGCCCCGCGACCACGCCCCCAGCGCCTCGTCGGAGAGAATGGACGGATGCCTCAGACCCACGTCATCACGGGTGCCGGTTCCGGCATCGGCAAGGCCATCGCTGAGCGCCTCTCGGCGCGCGGCGACCGGCTGATCCTCGTCGCCCGCGACAGCGGGCGAGCCGAAGAGCTCGCTCAGGAGTTCGGGGCCGAAGCGAGCGTCGCGGCCGACCTGCGGCATCCGGAGTCCCTCGCCGGAGCGTTCGGGCAGGCCGGCCTCCCCGCCTCGATCGACTCGATCGTGCACGCGGCGGGGATCGTGGAGCTCGGCCCGGTCGCCGAGCTCCCGGCCGACGCGTGGACGTCGCAGCTCGCGGTCAACCTCGTCTCGGCGGCCGAGATCACGCGGCTGCTCCTTCCCGCCGTGCGCGCCGCGCGAGGGCAGGTCGTGTTCGTCAACTCCGGCGCGGGCCTCACGGCGCACCCGGAATGGTCTGCGTACGCCGCATCCAAGCACGGGCTCAAGGCGCTCGCCGACGCCCTGCGCGGCGAGGAGGCCCCGCACGGCGTGCGGGTGACGAGCGTGTATCCCGGCCGCGCCGCGACGCCGATGCAGCAGAAGGTGCACGACCAGGAGGGCCGCGACTATGACCCGTCGCGGTTCATCGACCCGGAGTCGGTCGCGACGGCCGTGCTGACGGCGCTCGACCTCCCGCGCGATGCCGTCATGAGCGACGTGACGGTGCGCCCCGGCCCGCGCTGATCCGCCGCGCTCGCGGCGGCCGTGCGCGGGTCATGGCTCTCGGTCGAGGAGCTCCTTCAGCCGCGCCGACTCCTCCGGCGGCATCGCGTAGGCGTGCTCTTCCTTCGGGTAGCCGCCCGAGCGGACGTCCTCGGCGTACGCCGAGACGCCCGCGATCATGGCGCGGCGGAGGTCGGCGTACTGCTTGACGAACTTCGCCGGCCGGCCGTCGTAGATGCCGAGAAGATCGTGGAAGACGAGCACCTGGCCGTCGGTCCCCGAACCCGCGCCGATGCCGATGACCGGGATCTGCATGCGCGGCATGACGGCATCGGTCACATCGCTCGGGATCGCCTCGAAGACGACAGCGAAGCAGCCGGCGTCCTGCAGGGCGAGGGCGCTGCGGCACACCCCGAGCGCCTCGTCGGCGGTGCGGCCCTGCGAGCGGTAGCCGCCGATCGACACGGCGGTCTGCGGAGTGAGGCCGACGTGGCCCATGACGGGGATGCCGGCTGCGACGATCGCGCGGGCGCGGTCGACGGTCGTGCCGCCGCGCTCGATCTTGACGGCGTCGCAGCCCGTCGTCTTGACGAAGCGCTGGGCGGTCGCGACGGCCTGCTCGTCCGACAGCTCGTACGAGCCGAACGGCAGGTCGGCCACGAGGAGCGGCGTCGTGAGACCCCGGCGGGCGGCGGCGGTCAGCACGAGCATCTCCTCGACCGTGATGGGCACCGTGCTGTCGTACCCGAGCACCGTCATGGCGCCTGAGTCGCCCACGAGGACGATGTCGACGCCGGCCGCGTCGGCGATCTGCGCGCTCGGGTAGTCGTAGGCCGTGACCATGACGATCGGCCGGCGCTCGGCCTTCTGCTCGGCGAGCGAGGTGAGCGTGGTCTGCGCGCGGGACGCGCTGTCGGGATGAGTGCTCATGTCGAGGGCGCCTCCAGTGTGCGGTTGTCGATGAGGCGCGCGGCTCCGACGCGCGCGGCGACGAGCAGCAGCGCGGTCGAGGCGACGCCCTCGAGCGGGCGGAGGTCGTCGGCCGAGCGCAGCTCGAGGTACTCGGGATCGATCGCGGCGGCCGCGAGCTCGGCGCGTGCGGCCGAGAGGATGCTCGCGGCATCCGTCCGTCCACCGGCGACGGCCGCCTCCGCGGCATCCAGTGCCCGATTGAGGGCGGTGGCGCGCTCGCGCGCGGCGGCGTCGAGGTACACGTTGCGCGAACTCATTGCGAGGCCGTCCGGCTCGCGGACGATCGGGCAGGCGACGATCCGCACCGGCATGTCGAGATCGCGCACGAGGCGCCGGACGACGAGCACCTGCTGCGCGTCCTTCTGCCCGAAATAGGCGGCGTCGGGCGCGACGATCTGGAAGAGCTTCGTCACGACGGTCGCGACGCCGTCGAAGTGATGCGGGCCGCGCGCGGCCCCGTCGAGCACCTCGGTGAGCCCCGACACGTGGATCGACGTCGCGAAGCCCGCCGGATAGATCTCGGTGACCGCGGGGGCGAAGAGGATGTCGACGCCCGCCGCCGCTGCGAGCTCGGCGTCGCGCCCCTCGTCGCGCGGATAGGTCGCGAGGTCTTCGTTCGCCCCGAACTGCGTCGGATTGACGAAGAGCGAGACGACGACCAGGTCGCTCTCGCTGCGGGCGCGGTGCACGAGCGAGAGGTGGCCGTCGTGGAACGCGCCCATCGTAGGCACGAGCCCGACGGTGGCGCCGTCGGCTCGGGCTGCCCGCACGGCGGCGCGCACGTCGGCGATCGTGCGGAGGGTCTTCACGGCGAGGGCTCCTTCCTCGCGGCGAGGGCGCGGGTGCGCTCGGCGAGAACGTCGAAGAGGGGGAGGAGTGCGGGCGCGTGCTCGGCGACGGCGGCGCGCTGGCTGTCGACGGTGGCTTCGTCTCCGCGCGCGATGGGTCCTGTGAGGGAGGATGCCGCGCCATGCGCCGCCCAGTTCTCCACCGTGCTGCGCACGAGGGGGGCGAACAAGGCCCGCGTCTCGGCCGGCGAGAGGCCGGTCGCGGCCGCGACCTGCTCGGCGGCGTCCTCCAGCGTCACGAGGTAGTTCGAGGCGATCGACGCGGCGGCGTGGTACGAGCCGCGTGCGCCGTCGTCGATGACGAAGGCACGCGCGCCGAGCGCGTCGACGAGGTCGCGGGCGACGCCGAGCCCGTCGTGATCATGCGCCGCCACGGCGCAGCCGATGCCCCGGAACGCCGCGAGCCCTTCGCCGCCGAGGAAGGTCTGCAGCGGATGGAGACCGAAGTCGACATCCTGGATCGGGGTCGCCCCCGACGTGTGGCCGAGGCGCCGGCCGATCCCCGCGTGGGCTCGCGCGGCGCCGGCGATCTCGGCATCCGGGACGCAGAGCAGGACGACGTCGGCGCGCCGGGCGCGCTCGCCACGCCGGAAGGGTCCGTTCACCGTGAGACCGGCCTCGGTCAGCGCCCGCGCCATCGCCGTTCCGAGCCGGCCCGCGCCGACGACGCTCACCGTCGCGACGGCGCGGCGGGACGGGGCGGGGGAGGGGATCATCGTGTGGCGTCGCGGTCTCGAGCGGTCGGAGGCGACCCTTGCAGGCTACGCCGTTGATGCATGCGGTCCAAAAACCTCACCACCCGCTGCGCGTGGGCGTGTGGTCGCCGCGGGCGTCGTCGGGCATCTCCATCTCGAGCCGGACGCCGAGCAGCCGCAGCGGGCGATCGGGCTCGATCTTGGCGAGGAGCGCCATCGTGCCCGCGAAGATCTCGTCGCGATCGGTCGTGGTGGCGATCTTCCTCGTGAACGTCTTCGTCGTGAACGGGGCGTAGCGCACCTTCAGCCCCACCCCCACGACCGGCCGGTCCTCGGCCCGCACGTCGGCGAGCACCTGGTCGAAGAGCTCGAGGGCGGCCTGCTCGATGCGATCGGGCTCGACGATGTCGTGCGGGAACGTCGTCTCCCGGCCGTGTCCGCGGGCCACCCAGGGGGTGTCGTCGACCACCGACCTGCCGTCGCCGCGGCCGAGCTGCCGGTACCAGAGGCCCATCTTCGGGCCGAACTCCGCGACGAGCGGAGCCTCGTCGGCCCGTGCGAGCTCGGCGACGGTGCGGATGCCGAGGCCCGCGAGCCGCCGCGACACCTTCGTGCCGACGCCCCACAGCTCGATCGTGGGGCGGTCGCCCATCACCTCGAGCCAGTTGTCGCGCGTGAGGCGGAAGACCCCGCCGGGTTTGCCGAATCCCGTCGCCACCTTGGCGCGCAGGAGGGTGTCGCCGATCCCCACGCTGCAGTGCAGCCGCGTCCGTTCGAGCACGGCGGACTGGATGGCGCGCGCGAAGGCCTCGGGATCGTCGGTCTCGACCCCGACGAAGGCCTCATCCCACCCGAGCACCTGTACCACGGCGCCCGGCTGGGCCCGAAGCTCCGCCATCACCTCGGCGGAGGCCTCGTGGTAGGCGTCGGCGTCGACCGGCAGGATGACGGCATCCGGAACCTTGCGGGCGGCGATGCGCAGAGGCATCCCGGATCCGACACCGAATTCGCGGGCCTCGTAGGAGGCGGTCGCCACGACGGCTCGCTCGGCAGGATCGCCACGGCCGCCCACGATCAGGGGTTTGCCGGCCAGCTCGGGATGCCGGAGCACCTCGACGGCGGCGATGAACTGGTCGAGGTCGACATGCAGCACCCACGGTCGCACGTCGCTCATGGGGTTCAGTCTGGCCGGAGCCGCCGACGCTGCGGAAGGAGCGGGGCGAGTCGCCCCGGTCCGGCTTCTTGCCGATCCCTCATGTGAGCGATAACATCACGAGAGGTACCGCTCCGCCGACGATGCGGGCGAGAAGGATGTGCAATGAAGCAGAGAGTCATGCGCCGCGTCGTGGCCGGCGTGTCAGCACTCGCGATCGGGTTGACGGGCGCCGTCGTGGCAGTCCAGCCGGCGACAGCCGCCGAGCCCCATCTGGTCGCGCATTACCCCCTGAACGAGACGTCGGGGACGGTGGCGACGGATGCCTCGGGCTCCGGCAAGAACGCCGCCTATGTCGGCGGACCCACCCTGACCGGCGGTGAGGGTGCGCGACTGGACGGCGCCGACGATCACATCAAGCTGCCGAACAACATCCTCGCCGGTCTCTCCTCGATCACGGTGAGCGCCGACGTGCTGATCCGCGGTTCTCAGGGCACGCCCTACTTCATCTACGGCTTCGGCAACACCGACGGCGGCGGTGTCGGCAACGGTTATCTGTACTCGACCGGCAACAGCTACAAGACGTCGATCGCGACGGGCAACTGGTCGACCGAGCAGACGGTCAACAGCAACGCCAACCTCACGCGCGACGTGTGGAAGACGATCACGTACACCCTCGACGACGCGACCGACACGGCTCGCATCTACCTCGACGGTGTCCAGGTCGGGCAGAGCACCAGCGTGACGACCACCCCGGGCGCGATCGGCGGCGGCGTCACGACGGCCAACTACCTCGGGCGATCGGTCTACAACGCCGACAAGTACCTCGCCGGAAGCCTCCGCGACGTGCGTATCTACGACTCGGCGCTGACGGCGATCGAAGTGGCCGCGCTCTCGCCGACCGACGCGACGCGCGTGCAGCGGGACGCGGCATCCCTCTCCCTCGGCGACACGAGCGCCGTCACGGCGAACCTGACGCTGCCGACGACGGCGGCCAACGGCTCGAGCGTGACGTGGGCCTCGAGCAACACCGCCGCCGTCTCGGCGACGGGCGTCGTGACGCGTCCGGCCGCGGGCCAGGCGCCCGCCACCGCGACCCTCACCGCCACCATCTCGCGCGGCGGCTCGTCGCAGACGAAGCAGTTCTCGGTGACCGTGCTCGCGCAGCCCGGCGGCGAAGTGCTCGCTCAGCAGGACCTCGACGCGATCGTCATCCCGAACGCGACCGACATCCGCGGCAACATCACGCTCCCCACGAAGGGCTCGAAGAACGGCAGCACCATCACGTGGTCGGCCTCGCCCGCCGGCGTCATCACGACGACGGCGCAGGGTGGGAAGGCCGCCGGCGTCGTGACGCGCGGCGCCTCCGACACGGCCGTGACGCTCACGGCGACCGTCGCGACGACGGGCGTGCAGCGCTCCATCCCCGTGACGGTGAAGGCTGCTCCCGCGAACCTCGACAAGGACTACACCGCGGGCTACCTCTGGACGCACTTCGCGGCACAGGGCGGCTACGAGAAGATCTTCTACGGCTACAGCGAAGACGGCCTGCACTGGTCGAAGCTCAACAAGAACGCCCCGATCCTGCAGAACCTCGCCGGCGACCTCGGCGTGCGCGACCCGCACCTCGTCCGCTCCCCCGAGGGCGACAAGTACTGGATCATCGGCACCGACCTGCACGCCGAGGGCGGCGGGGCCGGCGGCTCGGGCTGGGACCAGCTGAACGCGAGCCAGAACATCGTCGTGTGGGAGTCGACCGACCTCGTGCACTGGAGCGATCAGCGCATCGTCTTCGCCGGCTTCGACCAGGCGGGCTGCGTGTGGGCGCCCGAGGCGATCTACAACGAGGCGACCGGTGAGTACTACGTCTACTGGTCGGCCCGCGACAAGACCGACAACGGCACGAACGACTGGGCGCTGCGGGTCTACCTGACCAAGACGCGCGACTTCACGACGTTCACCAAGCCCGAGATCTGGCAGTCGCTCAACGCCAAGGGCGATGGCCTCACCGGCCCGAACATCATCGACACGACGATCGCGAAGGAAGGCGACACCTACTACCGCTTCGCGACGTCGGACTGGAACACGGTCGTCGACACCGCGCCGAGCCTCGATGGTCCCTGGACCACCGTGATCGCCCGGGGCGAGGCATCCGCTCACGGAATGCGCGCCTCGATGGAGGGCCTCACCGTCTACCAGCTCCCCGACGGGCGCTGGTCGGTGATGGGCGACCAGAGCGGCTACTACGCGCAGACCGCGACGACGCTGGCGAGCCTGCAGTTCACGCAGCTGAGCGCGGGGACCGGTGCGAACCAGTACTCGTTCGACCAGGCCTTCCGCCACGGCTCGGTGCTGCGTCTGTCGGCCGCCGAGCAGGAGCGCCTGCTCGCCGCCTACGGCGACCAGCCGGTCGACCCGGGCGAGCCGGAGCAGCCCCAGCAGAACCCCATCGCGACGTACACGTTCGATGACGGCACGCTCAAGGACTCGGTGGGCACGGCTCACCTCACGGCGAGCGGGACGGCGGCGGTCGCGACCGACGCGGTCAAGGGCAAGGCGCTGAAGCTCGACGGCTCGGCGAACGGCTTCGCGTCGTTCCCGACCGGCTTCTTCGACGGCCGCAACACCGCGACGGTCTCGATGGACGTCAAGTCCGAGAAGTCCAGCGGCAACTTCTTCACCTTCGCGCTGGGCGCCGACACGAACAAGTACTACTTCCTCCGCGTGCGCGGCGGCGATGTGCGCAGTGCCATCACCCAGTCGTCGTGGCAGAACGAGTCGGCCGTGACCGGCAGCGTGGCCTCGGGCCAGTGGCACCACATCGACGTCGTCTTCGAGGACAACAAGATGACGGTGTACTCGGACGGGATCAAGCTCGGCCAGAACGACGCCCTGACCGCCAAGATCGGCGACCTCGGCACGAACCTCGCCGCGTACCTCGGCAAGTCGTTCTACTCGGCCGACGGGTACTTCCAGGGCTGGTTCGACAACGTCAAGGTGTACAACCGCGCACTGTCGGCCACGGAGGTGCTCTCCAACGCGGGCGTCACCGACCAGCTGCTGGATGTGTCGCTCTCGAACGCCGACGCGCTCAAGCTCGCGCCGATCGTCGACGCGACGGCCCACACGGTCGTGCTCCCGGTGAAGAAGGGGACGGATGTCTCGGCTCTCGCCCCGACGTTCTCGACGGTTCCCGGTGCCACCGTCTCGCCCGCCTCGGGTACGACGGTCGACCTGAGCCAGCCGGTGGACTACACCCTCACCAAGCCGGACGGCGGGACGGTCACGTGGAAGTTCGAGGCGCGCGTGGTCAACAGCCCCGTGCTCCCCGGGTTCTACGCCGACCCGAACATCGCGGTCTTCGGCGACACGTACTACATCTACGCGACGACCGACGGCCTGGCCGGCTGGGGCGGCAACACGTTCTACGTGTGGAAGTCGAAGAACCTCGTGGACTGGACGCGTTCGGCCGAGCCGTTCCTCACGCTCGACGGCGCCAACGGCAACGTGCCGTGGGCGACGGGCAACGCGTGGGCTCCGACGATCATCGAGCGTGACGGGAAGTACTACTTCTACTTCAGCGGTCACAACCCGACGTACAACCGCAAGACGATCGGCGTCGCCGTGGCGAACAGCCCCGAGGGGCCGTTCATCGCGCAGCCGACGGCGATGATCCTCAACAACGAGGCCGTCACGTCGGGGCAGGCGATCGACCCCGCGGCCTTCCACGACCCGGTGACGGGCAAGTGGTACCTCGCGTGGGGCAACGGCTCGCCGGTCATCGCGGAGCTGAACGACGACATGGTGTCGATCAAGGCGGGCACCTACCAGCGGATCAACGGTCTGACCGACTTCCGCGAGGGCGTCTTCCTCAACTACCGCGACGGGCTCTACCACCTGACGTACTCGATCGACGACACCGGCTCGGAGAACTACCGCGTCGGCTACGCGACGGCGACGAGCATCAACGGGCCGTGGACCTACCGTGGCGTGATCCTGCAGAAGAACCTGGCGCTCGGCATCAAGGGCACCGGTCACAGCTCGATCATCAACGTGCCGGGAACCGACGACTGGTACATCGCGTACCACCGCTTCGGGATGCCCGGTGGCGACGGAACGCACCGTGAGACGACGATCGACAAGCTGGAGTTCGGCGCCGACGGCCTCATGAAGGCTGTCACGCCGACGCTCGAGAGCGTCGCGCCGCAGACGATCACGCTGCCCGCCAAGGGGCCGAAGATCGAGCTGTCGACCGCCACGCGCTGCGTCGCCGGCAAGGCCACGCTGATCGTCACGACCAAGAACGTCGACGAGGTCGCGGCCTCGCTCAGCGTCAAGACGGCCTACGGCACGAAGGACATCGCGTCCCTCGCGGCCGGCAAGGCCACCTCGCAGGCGTTCAGCACGCGTCTGGCGAACCTCGAGGGCGGCTCCGTCGAGGTCACCGCGACGGCGACGATCGGCGGGGCTCCCGTCACGTCGACCTCGACGGCGACCTACGCGGGAGCGGTCTGCGGCTAGTCACGCACGAGGGCGGCGGTGCCGGGCGGAAGCCCGGCGACGCCGCCCTTCGTCGTGCCGCGTGCGCTCTGCCGTGTCCGCGCTTCCCTATGCGGGCCGCGCCCCCGGGCCAGACCCTTCCGGTGGTCGGCTCGTGGCAGGGGGAGGAGGAGGGGGAGAGGGAAGGGGAACGACGAACCGGCGCCGCCCGAGGGCGACGCCGGTTCGAGGAGCGGATGCCTCAGAGGGTGACCGCCAGGGGGTCGAAATCCGCCGCGAGGGAGCCCACCTCGTCGAGGGTGCTCTCGACGGGCACGAACGAGCCGCGTTCGACCGACTCCTCGATCGCCAGCAGCGTGTCGAGCACGTGGTACCCGAAGCGTCCGGTCGCGACGTGGGGACGACCGGCGCGGATCGCGCGGGCCATATCGAGCAGCCCGAGGCCGCGGCCGGTGAGCACGCCTTCCAGCGGGACGTCGAGCGTCTCCTGGATGACGGGGGCCGGCGGCACCACGGCCTGCGTGAGCGGACGGGTGATCGTGATCGCGCCACCGCCGCCGAAGGTGTTGGGGTCGGGGATGACCATCGTGCCCTCGGTGCCGGTGATCTCGACCACGCCGTGGCGCAGCAGCGGCGAGTCGGTGCTGTACAGGCTCTGCGCCTGGCCGCCGTCCTCGAAGCTGATCAGCGCCGAGACGGTCGACGGGATCTCGATGGGGAACTCCTCGCCCGCGAGCGGGCCGACCTGCACGAGCCGCGACTCCGAGCCCTTGAGGCCGAGCGCCGCGACCGATGCGACGGGACCGAAGACGTGGACGAGCGCCGAGACGTAGTAGGGGCCCATGTCCAGCAGCGGCCCGCCGCCGCGCGCGTAGAGGAAGCCGGGGTTCGGGTGGAAGATCTCCGGGCCCTGCCACTGGAAGCTCGTCGAGGCGAAGAGGGGGCGGCCGATGTCGCCGCGGGCGATCGCGCGCTTGGCGGTCTGGACTCCGGGGCCGAGCACCGTGTCGGGGGCGAGACCGACGCGCAGGCCCGCGGCATCCGCCTTCTCGAGCATCCCGAGCGAAGACTCGCGATCGATGCCGATCGGCTTCTCGCTCCACACGTGCTTGCCCGCCGCGAGGATGGCCTCGGAGACCTCGACGTGCGCCGCCGGGATCGTGAGGTTCACGACGATCTCGATGTCGGGGTGGCCGAGGACGACGTCGACGCTGCCCGCCGACGGCACGCCGTACTTCGCGGCCTGCTCGCGAGCGCGATCTTCCAGCACGTCGCCGACGGCGAGCACCCGCACGTCGGGGAAGGTCGTGAGGTGCGCGAGGTACTGATCGCTGATGTTGCCGGCGCCGATGAGCCCGACGCCGACGGGACCCGAGCCCGCCATCAGCGGACGATCCCGTCGAGGTAGAGGCGGCTCTTCTCGACCGCGTCGAAGAGGTCGCCCTCGTAGTGGTCGAACTCGACGATCGCGAGCTCGAGCGCGGGCGCGGCGGCGATCGCGTCTGCGAGCGGCACGACGCCCGCGCCGGCGGGCACCTGATCGGCCGGGGGGTAGGCCGCGACGGCCTCGGGGTCGAGCGTGCCGTCCTTCGCGTGCACGGCGACGACGCGGTCGCCGAGGCGCTCGAGCAGTGCGACGGGATCGACGCCGCCCCGCGCGACCCAGTACAGGTCGACCTCGAGCACGACGCGCGGGTCGAGGAGGCCCGCGAGCACCTCGAGCCCGGTCTTGCCGTCGAAGGTCGCCTCGAGTTCGTGCGCGTGGTTGTGATAGCCGACGCGGATGCCTTCTGCCTCACCGATCTCGGCGGCGGCGTTGAGCAGCCGCGCGGTGTGCTCGATCTGCTCGACGCTCTGCCAGCGGTCGGGCGCCGTGTAGGGGTCGATCACGATGCCCATGCCGAGCGTCTTGGCAGCGGCGAAGACCTCTGCCGGCGTCGGGACGGGGAGGGTCGTGCCGCTGCCGTCGGGATTGACGAACGACTCCGACGCGAGGAAGGCGTGCCCAGAGGGGGCGGCGATGCCGTGCGCCGACAGCGCGGCGGCGAGGGGCTCGGCGCGGCGCACGAAGTCGTAGGGCTCGGCGGCCGTGAAGCCGCGGGCGGCGACCTCGGCCAGCGTGCCGTCGAGGTCGCTCTCGAGCGCCTCGCGGAGGGTGAACAACTGGATGGACGTGAGGACCGGCATCGGTCAGGGCTCCTTGATTCGGCGATGAAAGGGACGAGGCATCCGCTCGTGAAAACCGACGCTAGCACAACAAACCTCCGCGTGGAGGTTTTGTGTGGATAGGATGCTGACGTGACCGACGAAGCCCTTCCGCCCCGTCCGCGCGGGTCGTACGCGAAGGGCGTCGCGCGTCGCCAGGAGATCCTCGACCGGGCGATCGAGGTCTTCGCCGAGCGCGGCTCCG
The DNA here is from genome assembly GCF_052180235.1 of Microbacterium sp. F51-2R. Classification (GTDB taxonomy): domain Bacteria; phylum Actinomycetota; class Actinomycetes; order Actinomycetales; family Microbacteriaceae; genus Microbacterium. The sequence continues at coordinate 1,757,593 of NZ_CP197470.1, read as the reverse complement.
ACAAGACGAGCCTCCGCGCCATCGCGCAGGAGGTGGGCGTCACCCACGCGGCCCTGACGCACCACTTCGGCTCGCTGGAGGCGCTGCTGGTCGAGGTCTACCGCGAGTTCGAGCGCCGCGGCGACCGGGACGATCCACACTCGTCCGATGCGACGCCGGTCGGGATCATGCAGGAGTCCGCGCGCCGCAACCGCACCGTCGCTGGTCTCGTGCAGCTCTACTCGATGCTCGTCGCCGCCGCGCTGGAGGAAGGGCATCCCGCCGCCCGTGACTTCGCGACCCGTCGGTTCGCGGCGCTGCGCCACGAACTCGCCGAGCTCGTGCGAGGCCATCAGCGCGACGGCGTCCTGCGCGAGGACGTCGACCCCGACGCGGTCGCGGCGCTCGTGATCGCGGCATCCGACGGCCTTCAGACCCAGTGGCTGCTCGACCCCGACGCTCCGCAGGACGAGGCGCTCGCACTGCTGGAGAAGCTGCTCGCCCACCCCTGAGCGCGCCCCTGTTCCCCTTCCATTGTACGGAGGGGGGTGGGGCTTGCGGCAAGGGCCCCCTGTCGGGGCAGAATCGATCCTCGCTTCGCCCTCGCCGCCCGCCTCTCGGCCGCGTCCCGGTCGGGGAGTGGCGCTCGCGTCCGGGAGATCGTGTCGAATCCCCCGACCGGGCGCGATCTCTCCGGCATCCTCACAGCAGGCGAGCACCACCCCGGAAGTGGAGTCCACCGCATGTCGCCTCTCACCACCAGCGTCTTCGATCTGCCCGAGAACCTCGCCGCCAAGGCCGACCCCGCTCTCACCGAGCGCGACGACCGGCACTTCGCGGCCATCGCCGAGAGCCTCGCCGACACGATCGCCGACCTCTCGCGCCGCCTCGACGCGCTGCGGCTCGCGCCCGTCGGCGAGGGCCAGGCCGCCCTCGACCGCGACCTCGACATCCACCGCCTGAGCGCGCGACTGCGGACCCTGCGCCGCTTCAGCCTCGACGCGTGCCTCGGCCGCATCGTGCCCGAGGACGGCGAGCCCGTGTACATCGGGCGCTTCGGATTGCAGGATGCCGCGGGCCACCGCCTCCTCGTCGACTGGCGCGCACCGGCGGCCGAGCCCTTCTTCGCCGCGACGCACGCGAACCCCCAGGGCCTCGCGAGCCGCCGTCGCTACCGCTGGGGGAGCGGGCGCGTGCGGGACTACTGGGACGAGGTGTTCACGCCCGAAGGCCTCGAGTCCGCCGCCGCGCTCGACGACCAGTCCGCGTTCATCGCGAGCCTCGGCTCGAACCGGTCGGCGCGCATGCGCGACGTGCTGGGCACGATCCAGGCCGATCAGGACGCCATCATCCGCGCCCCCTCCGAGGGCGCGCTCGTCGTCGACGGGGGCCCCGGCACGGGCAAGACCGTCGTCGCGCTGCACCGCGCCGCCTACCTCATCTACGCCGACCCGCGGCTCGGGCGGGGGAGCGGCGGGGTGCTCTTCGTCGGGCCGCACGAGCAGTACCTCGCCTACGTGTCGGACGTGCTCCCGAGCCTCGGCGAGGAGTCGGTGCAGACGTGCATGATCCGCGACCTCGTGCGCGAGGGCGCCGGCGCGCGCGCCGAGACCGACCCGGCCGTCGCGCGGCTCAAGGCCGACTCCCGCATGGTCGCCGCGATCGAGCCCGCCGTCGCGCTGTACGAGGAGCCGCCGACGACGCCGCTCGTCATCGAGACGACGTGGGCCGACCTCCTGCTGACGCCCGCGGACTGGGCCGAGGCCTTCGCGTCGCCCGAGCCGGGCACCCCGCACAACGAAGCGCGCGACCAGGTGTGGGAGACGGTGCTCGAGATCCTCGGCGACCAGCTCGGCGGCGAGGTGCCGCCGCACCAGCTGCGCCGCGCGCTCGCGCGCCACGAGGAGCTCGCCCGCGTCTTCCAGCGGGCGTGGCCGCTGATCGAGGCATCCGTCGTCGTCGCGGACCTCTGGTCGGTGCCGGCGTACCTCCGTAGATGCGCCCCGTGGCTCACCCGCGAAGAGGTGCAGCTGCTGCAGCGAACGGATGCCGCGGCCTGGACCGAGTCGGACCTCCCGCTGCTCGATGCCGCCCGCCGGCGCCTCGGCGATCCCGCCGCCGCGCGGCGTGCACGCGAGCGCGAGGCCGCTCTCGCGGCGGAGCGGGCCGAGCGCGAGCGTGTCGCCGATGAGCTCATCGCGGCCGACGACTCGGAGATGCTCATCATGACGATGCTCCGCGGGCAGGATCTCGTGAACTCGCTCGAGGACGAGTCGGGGATCGTCCGTCCCGACGCCGATCTGCTCGCGGGGCCGTTCGCGCACATCATCGTCGACGAGGCGCAGGAGCTGACCGACGCGCAGTGGCGGATGCTGCTGAGCCGCTGCCCGTCGCGGAGCTTCACGATCGTCGGCGACCGCGCGCAGGCCCGCCACGGCTTCACGGAATCGTGGGAGGAGCGCCTCGCGCGGATCGGGCTGCACGACGTCTCGCTCCGGTCGCTCACGATCAACTACCGCACCCCCGAGGAGGTCATGGCCGTCGCCGAGCCGGTCATCCGCGCGGCCATCCCCGACGCGAACGTGCCCACCTCGATCCGGGCGGCGGGCATCCCGGTGCATCACGGGCGGGCGGCGGAACTCGACGAGCTCGTCGCCGAGTGGCTCGTCGCCCACGCCGAGGGGGAGGGGGTCGCGTGCGTCATCGGCGCGCCCGGCTTCCCCGACTCGGCTCGCGTGCGCTCGCTCGATCCCGAGCACGCCAAGGGGCTCGAGTTCGACTTCGTCGTGGTCGTCGACCCCGACGACTTCGGCGAGGGGATCGAGGGGGCGGTCGACCGCTATGTCGCCATGACACGCGCGACGCAGCGGCTCGCGGTCCTGACGCCGTGAGCGGGTCGCCGTCGTCGAGGGCTGCAGTTTCCTGCGAACGCTACGTCGCGCGACGTGGCGCTCGCAGGAAACAGTGGCGCTCGCGAGCGCGCGCGCGTGCGACGGGTCGTGCTGAGCAAGTACGGTCGAACCATGGCCGTGCGGGATGACGAGGTCGATCTGCTCATCGATGCGTGGGGGCAGCGGCTTCCCGACGTCGACCTCACGCCCCTCGACGTCATGTCGCGGCTGCGCCGGGTCGCGGCCCGTCTCGCACGCCTGCGCGCGGGGGCGTTCCGCACGGCGCGGCTCGCGGCGTGGGAATTCGACGTGCTCGCGGCGCTCCGCCGCGCCGATCCGCCGCATCAGCTCGCGCCGGCACAGCTGATCGAGCGGACCATGACCAGCAGCGCCGGCATGTCGGCGCGGCTCGCGAGTCTCATGGAGCGCGGCCTGATCGAGCGGGAGCCCAACCCGAACGACGGGCGCAGCATCCTCGTGCGCATCACGGCGGAGGGCGCGACCCGCGTCGACATCGCGATGCGCGAGCTCGTGCGACGGGAGGAGGAGGCCCTCGCCGGCGTGAGCCCGCGCGACCGGGCCGAGCTCATCCGTCTCCTGCGGCTGCTCATGGATGTCGACGAGGCCGACGCGGGCGACGAGACCGGCTAAAGCGACGAGGTGGAGCGGCGCACGACGAGCTCCGTCGGCAGCTCGATCTGGTGCTCGGGGAGCACCACGCCGCGCCCCAGCCTGTCGACGAGGTCGACGGCGAGGGCGGCCATCTCGTGGATCGGCTGGCGGATCGTCGACAGCGGCATGCCGCCGGCCGGCCTCGGCTCGTCGTCGAAGCCGATCACGCCGATCTCGTCGGGAACGCGCCGCCCCGCCCTCAACATGGCTGAGATCACCGTGTGGGCGACGGCGTCGTTGACGGCGAAGACGCCGAGTCGGGCATCCGCCGACAGCGCGACGAGCCGCTCGATCCCGGCACGCGAGACCCCGCCGATCCAGTCGGCGTCGATGACCTCCACACGTGCCTCGGGCACCTCCCGGGCGAGGGATTCGCGGAAGCCCTGTTCGCGCGCCCGGCCGAACCGGTAGCGCAGGGCGCTCGTGACGAAGACGAAGCGCTCGTAGCCCTGCGACACGAGGTGGTGCGCGGCATCCGCCCCGCCCCTGCGGTTCGTCGCCCCGACCGTGACGATCCCGGGCTCGGTGTCGGCCCGCGGATCGAGAACGACGCTCGGGACGGCGAAGTCGGCGATGAGGTCGAGCTGTCGCCGGGTCGGCGTGATGATCGCGAAGACCACGCCCGACGAGCGCCGTGCCGCGACGCGGGCGGGCCAGTCATCGAGCGGGTCGTCGCGCTCCTTCGTCAGCACGAGGTCGTAGCCGAGGGCGAACGCCCGCTCGTGCGCGCCGAGGATCGCCTGGTGCGTCCACGGGCCGCCGAGGCCGCCGAGCACGAGCTCGATGAGCCGCTGGTCGGTCTGGGCCCTCCGCCCCCGCGGCGTCGTGCCGCGGTCGTAGCCGAGCCGCGCCGCCGCGTCGAGCACGCCGCGCCGCGTCGCGGGCGAGTAGTCGCCGCGACGCGACAGCACGCGTGAGGCCGTGCTCGCCGAGACGCCCGCCGCCTCGGCGACGTCGGCGAGCGATGCCCGTCGGATCGCGTCGTCGCTCATCGCCCTATTTTTGCGCAGTATTCGGACGACGGATGCCGCGGGCTGGCATCGTCGTGAGCCGGAGGTGGTGTTCGATGGCGACGCCGACACGGAAGGCCCTCGTGGTGCGCGGGGGATGGGACGGGCACAAGCCCGTCGAAGCGACGGAGCGGTTCCTGCCGTTCCTGCGCGAGAGCGGGTTCGACGTGCGCGTCGAGGAGACGACGGCCGTCTACGCCGACGCGGACGAACTGGCCGCGACCGATCTCATCGTGCAGTCCGTCACGATGTCGGAGATCTCGCGCGAGGAGCTCGCGGGGCTCCGCGCCGCCGTCGAGGCCGGCACGGGCCTGACCGGCTGGCACGGCGGCATCGCGGATTCGTTCCGAGCATCGTCGGACTACCTCCAGCTCGTCGGCGGGCAGTTCGCGACGCATCCCGCTGTGGGGCCCGGGGTCGAGCGCGCCGAGGGCGAGGAGAACTACCGCGACTACACCGTGGAGTTCACCGAGCTCGGGCGGAGGCATCCGATCACGGAAGGCCTCGACGACTTCACGCTGCGCACCGAGCAGTACTGGGTGCTCTTCGACGAGCTCAACGACGTGCTCGCCACGACGACGCACCCCGCCGAGCCGGAGCAGCCGTGGCGCCGCCCCCACACCTCGCCCGCCGTCTGGACGCGCGAGTGGGGCGCGGGCCGCATCGTCGTCACGACGCCCGGCCACAGTCCCGACGTGCTCGATCACCCGAGCGTGCGCACCATCATCGAGAGGGGAATGCTGTGGGCAGCCCGCACCGCATCGGCATCGTAGGACTCGGCTTCATCTCGAAGGTCTACCTCGAGACCCTCACGGCCGCACCGGACGTCGAGATCACCGCTGTCGCCGATCTCGATCGTGCGCGGGCGGATGCCGTGGCCGGCGCCCTGCCGTCGGCTCGCGCGCGGTCGGTCGACGAGCTCGTGGCCGCCGCCGACGTCGACGTCGTCCTCAACCTCACGATCCCGGCCGCGCACGCCGAGATCGCGCTCGCCGCGATCGCGCACGGCAAGGACGTCTACGGCGAGAAGCCCCTCGCGGCCTCCTTCGCGGATGCGCAGGAGATCGTCCGCGCCGCGAAGGCCGCCGGCGTGCGCGTCGGCTGCGCGCCCGACACGGTGCTCGGCACGGGTGTGCAGACCGCGCGGGCCGTGGTCGACGCGGGCGAGATCGGACGCCCGGTCGCCGCGACGGCGCAGATGGTCACCCCAGGGCACGAGCGCTGGCACCCGAACCCCGACTTCTACTATCAGCCCGGCGGCGGCCCGCTCCTCGACATGGGGCCGTACTACGTGACGGCGCTCGTGCAGCTCCTCGGCCCGGTGACGTCGGTGATCGGCGCGGGCAGCCGCCTGCGCTCGGAGCGCGTCATCGCGAGCGGAGACCGCGCCGGTGAGCGCGTTCCCGTCGACGTGGACTCGCACGTCACCGGCATCCTCGAGCACGCCTCGGGGGCGCTGTCGACCCTCACCACGACGTTCGACGGCACCGCGACCAAGGCTCCGCCGATCGAGGTGCACGGCGAGACCGGATCGCTCGGCGTCCCCGACCCGAACCACTTCGACGGCGACGTGTCGCTCCACGCGCTCGGCGGCTCGGGCTGGACGCCCGTCGCGCTGCGCGCCGGCATCGCGGGCGCGGCGCGCGGCATCGGGCTGCTCGATCTCCTCCGCGCGGCGGACGGCGTCGCTCCGCGCGCGTCGGGCGACATGGGCCTGCACGTGCTCGAGATCATGACGGGGATCCTTGAGTCCGCGGCATCCGGATCGCGTGTGAGCCTCGCCACCACCGTCGAGCGTCCTCCGCTCGTGCCGTTCGCGCCGCTCGCGTGAGGCACGGCGCCTGACGGTTGACGGATGCCGCAGGCTCGGCGAGCCCGCACCCCTGTCGCGCGGCGCCCGGCCGAAGTACGGTGTCAGCGTGAAGCGGATATGGCCGTTCGTCGTGCCCGGTGCGATCCTCGTCGTCGTCGGCATCGTGTGGACTCTGCAGGGGATCGGCGTGCTGGGCGGGTCGGCGATGACCGGCTCGACGGTGTGGGCCATCGTGGGCCCCATCGTCGCGGTGGTCGGAGTCGTGCTCATCGTGGTGGGCATCGCGCGGCGGCGCCGCACCGAGGACTGAGACCCGTGCTCGAGCAGTCCCCGGTCCCCGAGCGGGCGAAGCGAGGTGGGGGGCCGGCCGGCGCCGTCAGGCCCCGGGTTCGCCGGCCGATCGGCGCACGGCCGCCCACACCGGGGTGCGCGCCGCGGCCCGCCGATGCGCGCGGACGAGCCAGATGACATCCCGCCCGAACGACTCCAGGAGCAGAGCGAGCGCCACCCCGACAAGGGCTTGAGCGACCCACAGCGGGAGGAGCTCGGTTGCCGCGACGACCAGCGCGATGCCCGCCACAGCCGTCACGACCTTGCGCCAGTACCTCGGGGGCAGGGTCTGGTTCATCCACGGCCAGATCCACCCGGCGGCGACGAAGGCGTAGCGAAGTGCTCCGATCGCGACGACCCACCAGCCGAGCGCCGGCGCCACGGCGAGGCCGAGGACGAGCAGGAGGAACGCGTCGACCTCCATGTCGAACCGCGCGCCGAGGTCGCTCGTCGTGCCGGTGCGCCGTGCGATCCACCCGTCCACCGCATCGAGGGCGAGCGCGGGCGCGGCGAGGCCGACGAGCAGCGCGGCCCGCACCTCCTGTGTGGACGCCCCGACAAGACCGCCGCCGAACCCCGTCTCGCCGGGCCCCGCGCCGCCCGCCCCCGCAGCGAACAGCCCCGTCGCGACGAGCGCCGTCACGAGGCCCACGAGGGTCGAGCGGACGAGCGTCGCGGCGTTGGCGGGTCCGAAGCGGGTCAGACCGCTCGCATGCAACCCCCTCGCCAGAAGGACGTCGGAGACGACAAGGTAGGCGATACCGGCAATCCAACCAAGGGGTGACAGATGTCCCATCGCGGTGAGCACGACCAGTCCGGCGACGCCGCCGGCCACAGACCACAGCGGCACGAGCTGAACCTTTTCCATCACGCCGTCCGTTCCTCTTCCATGGGTACCACTCATGGAACGGATCCGACCCCCCGCGTCGTTCACTTGCGGATCGCAGCGGCATGAGGCAGGCGACAGCGTTCTGGGTGGAGCGTCCGGGTCACGGGGCTCTCCGGCGGCAGCCGCTCGACGAACCGCGCCGCGGGGAGGTGCTCGTGCGCACGCTCTACACCGGCATCAGCCGTGGCACCGAGTCGGTCGTCTTCCGCGGCGAAGTGCCCGAGAGCGAGCACACCCGCATGCGCGCGCCGTTCCAGCGCGGCGACTTCCCCGCGCCCGTCGAGTACGGGTATCTCAACGTCGGCGTCGTCGAAGACGGGCCGCGCGCCCTCATCGGCCGCACCGTCTTCACGCTCTACCCCCACCAGTCCGCGTTCGTCGTGCCCGACAGTGCGGTGGCGGTCGTGCCCGCCGACATCCCGGCACGCCGCGCCGTGCTCGCCGGTGCCGTCGAGACCGCCGTCAATGTGCTGTGGGATGCCGCGCCCCTCGTCGGCGACCGGATCGCCGTCATCGGAGCCGGCATGATCGGCTGCGCCGTCGCGCGCATCGCCTCTGGTCTTCCCGGCGCCGACGTGGCGATCATCGACGTCGACCCCGACAAGGCGGCCGTGTGCGAGCGGCTCGGCGTGGCCTTCTGCCTCCCCGATCAGGCGCCGGACGAGCGCGATCTCGTGATCGACACGAGCGGCTCGGAGGCGGGGCTGCAGCTCGCCCTCCGCTGCGCCGCGACCGAGGGCGAGATCATCGAGGCGAGCTGGTTCGGCGATCGCTCCGTGACCCTCGACCTCGGCGGGGCCTTCCACTCCCGGCGCCTGTCGATCCGCTCGAGCCAGGTGGGCATGGTGTCGCCGCGCCGTCGTGGCACGCGCTCCTTCGCCGATCGGATGGCGCTCGCCGTCGCGCTGCTGCGCGACCCCGCGTTCGACGCGCTCCTGACCGGCGACTCGTCCTGGCGCGACCTGCCGGGCATCATGGCCGGGATCGCGGACGGCTCGACCCCGGGCCTGTGCCACACGATCGACTGGAGAGACGCCGCATGACCTACTCCCTGACCGTCCGCGACCACATGATGATCGCGCACAGCTTCACCGGCGAGATGTTCGGGCCCGCGCAGCGGCTGCACGGCGCGACGTTCGTCGTCGATGCGACGTTCCGGGCCGCCGAGCTCGACGCCGACGGCGTGGTCGTCGACATCGGGCGTGCGTCGGAGGCGCTGCGCGGCATCCTCTCGCCCCTGTCATATCGCACCCTCGATGACGAGCCGCAGTTCCGCGGGGTCAACACGACGACCGAGCGCCTGTGCCGCCATGTCGCCGACCGGCTCGTCGAGCTCGCCCGCGCGGGCGAGCTCGGCGGGGCGGGACTGAGCGGCATCGTCGTGACCCTCCATGAGTCGCACATCGCCTGGGCGTCGTACGAGGTCGATCTGTGACCCCTCCGCGCGCCGTGACCTTCGTCGTCCCCGAGGGGGTCGACGACCCGGCGCGCGTGAGCGGGGGCAACGTCTTCGACCTGCGGGTGCGCGAGGGGCTCGCCGCGCTCGGATGGAAGGTGCCTCTCGTGACGGCGACGGGGGAGGCCGCGGCATCCGCTCTGCGCACCGTCGAAGACGGCGGACTCGTGCTCATCGACGGACTCGTCGCGGCGCACGCGTCGGAGGCGGTCGCGGTCGAGGCGAAGCGGCTGCGGATCGTCGTGCTCGCGCACATGGACTCGACGGCGTTCCCGGATGCCGATGCCGGCGCCGTCGAGGGCGAGAGGCGTGCGTTCGCCGCGGCCGCGCGCATCGTCGCGACGAGTGCCTGGACCGCCCGCCGGCTCACCGAGAGCGGGACCGTCGGCGAGGACGCGGTCGTCGTCGCGCCGCCCGGTGCCGAGGAGGCCTCGGCGGCGGAGGGCACGCCGGAGGGCACGTCGTTCCTGTGCATCGGCGTCGTCGCGCCGCACAAGGGACAGGACGTGCTGGTCGACGCCCTCGCGCAGCTCGACGCAGGCGCCGGCTGGACGTGCACGATCGCCGGCGCGCTCGACGTCGATCCGGCCTTCGCCCTGGCCGTCGAGCGCCGCATCGATGCCGCGGGCATCGCGGGGCAGGTCCTCCTCGCGGGCGTCCTCTCCGGACCTTCCCTCGACGACGCCTATCATCGCGCCGACCTCGTCGTGGCCCCGTCACGCGTCGAGAGTTACGGCATGGTCGTCGCCGACGCGCTGCGCCGGGGCATCCCGGTCGTCGCGAGCGACGTGGGCGGCATCCCCGAGGCGACGCGCACGACCTCCGCCGCGACCCTCGTGCCGCCCGGCGACCCGGCTGCACTCGCCGACGTGCTCCGTAGCTGGATGACCGACCCCGACCTCCGATCCCGCCTCACTGCGACGGCCCGACGCGATCGCCTGCGGGTGCCCGGGTGGAACGAGACCGCCGCGCACGTCGCGGCCGCACTCGAGGAGGCGCGATGACCGACGTCATCCTCGTCTCCGCCGAGTGGCTCACGCTGCGCGAGCAGACAGACGCCCGCTCCCGCTCCCGGCGGCTCGCCGAGGCCGCGGCCCGGCTGGTGGACGGCCCCCTGATCGTCCACGACCTCGGCAGCGGCACGGGGTCGATGATGCGGTGGCTCGCCCCCTTCCTCCCCGGACCGCAGACGTGGGTGCTCCACGACTGGAACCGCGACCTTCTCGCCCGCGCGGCGGCGAGCCGCGGCGTCGACGCCGAAGGAGCAGCCGTCGACGTCGAGACGAGCGTCGAGCACGTCGAGCATCTCTGTCCCGAAGACCTCGCCGGCGCATCGCTCGTCACGGCGTCGGCGCTCCTCGACGTGCTGACCCGCGAAGAGCTCGATGCCGTGGTCGAGGCGTGCGTCGCGGCCGGCGCCCCCGCGCTCTTCAGCCTCAGCGTCGTCGGCCGCGTCCGGCTCGAGCCCGCCGACCCCGGAGATCACGTCTTCCAGGAGGCGTTCAACGACCACCAGCGCCGTCTCGCCGACGGGCGGCAGTTGCTGGGTCCGGATGCCGCGGCCACCGCGGCAGAGTCGTTCCGCCGCGCCGGGTGGAGCGTCCGGCTCGCCGACTCGCCGTGGCGCCTGGGCTCCGCCGACCCCGCACTGACCGCGGGGTGGCTGGAGGGATGGGTCGCCGCCGCGATCGAGCAGCGCCCCGCTCTTCTGGAGTGGGGCGACGAATACATCCTCCGGCGCATGCGCCAGCTCGCCCGCGACGAGCTGCGCGTCGTCATCCATCACGCCGACCTGCTGGCCTCGCCGACATGACCGCACCGACTGAGATCACCAGGATCCGCGCCGTGATCATGAGGATCCGCGCCGCGTTCGCGTCGCGGCGTGCGCGGGGGTGGGCGAAGGCCGCGGTCGGCGCGACGATCCTCGTCGCCATCGCGCTCCAGGTGGGCGGTGCGCCGTTCGTCCGTGGGCTCGCATCGCTCTCGGCGGGCCCGATCGCCGCCGCCCTCGGGCTCGCGGCCGTCGCCACGTGGGCCGCCGCGTGGCGCTGGCGGCTCATCGCGGGGGGACTCGGCATCCCTCTGCGGACGACCGGAGCGCTCGCCGCCTACTACCGCTCGCAGCTGCTCAACTCGGTGCTTCCCGGCGGCGTCGCCGGCGACGTGCACCGGGCCGTCGCGCACGGGCGCGACGTCGACCAGGTCGCGCACGCGTCGCGTGCCGTCGTCGCCGAGCGTACGGCGGGCCAGGTGGTGCAGCTGGGCCTTGCCGCCGTCGTACTGGCATCGCTCGGCGTCTGGGCATACGCTCCCGCTGTGGGCGTGATGCTCCTCGCGGTCGTCGTCGCCTGCGTCGGGATCGCCTTCGCAGCGACGATGAGTCGGCGTGCCCGCGCGATCGTGATGCGCGAGCTCGCGCATCTCCGGTCCGCTTTCGCGGGACGGCGCACGGTGGTGGGCGTCGTCGTCGCCTCGCTCGTGGTCGTCATCTGCCACGTCTCGACCTTCGTCGTCGCCGCGCTCGCGGTCGGCGTCGCGGCCTCCCCGCCGAGACTGGCTGCGGTCGGTCTCATCGCCGTGCTCGCCGGCTCCATCCCGCTCAACATCGGCGGGTGGGGGCCGCGCGAAGGTGCCGCGGGCTGGGCCTTCGCGACGGTCGGCCTCGGGTCGGCGACGGGCGTGGCCGTCTCGACCGCGTACGGCGTGCTCGCGCTCATCGCCGTGACTCCGGGGCTCGCCGTGATCGCGGCATCCGTTCTGCGCCGCCGCCGCGCCGGCGTCGCGAGCCGCTCTGCCCGCGTGCTCGCCCCCCTAGGGGGGCGCTGAGATGCCGCGCCCGTACGTGACCCTCAGCTGCGCGATGTCGATCGACGGCTACCTTGACAGCGCCGACCCGCGCAAGCTGCCGATGTCGAACAGCGCCGACTTCGACCGCGTCGACCAGCTGCGCGCCGACAGCGACGCGATCCTGGTCGGCGCGTCGACGGTGCGCCGCGACGACCCGCGGCTGCTCGTGCGCAGCGAGGAGCGGCAGCTGCGGCGCACGGCGGCAGGGCTGCCGTGCTCGCCCCTCAAGATCACGGTCACCGCGACGGGCGAGATCCCGTGCGAGGCCGCGTTCTTCCGAGAGGGGGATGCCGAGAAGATCGTCTACTGCCCGCATGGCGTGGTGGCGAGACTCGCCCCGCGCCTCGACGGGGTCGCGACCGTCGTGGGCATGGGCGACGGCGAGGTGTCGATGGCCGACGTGCTCGACGATCTCGGCGCGCGGGGCGTGCGGCGGCTGATGGTCGAGGGCGGCGGGCATGTGCACACGCAGTTCCTCGTGGACGAGCTGGCCGACGAGCTGCAGCTCGTGGTCGCGCCGTTCTTCGTGGGGGAGGCGCGCGCGCCGCGGTTCGTCGAGGCCGGTCGCTTTCCGTGGAACGCCAAGCACCGCGCGACCCTCGCCGAGACGAGGCAGATCGGCGACGTCGTGCTGCTGCGGTATGCCCTGTCGAGCCGATTCCGCCTCGAGAGCGACGAGTCCGCATGCGAGCGGCGCCCGCTCGCCCGCTCGTAGCGGGCCGGGGAGGACGGCCCGGCGTGGCAGGGCGCGGTGTGGAGGGGCCCGGCGTGGATGGGCGCGGGGTGAGCGGCGCGGTGCACGAGCGTCGGAGAACGAGCGGACGTAGGACCCACCGGCGCGAAACCTCCTTCCTCCGCGCGGACTCCTACCCTCGTGAGGCCGGCGAGTCCCGCGCGGCGACGATCGCGGCCTTCGCGACGATCGTCCTCGCGGCGCTCCTTCCCGGCGCGCTCACCGCGGGGAGTCCCCGGGCCCTCCTCGGCATCCCCTTCGAGGCCGTCGCGCTCGTGCTCCTCATGCTCGTGCTGCCGTGGCGCGCCGCCCGCATCGTCGTCGCCGGGCTCTTCGCGGCCCTCGTCGTCGCGGCGATCATGCTCGGGGGGCTCGACCTCGCCTTCATGGCGACGATCGACCGCCCGTTCCAGGCTGACGGCGACTGGCCGCAGGTCGTCGCCGCGGCGGGCGTCGTGGCCGATACGACGGGCCCCGTCGGCCTCGTGGTGGCGCTGGCGCTCCTTGCGGCTGTGTTCGCGGCGCTCGTCTGTGCGCTGGCCGCGGCGGCGCTGCGTGCGGGCCGCTCGGTGGCCGGCGCCGGGCGCGGTGGCCGGCGCGTGGCCTTCGTCGTCGCGACGGCGTGGATCGTCGGCGCCCTCCTCGGCACGCAGCTCACCCCGGGTGTGCCGCTGGCGTCGGCGGACGCCGCGCGCGCCATCGCCGGGACGACGGAGCAGACGGCTCTCGGCATCCGTGAGCGGGAGGCGTTCGAGCGCGCGCTGCGCGCGGATGACTACGGCCCGGGCGAGGGTCTCCTCTCGGCCCTCGCCGGCAAAGACGTCGTGTTCGCATTCATCGAGAGCTACGGCCGCGTCGCGATCGACGGATCGAGCTTCTCGAGCGGCGTCGAGCGCGTCCTGCGCGACGGCGGCGACCGGCTCGCCCGCGACGGATACCTGTCGCGCAGCGCCTTCCTCTCGTCGCCGACCTTCGGGGGCGTGAGCTGGCTCGCCCACTCGACGCTGCAGAGCGGCCTGTGGGTCGACACCCCGCAGAAGTACGCGCAGCTCACCGCGAGCGGTCGGTTCACCCTCGCCCGCGCGTTCCGCGACGCGGGCTGGAGCACCGTCGACGTCGTGCCCTCCAACAAGGAGGACTGGGCCGCCGGCTCCGAGTTCTACCGCTACGGAACGATCCTCGACTCGCGCAGCCTCGGATACCGGGGGCCCATGTTCAGCTACGCCCGCGTGCCAGACCAGTTCACCTGGCGGCGATTCCACGACCGCATGCTGACGCCCGGCCACGCGCCCGTCATGGCCGAGATCGACTTCGTCTCGTCGCACACGCCCTGGACGCCGCTGCCGACCCTCGTGCCGTGGGACGAGCTCGGCGACGGATCGGTCTATGCGCCGCAGGCAGCCGCCGGCGATCCCCCGGTCGTGGTGTGGCAGGACCCTGCGCGCGTGAGGCAGATGTACGGCGCGTCGATCCAGTACTCCCTCGGGGCGCTCTTCTCCTACCTCGAGACGTATGACTCGCCCGACCTCGTGCTCGTCGTGGTGGGCGATCACCAGCCCGCCCGCATCGTGAGCGGCGACGACGCCGACCACGACGTGCCGATCACGGTCATCGCGAAAGACCCTGTGGTCATGGCGCGCATCGATGCGTGGGGGTGGCAGCCGGGAGTGCTCCCGTCACGTGACGCTCCGGTGTGGCGAATGGATGCCTTCCGCAACCGCTTCTTCGCCGCCTTCAGCGGGGCGCAGTCCGGCCGGTGACCCCGCGGCCGAGGCATCCGTCGTCGCACCTGCATCGCGCCCGCGCGCACAGGGGTAGGAGTCCGAGCGAGGGTAGGACGGTGGGGCGGGAATTGTCCTACCTCCGCGCGATCTCCTACGCCGGTGAGCCGGCGGCCATGGCCCATCCGGACCCCGCACGCCGGATCCGGCACACGGCCCCCCACGCCGGACCCCGCACGCCCCACCCGAGCCGACACCCATGCCGAGGCATCCGTCGACCCCCTCGTCAGCGGCGCAGCGTCTCGGACGGGCGCTCGCCGTACTGGTCGGCGTAGAGCTGGGCGAAGCGCCCGGCGTGCACGAAGCCCCAGCGGCGCGCGACATCGCGCACGGCGACGCGCGCATCGGTGGCGGTGCGCAGCTCTTCGTGCGCCGCGCGCAGGCGCATGCGACGCAGGTAGTGCGAGGGCGTCATCTCGAACTGCCGCTGGAAGGCCGACTGCAGGGCGCGCGTCGAGACGCCGGCCGCGATCGCGATGTCGGCGATCGAAATGGGGTCCTGCAGGTGCTGCTCCATGTGCGAGATGGCGCGGCGCACGGCGCGAGAGGTCGCGGTCGGGCGCGGGGCCGTGAGATCCACGATCGGGAACGCCGCCAAGACGCTCGTCATCGTCTGGTTGATGATCTGCGCCCGTACGAGCGGGGCGTCGCGCAGCGACGGGTCGGCGATGAGCGTCGCCTCGACGAAGCGCAGCGACTCGATCATGAGCGCGTGGTGACGTGAGTCGCCGTTGATGCCGTCGTAGCGCAGCGGCGCCGACTCGGCGCCGGTGAGAGCCTGCGCCGTCCGCCGCACCGTGTCGCCGTCGATGCGGAGCGTGCGGATGTGCAGGCCGCTGAACTCGACGCGCAGGTCGCGTCCCGGCGGCACGAGGAACGGCACGGAACCCGGTCCCGACTCGCGCCCCGCCCGCCACCGATGCCGGCCCGCTGCCGCGTGCGCGACGACGAGGTCGGGGAACGACTCGGTGCCGGACCGGCAGCTGCCGCCGAACCGGAGGGTCGCGGCCGAGAAGCCGTCGTGCGCGACCGCCGCGGCCTCGTAGCGGAAGTCGGCGGGAGGGTCGGCGACCAGGGCCAGCGTCGTCCCGTACAGGTCGCGCATCGAGTGGCGTGCCTCATCGATGCTCGTCGTGCGTGCGATGCGCCGTGAGTAGGGCGTCTCCAGGTCGTCCATCATCCTCGCGTGGGCGTAGTGAAGCCAGTGCGAGGGGCGGAATACACCTTACGATGTGCGACGGGTTCGCAGTCGCACCACCGGCGGGGCGCCGGTGTACCGGCACTTCGGTCAACTTTCTCGGACGACGCCCGACGACCCCGCGACACTGTCCCGTTCCCGAATGCGGCATCCTTTCCGCGCACGCGGGAGGTGACGGATGCCGCGGTCCGGCCCCGCCCGAGGGTCAGTAGCCTTCCGCGGCTCGGGGCGTGTACGGCTCCTCGAGGCGCTCCATCTCGCCGTCGCTCAGCTCGATGCCGACGGCGGCGACGGCGTCCGAGAGGTGCGCCGGGCGGGTCGCCCCGACGATCGGCGCCGTGATCGCGGGCTTGCGGAGCATCCAGGCGAGAGCGATCTGGGCGCGCGAGACTCCGCGCTCCTCGGCGATCGCCGCGACCGCGTCGACGATGCGGCGATCGGATGCCTCGTTCCGACGGTAGAGCGTCCGGCCGAAGGCATCCGTCTCACTGCGACCGGTCGTCTCGCCCCAGGCGCGGCTGAGGCGGCCGCGGGCCAGCGGCGACCACGGGATGACCCCGATCCCCTGGTCGAGGCAGAACGGGTGCATCTCCCGCTCCTCCTCGCGCTGGATGAGGTTGTACTGGTCCTGCATCGAGATGAAGCGGGTCCAGCCGTGCAGGTCGGCGGTGTACTGCAGCTTCGCGAACTGCCACGTGCTCATGCTCGACGCGCCGAGGTAGCGCACCTTGCCGGCCCGGACGATGTCGTGCAGCGCCTCCATCGTCTCCTCGACGGGCGTCGTGGGATCGAAGCGGTGGATCTGGTAGAGGTCGATGTAGTCGGTCCCGAGGCGGCGGAGCGAGGCATCCACCGCCGCCATGATGTGCTTGCGCGACAAGCCTCCACTGTATTCCGACTCCCGCATACGGCCGTGCACCTTCGTCGCGATGACGACGTCGTCGCGATCGGCGAGTTCGCGCAGCGCCCGCCCCGTGATCTCCTCGCTCGACCCGTTGGAGTAGACGTCGGCGGTGTCGAAGGTCGTGATCCCGGCTTCGACGGCCTGGCGGAAGAACGGCAGCGCCTCGTCGTAGCCGACCGACCAGGCATGCGTGCCCTGGTCGGGGTCGCCGTAGCTCATGCAGCCGAGGATGATGCGCGAGACGCGAAGACCGGAGTCTCCGAGGCGGTGGAGTTGCATGGATGCTCCTCAGGGGATGGATGCCGCGAGCCGAAACGCCCGCACACTCAGTCTCGCCGAGTCGGCGCGTCGCGGGGCCTCGGAGGGTACGTTGGGGAACGTTGCCCTCGCCCTGCATCGAGGAGGACCCGTGAATCGTCTGCTATCCGGAGCGGCCGTCGTCCTGGCCGTCATGCTCACCACGACCGGCTGCGGTTTCCTGGCCGAGATGGGTACGAGCAAGCCCTACACGCGCAGCGGTGTCGGCGTGAACATCCACGACGTCGGGCCGCTGGAGATCCGCAATGTGCTCATCGTCGCCAACGAGGACGGAACCGAGGGCAACCTCATCGCGGCGATCGTCAACCCCACCGAGGACCGCCAGGTTCTGCACGTCCGGGTGGGCGAGGACTCTTCCGCGGCCCTCGACATCCCTGTTCCCGCCAACTCGACCGTCAGCTTCGGCGAGAAGGACAGTCTCGAAGATCCTCCGCTGATCGAGGGTCTGGGAGCGCTGCCCGGCGCCATGGTGGCCGTCTCCTTCCAGGTCGGCGACGAGGAAGGCGTCCTCCGGCAGATCCCCGTCCTGGACGGGTGCCTGCCCTATCTCGAGGGGCTGGAGCCGGACGGGCGCCGTACGCCGGGCGAATGCTCCTGACGCTGACGCCGGCGGAGAGGCTCTTCAGGGGACGGATGCCGCGACCGGGGCCCGCCCGTAGGCCCTCGTCTTGCGGGGGCCGCGCACGGGGTCAGAACAGCCGCGCGATCCGGCGGACGATGGTAACGGCGCCGACGATCGAGAGCACCCACGGACCCGCGACGATGAGCGGGTCGAGCCAGGCGTGCCGGAGGTCGGCGCGATGGCGTCCGAACCTGGACGAGATGGGGTGGCGCCCGCGTTCGCCGAGGATGCCCGTCTGCGTGATCGGGTTGTCGGGCCGGAGCGTCGCGAATGACCGCACGTGCGCGCCGATGGCCTCTACGCGGTCGCCGGCGATGAGGAGCAGCCAGTGCGCGGCGCGCGCCTCGCTGTAGCGCGCATAGGCGAAGCGGCGGATGGCCCCGGAGACGCCGTGGAGGGGCTGGGCGGTTCCGAAGACCGGTGTCAGGCGCAGGTGCTCGAGGGAGCGCTCGCGGTTGCCGGGGTCGGGCTGGCTCTCGGGGAGGTCCCAGTGGGCTCCCGTCTCCTCGGGGGCGAATCGCTCCTTCGGATACGACGGCCGGTCGGCGGGGTCGAGGTCGGCTCCCCACCCCGGGATGCGGGTGCGCAGCTCATCGGCCGACTCGGGGAGCGCGGGCTTGCGGGCGGTGTACGGCATGACGGTGTCTTTCCTGTCCGGACGTCAGACGGCGGTCGGCCGCACGACGGTCTTGATGCAGTCGTCGAGCTTGGCCGAGAACATGTGGTACCCCTCGGCGATCTCGTCGAGGGGGATCCGGTGCGTGATCATGTCGCGCGGTGAGATGCGCCCCTCCTGGATGTGTTCGAGAAGGCGCGGCCACTGCCGCTTGACCGGCGCCTGATTCGTGCGGATCGTGAGGCCCTTGTTCATCGCGTCGCCGAACTTCACGGCGCTGAACAGTGGTCCGTAGGCGCCCACGACCGAGACGTTGCCGCCCTTGCGCACCGCATCGATCGCCCAGTTGAGCGCGATCGGCGAGCCGCCCTGCAGCTTGAGCTTGGCCGACGTGATGTGCTGTGTGAGGTTGCCGTCGGCCTCGGCGCCGACGGCGTCGATCACGACGTCGGCGCCGAGCCCGTCGGTCGCCTTCTTGAGCAGCACCACGACGTCATCGACCTGCGCGAAGTTGTGGGTCTCGGCGAACGCGAACTCCCGCGCCTTCTCGAGGCGGTAGTCGAGGTGGTCGACGACGATGACGCGTCCCGCTCCCATGAGCCAGGACGAGCGGGCGGCTGCGAGGCCCACGGGTCCGGCGCCGAACACGACGACCGTGTCGCCCTCGACGATGTCGCCGAGCTGCGCGCCGAAGTAGCCCGTCGAGAACGCGTCGGTGAGCATGAGCGCGTCCTCGTCGTGAAGCCAGTCGGGGATGATCGAGGGTCCGACGTCGGCGAAGGGCACGCGGACGAGCTCCGCCTGCCCGCCGTCGTATCCCCCCGCCGTGTGCGAGTATCCGTAGATCCCGCCGACGGCCGTGGCGTTGGCGTTGACGTTGTGGCAGTTGGAGTACAGGCCCCTCGCGCAGAAGAAGCACGAGCCGCAGAAGATGTTGAACGGCACCATGACGCGGTCGCCGGCTTTGAGGTTCTGAACCGACGGGCCGACCTGCTCCACCCGGCCGATGAACTCGTGACCGAAGGTGTGGCCGATCCGGAGGTCGGGCATCATCCCGTGGAACAGGTGCAGGTCGGATCCGCAGATCGCCGCGAGCTCGACGCGCACGATGGCGTCGTTCGGGTGCTGGATGGTCGGATCGGGCTTCTCTTCGACGCGGACTTTGTACGGTCCGCGATACGTCATCGCCTTCATGTGGCACCCTCTCACTCGCGAGATGCCAGCCTGCGTCGAATGCGCCGAACGCCTCAGGGGGTTGCATGCGGACCTCGCCCGGGTTATACCCGCGGACGCACGAGGCGGCGCCCGGTCGCCCGGGCGCCGCAGGAGAGGGGATCAGACGAGCCAGTGGTTGCGCTGCACGAGAGGGAGCGCCTTCCACTGGGCTCCGAAGCCCCACGTGTCGCCGGCGGCGAGGGCCGCGATCACGATCAGGGCGAGCGCATAGATGATGTGGTAGTCGACGAGGGGGTTGGTCGACCCCGCGCCGGCCGCGAAAGGCCATTCGGCGAGGTACATGAGGAGCATGAGCGCCGTGCCGGATACCGCGGCCACGCGAAGGCCCACGCCGAGCATGACCGAGAGGCCGATCGCCAGCATCCCGGCCATGAACAGCCAGTCGACGAAGGGGTTGGCCATCGCCTGGAAGAGGGGCTGCAGCGGGCCGGTGACACCCTCGCTCATGAGGAACCCCTGAGCGGGCGTGCCGCCGTTTATCCAGGCCCGCTCGATCGGCGTCGCGAAGCCGAGCCCGAACGTCTTGTCGAGGAAGGCCCACAGGAAGATGAAGCCGGTCGCCAGCCGCATGACCGCGAGGCTGCGACGCCCGGTCACGGTCGTGACGAGTGTCTCCTGCAGGGGAAGTGCCGTGATGTGAGTGGTGCGCGCCGTCGTGGCAGGAACTGCGGTGTGCACCGCGTGTGTGGTCATGATGTCCTCCTCGTGTGTGGCGGATGTTCCGCGGATGTCTGTGGTCTGACCACACACACGCTACTCTCAGGTTCGCATCGCGGGCGGAGTGTTCCCGGTGGGCGGGAATCGCTCGGGTCAGCGCGTGCGCATGCCGTCGAGGGCGATCGTGACGACGTCGTGCGCGAGGCGGTCGCGGTCGATCGGGCCCGTCGGGCGGTACCACTCGACGACGGAGTTGATCATGCCGAACACGAGGCGGGTCGTGACCGCGCCGTCGATGTCGGCGCGGACGAGCCCGGCATCCTGAGCCGCGCGCACGAGCTCCGTGACCCGCTGGTCGAACAGGCGGCGGCGTTCCAGTGCGGCGCGTTCGGTGGGGCTGTTGCCCCGCACGCGCAGGAGCAGGGTCACGGAGGGGAGCCGGTCGATGAGCACCTGGACGGCCCCGCGCAGCACGGCATCGAGTCGCTCGGCGGGTGACCCGGTCGTCGCCGCGCCCTCGTCGAGCACGCCCTCGAGGGCGCTCAGGGCGTCGTCGAGGGCCTCGGCGAGCAGCTGCTCCTTCGAGTCGAAGTGGTGGTACAGCGCGGACTTGGTCAGGCCCAGGCGGGCCGCGAGATCGGCGACCGACGTCGCGTCGTAACCCTGCTCGTTGAAGAGGCCGACGGCGACCTGCAGGATCTGCGTGCGGTCGTAGCCGGGCCG
Organism: Microbacterium sp. F51-2R; assembly: GCF_052180235.1. GTDB lineage: Bacteria > Actinomycetota > Actinomycetes > Actinomycetales > Microbacteriaceae > Microbacterium. Next base: position 1,736,918 of record NZ_CP197470.1, on the reverse strand, counting down.
CCCACGCCGGGCGGGCGCCGCGGGGAGGCCGGTCGCGGGTGTCGCGGTCATGGCCTCAGTCTCCCATCCGCCGGTGCGGGTCACGCCGGCCCCTTGGCGATCCCGCACCGTCTCTGACATTATTACTGAACGATCGGTTAGATATTCCACGACGACGCGGAGCGCAGCTGATGACGGACGGCATCCGGCCTCCCTTCCGGCTCGAACGGGGCGCGGACCGGGTGGTGGCGATCCTCGATCGCCCCGGCACCCGCAACGCGATCGACCTCGCCGCGGTCGACGCGCTCCACGCCCTGTGCATCGAGCTCGAGCAGGACCCCAAGACCCTGATCCTCGCGGGCGAGGGCGGCGTCTTCGCCTCCGGCGCCGACATCGGCCAGCTGCGCGACCGGCGCGCCGCCGACGCCCGCGAGGGCATCAACACGCACGCCTTCGCGCGCATCGCCGCCCTGCCGATGCCCGTCATCGCGGCCGTCGACGGCTACGCCCTGGGCGGCGGCGCCGAGCTCGCCTACGCCGCCGACATCCGTCTCGGCACACCGCGCACGCGCATCGGCAACCCCGAGACGGGCCTCGCGATCATCGCGGCCGCAGGGGCCACCTGGCGCTTGCCGCGCATCGTCGGGCACTCGCGCGCCGCGGAGCTGCTGCTCACGGGACGCATCCTCGACGCCGACGAGGCCCTTGCGTGGGGGCTCCTCTCGTCGGTGCACGACCCCGAAGACCTGCTCGCCGCGGCCCACGCCCTCGCCGACCGCATCGCGGCGAACGACGCCCTCGCGACCCGGCACACCAAGACCGCGCTCCACGCGCCGCCCGACGCGCACCCGCGGATCGACCTCGAGCTGCAGGCCGAGCTCTTCGAGCGCCCCGAGAAGCACGAGCGCATGACGGCCTTCCTCGAGAGGAGGACGAGATGACGGATGCCTCGCCCGCGGCGCCCCTCGGTGCGCCGTCCGATTCCGCAGCGAGCCCCGATGCCGCCCCGTCGCCCGCCACCGTCCCGGCTCTCGTCGGCGTGCTCGGGGGCGGCCGCATGGGCGCGGGCATCGCGCACGCCTTCGCCGTCGCGGGTTCGCGGGTCGTCGTCGTCGAGACCGATCGCGCCGCGGCCGAGGCCGCGCAGGCGCGGGTGGCCAGGAGCCTGACCCTTTCGGTCGAGCGCGGCACGACCACCCGCGCGCAGGGCGAGCTGCTTGCGGCGGTGACGACGGCGACGGATGCCTCGGCCTTCGCCGGGTGCGCGCTCGTCGTCGAGGCGGTGCCCGAGGATCCGGCGCTCAAGCGCGCGGCCCTCGCGCGGGTCGAGGCCGTGCTCGCCCCCGACGCCGTCCTGGCGTCGAACACGAGCTCCCTCTCGATCGACGGCCTCGCGGCGGGCCTCGCGCGCCCCGACCGCTTCCTCGGGCTGCACTTCTTCAACCCGGTGCCGGCATCGCTGCTCGTCGAGGTCGTCGTGGGGAACGCGACATCCGCCGCCGTCGCAGACGAAGCCGTCGGCTGGGTGCGCGCCCTCGGCAAGACGCCCGTCGCGGTGCGCGACGCCCCGGGCTTCGCATCGAGCCGGCTCGGGGTCGCCCTCGCACTCGAGGCGATCCGGATGCTCGAAGACGGCGTCGCGTCGGCGGAAGACATCGACGCCGCGATGGAGCTCGGATACCGGCATCCTGCCGGACCGCTGCGCACGACCGACATCGTCGGACTCGACGTGAGGCTCGCGATCGCCGAAGAGCTCCACGAGCGGCTCGGCGAGCGCTTCGCGCCACCCGGACTGCTGCGGCGCATGGTCGCCGAGGGGCGCCTGGGGCGCAAGACGGGCCGAGGATTCTACGAATGGAGCCAGTGATGACCGACATCCTGCCGAGCTACCTGCGGGGACAGTGGTGGACGCCGGACGGGCGCGAGGGCGTCGACGTGTGCGACCCCTCGACGGGTGAGCTCATCGCGCGGGTGAGCGCCGACGGCGCCGATCTCGGCGGCGCGCTCGAGTACGCGCGCACCGCGGGGCAGGCATCGCTCGGTGCGCTGACCTTCCATCAGCGGGCACTGCTCCTCAAAGAGTTCGCCCTCGCACTGACCGACCGCAAAGAGGAGCTGTACGAGCTGTCCGCCCGTGCCGGCGCGACGCGGCGCGACTCGCTCAGCGACATCGACGGCGGTATCGGCGTGCTCTTCACCTACTCGTCCAAGGGCCGCCGCGAGCTCCCGAACGCGCGGGTCTATCTCGACGGTCCCGTCGAGCCCCTCTCGAAGGACGGCACGTTCCTCGGCCGCCACATGTACTCGCGGCTCCCCGGCGTCGCGGTGCAGATCAACGCCTTCAACTTCCCGGTATGGGGCGCGCTGGAGAAGTTCGCGCCCGCCTTCCTCGCGGGAGTCCCGAGCCTCGTGAAGCCCGCGACGCCGACGGCGTACCTCGCGGAGGCGTGGGTGCGCATCCTCGTCGATACGGGGCGCATGCCCGAGGGTGCGCTGCAGCTCGTGTGCGGCGGCATCCCGACGGTCTTCGACCATCTCGGCCTCGGCGACACGGTGTCGTTCACGGGGAGCGCCTCGACGGCCGAGCGCCTGCGCGCCCAGGCCGCGCCGGGCGTGCGCTTCACGAGCGAGACCGACTCGATCAACGCCTCGGTGCTCGGCCCCGACGCCGTGGCCGGTACACCGGAGTTCGACGCCTACGTCACGCAGCTCCTCGTCGAGCTGATGACCAAGGCGGGGCAGAAGTGCACCGCCATCCGGCGCGCGATCGTGCCCGAGGCATCCGTCGACGCCCTCGTCGACGCGCTGCGCGAGAAGATCGCCGAACGCGTCGTGATCGGCGACCCGCATGCCGAACGGGTCACGATGGGTCCGCTCGTCTCTGTCGCGCAGCGCGACGAGGTGCTCGCGGCGGTCGGAAAGCTCCAGGCTGCGGGCGGCCGGCTCCTCCTCGGTTCCGCCGAGCCCCCCGAGACCGTGCGGGCGGACGGCTCGACGGGGCGCGCTTCGGAGGGCGCCTTCATCGAGCCGATCCTGCTGGGGTTCGCGGATGCCGGGGCCCCCGCCGTCCACGAGGTCGAGGCCTTCGGCCCCGTCGCCAGCGTGCTGTCGTATCGCACCCTCGACGAGGCCGCTGCACTCGTCGACCTCGGAGGCGGATCGCTCGTCGCGAGCGTGGCGACGAACGACCCCGGCGTCGCGGCGGAGCTCATGAGTCGCATCGCCGCGTTCAACGGACGCGTGCTGTTCCTCAGCCGCGACAACGTCCGCACCTCGACGGGACACGGTGCGCCGGTTCCCCACCTCGTGCACGGCGGACCCGGGCGCGCGGGCGGCGGCGAGGAGCTCGGCGGCATCCGGGCCGTGCTGCACTACATGCAGCGCACCGCCGTGCAGGGATCGCCCGAGATGCTCACGGCGCTCACCGGCGTGTGGCATGAGGGGGCGGCGGTGCAGCAGGGGCGCCATCCCTTCCGCAAGTCGCTCGCCGAGCTCGAGCTCGGCGACCAGGTCGCCTCCGCGTCGCGCGAGGTGACGCTCGATGACATCGAGACCTTCGCGCACTTCACCGGCGACACGTTCTACGCGCACATGGACGAGGCGGCCGCGGCGGCCAATCCGTTCTTCCCGGGTCGGGTCGCGCACGGCTACCTGCTCGTCTCGTGGGCTGCGGGGCTCTTCGTCGATCCCGCCCCCGGCCCCGTGCTGGCCAATTACGGCCTGGAGAACCTCCGCTTCCTCACGCCGGTGTCTCCCGGCGACACGATCCGCGTCATCCTGACCGCGAAGCAGATCACGCCGCGCGAGACCGACGAGTACGGCGAGGTGCGGTGGGATGCCGTCATCCTGAACCAGCACGATGACCTCGTCGCCACCTACGACGTCCTGACCCTCGTGGCCAAGGAGCAGGCGGCGGAGGCGATGGCATGAGCGAGCGGCTGCGGGTCATGATGCAGCGCGACCGGGCATCGGCGATGCTCGGCATGCGCGTGGTGGTCGACGAGCCCGGGCACGCCGTCGTGACGATGCCCGTGCGGGAGGACATGACCAACGGGTTCGCGCTGACGCACGGCGGTTTCGTCTTCGCCGTCGCCGACACCGCGTTCGCGATCGCCTGCAACGAAGACGAGGCCGTCACGGTCGCGGCGGGCGCCGACATCACGTTCCTCAAGGCGACGGAGGCGGGGCAGGTCCTCAGGGCCGACGCCCGGCGCCGCATCCGGTCCGGTCGCACGGGACTCTACGACGTCACGGTGACCGACGAGACGGGCGACGTCGTGGCGGAGTTCCGCGGCCGGTCGCTCACGACCAACCGGCCGCCGCTCACGTGAGCCCCCGGCATCCGTCCTCGCGCGGTAGACTTACTGAACGAACGGTCTGTAATTAAGGAGTCGATGATGACGACCGACACGCTGGTCGACGAAGCAGAGGCGCAGGCGGCGTTCGACGCGCTCATCGAGGCCGACTCGCGCATCGAGCCGCGCGACTGGATGCCCGACGCGTACCGCCGCACGCTCATCCGGCAGATCTCGCAGCACGCGCACTCCGAGATCATCGGCATGCAGCCCGAGGGCAACTGGATCACGCGCGCACCGAGCCTCAAGCGCAAGGCGATCCTCATGGCCAAGGTGCAGGACGAGGCGGGCCACGGGCTGTACCTCTACTCGGCGGCGCAGACCCTCGGCATCACCCGCGACGAGATGACGCAGCAGCTCATCGACGGCAAGGCCAAGTACTCCTCGATCTTCAACTACCCGACCCCCACATGGGCGGACATGGGCGCGATCGGCTGGCTCGTCGACGGCGCGGCGATCTGCAATCAGGTGCCCCTGTGCCGCGCGTCGTACGGTCCCTACGGGCGTGCCATGGTGCGCATCTGCAAGGAGGAGTCGTTCCACCAGCGCCAGGGCTTCGAGATCCTCCTGGCCCTCATGCAGGGCACCGACGCGCAGCGCGAGATGGCTCAGGATGCCGTGAACCGCTGGTACTGGCCGTCGCTCATGATGTTCGGACCGCCCGATGAGGCCTCGCCCAACTCGGCGCAGTCGATGGCCTGGAAGATCAAGCGCTTCTCGAACGACGAGCTGCGCCAGCGGTTCGTCGGGATGCTCGTGCCGCAGGCCGAGGCGCTCGGCGTCACACTCCCCGACCCCGAGCTGCGCTGGAACGACGAGACGCAGCGGTGGGACATGAGCGAGATCGACTGGGACGAGTTCATGGAGGTGCTCGCCGGCCGTGGTCCGTGCAACGCCGAGCGTCTTCGCAACCGCCGCGCCGCACACGAGGAGGGCGCCTGGGTGCGCGAGGCCGCCGCCGAGTACGCCCGCAAGCAGGACGCGGCCGAGGTGGCGGCGTGAGCGCCCCCGGCGGCTCCGACCGCGAGACCTGGCCGCTGTTCGAGGTGTTCGTGCGCGCTGCGCGCGGGCTCTCGCACGTGCACGCCGGATCGCTCCACGCCCCCGACGCCGAGATGGCGCTGCGCAACGCGCGCGACCTCTACACGCGCCGCGGCGAGGGGACGTCGGTGTGGGTCGTGCCCGCCGACGCCATCACGACGAGCGATCCCGACGCCAAGGGCGCCTTCTTCGAGTCGCCCGCCGGCAAGAACTACCGTCACGCGCGGTACTACACCGCCTCGGAGGGGGTGCCGCACCTGTGAGCGCCCCTGGACAGGCCTCGGCGCCCGAGCCGTGGGTCACGGTCGACGAGATCGCCCTCTCCGCCGAGCTCGCCGGCGGCGACGCCCGACCCGCCTCGGCCGAGATCGCCGAGTACGCGCTGTGGCTCGGCGACGACGCCCTGATCCTCGCGCAGCAGCTGAGCGCCTGGATCTCGCGCGCACCCGAGCTCGAAGAGGACGTCGCGCTCGGCAACATCGCGCTCGACCTCCTCGGCCACGCGCGCTCGCTCCTGCACTACGCCGGGGCGTGGGACGGCCGCAGCGAGGACGACCTGGCGTACTGGCGCGACGAGCCGGAGTTCCGCAGCGCCTGGCTCTTCGAGCAGCCCAACGGCGACTTCGCGCAGACGATCGCACGCCAGCTCGCGGCATCCGTCTACTGGTTCGAGCTGTACTCGCGTCTGCAGGACTCCGCCGACCCGACACTCGCCGCGGTCGCCGCCAAGGCCGTCAAAGAGGTCGAGTACCACCGCGACCACGCCGTGCAGTGGACGCTGCGGCTGGCGGGCGGCACCGATGAGTCGAGAAGGCGGATGCTGCGGGCCGTCGCCGACGTGTGGCCCTACGTCGGCGAGCTCTTCCGCGACGAACCGCTCACCGACGCCTTGGCGGAGCGCGGCGTCGCCGTGCGTCCCTCCGCTCTGCGCGAGCCCTTCGACGCCGTGATCGCGGCCGTCTTCGCCGAGGCCGGGATCGAGACGCCGACCGCGTTCGCATCGGCCGGCGGCGGTCGCCGCGGGAGCCACGCGGCGCCGCTCGGGTTCATCCTCGCCGAGATGCAGGTGCTCGCCCGCGCGCACCCGGGGGCGACATGGTGACCCGCGCCGTGCCGTACTCAGGACCGTCCGCGCCTGTGAGCCCTCACGCACCCGGTTCAGGGGGTGCATGGGCGCCGTCCGTCCTGAGTACGGTACGCGCGGTGGCCCCGACCGCCGTGCCGACCGACCGTGCCGCGCTCGCGCGGCGGGTCGCGGCATCCGTCACCGATCCCGAGGTCCCGGTGCTGACGATCGAGGATCTCGGGATCCTCCGTGCCGTCGAGGCCGAAGGCGACCGGGTCGTCGTCACGATCACGCCGACCTACTCGGGCTGCCCCGCCGTCGACACGATCCGCGACGACCTCCTGCTCGCCCTGTCGGCGGCCGGCTTCGCCGAGGTCGAGGTGCGGCTCACGCTCGCTCCCGCCTGGACCACGGACTGGATGACCGATGCCGGCAAGCGCAAGCTCGAGGAGTTCGGCATCGCGCCGCCGACCGGTCGCGCGAGGGTGAGCGGTGCGATCTCGGTGCGCCTGCGCGTGCGCTGCCCGCGCTGCGGCTCGCTCGACACCCGCGAGGTCGCGCATTTCGGCTCGACCTCGTGCAAGGCGCTGTTCGAGTGCCTCAGCTGTCTCGAGCCCTTCGACCACTTCAAGGTGCACTGATGGCGCAGCACGGTCCGGAGTCCGAGCGCATCGCCGAGAGCTTCCTCGCCGGCGTCGTCGGAGGGCCCCGCGGCAGCCGGCATCGCGCGCGGTTCCATCCGCTGCGGGTCGCGGCGGTGCGTCCGCTGACGGATGCCTCGATCGAGGTCACCTTCGCCATCCCCGAGCAGCTGCGGGGCGACTACGACTACCTCGCCGGTCAGCATGTCGCCCTCCGCACGGTCCTCGACGGGCACGAGGTCCGCCGTTCGTATTCGCTCTGCCGTGCGATGGACTCGGGCGGCGGCGGCGACGGCCCGCAGACGATCAGCGTCGCGATCAAGCGCGATCTGGGCGGACGCTTCTCGACGTGGGCGCAGACCGAGCTGCGGGTGGGCGACACGCTCGACGTGATGAGCCCGCAGGGCGGCTTCACGTCGGCGCTCGCCGACCTCGACGGGCGGCACGTCGCCGCGATCGCGGCGGGCTCGGGCATCACCCCCCTCATGTCGCTCGCTGCCACGATGCTCGCCCGCTCCGAGACCTCCCGCTTCACCCTCGTCTACACGAACCGTTCGACGACCGACGTGATGTTCGTCGAGGAGCTCTCCGAGCTCAAGGACCGCTACCCGACGCGGCTGGCCCTTCACCACGTGCTCTCGCGCGAGCAGCGCACCGCGCCGCTCCTGTCGGGGCGCATCGACGAGGAGCGCCTGCGCCGCATCCTCGACGAGCTCGTCTTCCCCGAGACCGTCGACGAGTGGTTCCTGTGCGGACCGTTCGACCTCGTGCAGCTGTGCCGCGACACCCTCGAAGCGGTCGGGGTCGATCCGGCGCGCGTGCGCTACGAGCTCTTCACGACCGGTGAGCCGGGGGCCGCCCTGCCCTCGGCCGGGCGCCCCGTCGTCGTGCGCGACGACGCGGAGGTCTACCGCCTCGAGTTCACCCTCGACGGGCAGTCCTCGAGCGTCGCCAGCCCCGTCGATGCGCACGAGTCGATCCTCAACGCGGCGCTGCGCGTGCGCCCGGACGTCCCGTTCGCGTGCGCGGGGGGCGTGTGCGGCACGTGCCGTGCTCGGCTCGTCGAGGGGTCGGTCGCCATGACCGAGAACTACGCGCTCGAACCGGACGAGCTCGAGCACGGGTACGTCCTGACCTGTCAGTCCCATCCCAAGACGCCCCGCGTCGTCGTGGACTACGACGTCTGACGGGAGGGGATGACGCGTGCGGAGGGTCACATCGTGCCGAAGCATCCTCCCTTCCCGTCATCTCCTCCCTTCCCGTCATCTCCTCCTTTCCCGTCATCTCCTCCTTTCCCGTCATCTCCTCCTTTCCCGTCATCTCCTCCCGCCCCGCACAGCCAAGGAGCGCCCATGATCGACCTCGTCATCGACAACGGCGTCGCGCACGTCGTGCTCGACAACCCCGCCAAGCTCAACGCCCTCGACGGCGAGGCGATCGGGGAGCTGGATGCCGCGTACGCGCAGGCCGAGGCATCCGGGGTGCGTGCCCTCGTGCTCCGCGGCGAGGGCCGCGCGTTCTGCGCCGGCCGCGACATCTCGGGCGTCGACCCGCGGGACGACGACGTCATGGGCTACCTGGGCGGCCTCGTGACGCCCCTCCTGCAGCGGATGTCGCGCTTTCCCGCGCCGACCTTCGCCGCCGCGCACGGCGCGTGCCTCGGGGTGGGGCTCGGGCTCCTCATCGCGACCGACGTCGTCTACGTCGCCGACACCGCCAAGATCGGATCGCCCTTCGCCGCGCTCGGCGCGACCCTCGATTCGGGCGGCCACGCGCTGTTCTTCGAGCGGCTCGGCGCCCACAAGACGCTCGACCTCATCTACACGGGACGGCTCATGTCCGGCACCGAGGCGGTGCAGTCGGGGCTGTTCTCGCAGGTCTTCCCCGCCGCCGAGGTCGTCGACGCGACGATCACCGCGGCGACGCGCGCCGCGTCGGGTGCGACCGCGGCGTTCCGGGCGAGCAAGGAGCTCGTGCGGCGCCTGCGCGACGAGCGTCTCGGGCTGTGGGCGTCGGTCGACCTCGAGAACGCCGCGCAGGCGGCGCTGTGCGACAGCGACGACTACCGCGAGGGGTTCGCCGCCTTCCAGGAGAAGCGCACGCCCGGCTTCACGGGACGCTAGGCGTCTCGGGCGTCCCGCCCGTGCTCACCTCGGCATCGGGCGGGAGAGGGATGCCGGGGGCCGGGGTCGACGGCGGGGTCGAGTTCGATCGCGGGGTCGAACTCGGCGGGGGACTCGTGGGCGGCTTCGCGACCTGGGTCGAGGGCGGGGCCGGGGGCGAGGCATCCGTCGCCGCGGCGACCACCTCGTCGACGATCCTCTCCTGCACGACTGCGGGGCGCCCCGCGACTTCCACGACGATGTCGGTGACCTCGGGGCGATCGAGGAGGCGGAAGTGCCCCCCGTCTTCGAGGGTGATGTTCGTCGCTCCCTCGAGCGCGACGATGCGGGGGATGTGCGGGTCGAAGACGCCTGAGATCGTCGTGATCCGCGCGTTGACCTCGAGGTTGCGCTGCATGCGCAGGGTCGTCGGATCCTTCGGCGAGAACGCGCGGAGTGTGCGCGTCATCATGAACCGCGCGTAGTCGGAGCCCGCGAACGGCGTGCAGATCGCGACCATGCTCGTGATGCGCGACTGCGGATCGAGCTCGCTCATCACGAACTTGCCGATGAGACCGCCCTTGCTGTGCGCGACGACCACGACGTCGTGCAGGTCGCGCTCGGCGATGAAGTCCGCCACGATGTGCGCCGAATCCTCGACGGGCCGGCTGTTGCGGCCGAGCGCCGTGACGACGTGCACGGGGTGCCCGGCACCGTGGAGCGCCTCGATGACGGGCCCGAGAAAGCCCCATGGTTCCCAGACCCCCGGCACCATGACAACGGGGCGCCCGGTGCCGGAGCGGAGCGCCTTCTTGTCGCCCGGTCGCAGGGTCGCGCGCACCTGCCAGTAGGCGGCGTAGGCGTAGTCCTGCCCCCACCACGAGAGGATCCGGCCCAGGCTCGCCATGAGAGGGAAGAATACTCACCATGACTGCTCAACGCGTGCTCTTCCTCGGCGGGACCGGAACCATCAGTGCATCGTGCGTCGCCGACGCCGTTGCGGCCGGCCACGACGTCACGGTCCTCAATCGGGGTTCGGGGCGGCGCGATCTTCCAGACGGCGTGCGCGAACTCGTCGGCGACGTGCGCGACTCGGACTCGGTGCGCGCTGCGATCGGGGATGCCGAGTACGACGTCGTCGCGGAATTCCTGGCCTTCACGACCGACCACGTCTCGCTCGACGTGGAGCTCTTCGAGGGCCGGACGGGGCAGTACATCTTCATCAGCTCGGCGTCGGCGTACGAGAAGCCGCCCCGCTCGGTGCCGATCACGGAGTCGACGCCATTGCGAAACCCCTTCTGGCAGTACTCGCGCGACAAGATCGCGTGCGAGGACCTCCTGGTCGCGGCATACCGCGACCGCGCCTTCCCCGTGACGATCGTGCGTCCGTCGCACACGTACGACATGCGCCTGTTCCCGACGACGGGCGGCTGGACCGACATCGCGCGCATGCGCGAGGGAAAGCCCGTCGTCGTGCACGGCGACGGCACGAGCCTGTGGACCCTGACCCACTCCCGCGACTTCGCGGTGGGCTTCACGGGGCTCCTCGGCAACCCGCTCGCGATCGGCGAGGCCTACACGATCACGGGCGACCACGCACCGAGCTGGAACCAGATCTACCAGTGGCTCGCCGATGCCGCGGGCGTCGATCACCCGGACTTCGTGCACGTGGCATCCGAGACCATCGCCGCCTTCGCTCCCGAGCACGGCCCCGGACTCGTCGGCGACAAGGCGTTCACCGCGCTCTTCGACAATTCGAAGATCAAGCGGCTCGTGCCCGCGTTCGGCACGACGACCCGCTTCGATCAGGGCGCACACGAGATCCTGGCGCACTACGACGCGAACCCCGACCTGCAGATCGTGAGCCCCGAGCTCGACGCCGCGTTCGACCGCATGGTGGCTCACGCCCGCTCCGCGGGCTGACCCCGATCGGCCTCCGGACCCGGCTCCCCGCACGAGGGGAGGGTGTGGCCGGAGGGGAGGGCGGATGCTGTCGCTTGGGCCCTCCGCCGCGGTGATGCCCTCCGCTCGTTCGCTCGGGGACCGGGTAGGGCCGAACGCCGCCTCGCCCGGGGGCCTGGAAGGGCCGGGCGCTTCGCCTCGCCCGGGCGCGGTCAGCCGCGGACGAGCTCGAACAGGTCGGCGGGGCCGACCTGGCCGCCCTTGAGCAGCAGCTCCAGGCCGTCGACCTCCGGGTCGAGGGAGTGCGCGCGCAGCAGCACGACGTTGGCCACGGGATTGGCCGTGATCGACAGCGAATCGACCCCGAGGAGCCGCGTGACACGGCTCGACGTGTCGCCCCCGCATACGATGACCCGTCGCGTCGCCCCCGCGCGCACGGCGGCGCGGATGACGGATGCCGCGGCCTCCGCGATCGCCTCGAGAGCCCCGGCGCCGTCCGGCACGTCCGCGTCGTCCGACGTCAGCACGACGCTGCGTCCGCTCGCGAGCGCGGCCACGACGTCCGCGATCGCGCCGGCGGACTGATCGAGCCGCAGCGGCTGCGCGAGCCACCCGGCGGCGGCCGCGGCATCCGCCTGCCTTCTCGTCTGAGGAGACCGGCTGCCCGACACGGCCAGCACAGGCCCCGACCGAGTTCCCGACGCCGGCACCTCGCGGCGCGCGGCTCCCGACGCGGCGGCGAGGCCGCGGCTGAGCCCGCCCGACCCGATCGCGAAGACCGGACCCGAGACGGGGTCGAAGTCCGGCCCCGCGTTCCGACCGGACGCCGCTGCGGCGAGCACCCGCACGGCCCGGCCGACGACCTCGACGTGCTCGTCGGTGAGCGCGTCGAGCACGAGGGCCGCGGCATCCGTCCCCGCAATCGCCGCCGCGAGGGGCTCGGCGTCGTCCGCACCCGCGATCGCCGACGCGAAGGGGCGGGCACCCGCAATCGCCGACGCGAGGGGCTCGCCGTCGTTCCAGCACGCCAGGGAGCGGATCGGCAGCGACGTCTGCAGCGAGAAGTGCCGCGCGAGGTCTGACTCGCGCATCGGCGTCGAGGGATGGTTCGACATCGTCGGCTGCCGATCGAGCCGGTAGACGGTGTCGCCCTCCCGCGCGAAGTGATGGCCGAAGACCGTGTAGCGGCCGAAGTCGGGCTGCGCGAAGAGCATCGGCACGGGCCGTTCCCCGAAGACCGCCCTCCCGACCTCGATGACCCGGCCGATCGACCCCAGGGTCGGAGACGAGTCGGCCGTCGAGCAGGCCTTGTACTGCACGACCGGCACGCCGAGATCGCGCAGCGCCTCGAACACGGGCGACAGCTCGCCCGAGAGCTGCTCGGTCGGCAGCGACCGCGCGATCCCGGCGATCCCGACCACGTCGGCGGCCTCGGCCGCCTCGCGGAGCGCCTGCGGCGAGGGCATGGCGGTGAACAGACGCCCCGCCAGCCCGTACCGCGCGAACTGCAGCAGCACGTCGACACTGCCCGTGAAGTCGTCGCCGTAGTAGGCGACGGCGGCTCTAGGCATCTCCGCGCCCGGACGGCTCCGGTTCGCGCAGACCGATCTGCGCGGCCTGCCGCAGCGTCTCGGGCTCGCGCAGAGGCCCGAACATCTCCACCGCCCGCCGCAGCGCGGGGGAAGCCGCCAGCGCGTCTGCGGCCGATCCGCCGCGCACGGCGCTGTCCCACGCTGCCCGCATGCTCTCCACGCCCGCCGCGGAGCCGTCCGGATGGCCGTGGATGCCTCCGCCTGCCAGCACGAGCAGGTCGGCCGTCCCGACGGCGGCGTAGGTGGCGTGCGCGAGACCCGCCCATTGGCCCGACGACAGGACGGGAACGGTCGGGGCGAGGTTCAGCAGAGGCGCCCGCACCGCCGCGATGGAGTCGAGGACCTCGGCATCCGTCTCGTAGAACTTGTTCGAGATGCCGTTGGTGTGGAGGTGGTCCGCGCCGCTGAGGCGCGCGAGCTGCTGCCAGGCGCGGAAGCCGATGCCCACCTGCGGCGAGCGGCTGAGGGCGCCGAAGCCTGCGCGGTGGCCGTGGATCGGCACCTCCGTGCGCCGCGAGAGGTATTCGAGGCCGGCAAGGCCCACGTCGGGGATCACGACCATGACGCACGTCCCGCCCGCCTCGACCACGAGGTCGTGATTGGCCTCGAGCCGGTCGATGTCGTCGGTGATGTTGAAGGCGTACATGGGCTTCGTGCCCGTGCGGTCGGCGTGCCGCTCGAGCACCGGCATGACGGCGCGGACGCGCTCGGCGAGGGGCGCGGCCCGGCCGTTCCCCTGCAGTTCGTCGTCCTTGATGAAGTCGACCCCGGCGTGGGCGAGCTCGCCGACGAGCGATGCCAGGTCGTCGGGGGAGAGGCCGATCGAGGGCTTCACGATCGTGCCGATCATCGCGCCCTCGGGGCGGCCCATGAGCGCGCGCGTGCCCGCCACGCCGAAGCGCGGGCCGGCGTAGCGCTCGCTGAAGGCCGGCGGCAGGTCGAGGTCGACGAGCTTGAGGGCGCCGAACTCCTTCAGCTCGAAGAGGTTGCCCGCGACAGCGGCGAGGAGGTTCGGCAGCGACGGCCCGAAGTTGTCGAGCGGGAATCGCAGCGTCAGCCGCGCCCGGCGGGGCGTGCCCTCGCCGATCGTGCCCGGCAGCGGCGTCGCGCCGTCGGAGGGGATCTCGTCGACCGACTCGACCTGGGCCGCGAACCGCGCGCGCAGATCGTCGGTCTCGCGCTCGACGCGCACGAAGGTGCCGGTCGACTGCTCGCCGGCGAGCACCTCGGCCGCCTTCTCGAGCGGGAGAGCGGTCTCGACGACATACGTCGCCCGAACGGACTCGCCCATCACCACACCAGCGGGAGCCACACCGACATCTCGGATGCCCCGCGGTTTCCCCACGCGAAGTACGGGATGAGCCGCACCTCGAACGTGCCGAGGTCGGCCCGCTCGAGATCGGCGTAGAGCTCGTCGCCGTCGTCGACGGGCAGCACGGCCGCCTCGCCCCGCACCTCGATGAGGCGATGCCCCTCGACCTCGGACTCGCGCACATGCAGCTCGGCACCCCGCCGCAGCGCGACCTGTTCGAGCGTCACGCCGTCCGGCAGATCGCTGCTCTCGAGGCAATAGACGACCGGGCCGCGCTGCACGGCGACCTGCCCCGTGAGCTCCTCGGCGAGGCGGTGTCCGCGCAGCACCCGCACGGGCATCGGCAGCGTCAGCACGACGACGTCGCCGACCTCCCACCGGCGGTCCACGACGGCGTACGTGCCGGGGGTCGGCGCGGGAAGGGCCGCGCCGTTCACCTCGAGCGTCGCCTCGGCCGCCCAGCCGGGAACGCGCAGGTGCAGCGGCATCCCGCCCTCGGTCGCCTCGGTCACCGTGAAGGCGATGCGGCCGTCCCACGGGTAGTCGCTCTCCTCGCGGAGCCCGAGCAGCCGCCCGTCGTCGCGGGGGGAACGGATGTCGCTGCCCCCGTACTGGTGCACGAAGAGTCCGTCGGCCGACACCGAGGCCGCACGCTCGTGGAAGCGCGCGAGGGTGCGCGCGACGTTGGGTGGGCAGCAGAAGCAGCTGAGATAGCGCTCACGGAGGCGCTCGTCGGACGGCGGGGGAGGCGGCACGGGGTGAAGCCCCGTGTCTCCGGGCCGCCGGAGCGCGAACGGCAGGTCGCGCACCTGGCGCAGCGGGTTCGTGTAGAAGTACTCGGTGCCCCCGAGCGAGATCCCCGCGAGGAGGGTGTTGAAGGCGATGCGCTCGATCACGTCGGCGTACTTCGCGTCGCCCGTGAGCGACAGCATCCGCTCGCTCCACAGGATCATGCCGATGTTCGCGCACGTCTCGCTGTGGGCCGTCGTGTGCGGCAGCTGGTACGCGCGTCCGTAGGCCTGATGCACGCGGCTGATCTGGTCCTGCCAGGGCGAGCCGTCGGGAGAGGCCCCGTCGTACAGGGCTCCGCAGCCGCCCGTGACGTAGAGCTTCGTGTCGACGACGTCGCTCCAGAGGTTCTCGAGCACGCCCTGCAGCTCGGTGTCTCCCGTCTCGGCGACGAGGTCGGCGAGCCCCGCGTAGAGGTAGTTCGCGCGCACGGCGTGCCCGGCGACCACGACCTGCTCGCGGACGGGAAGGCGGTCCTGGTTGTCGTCGCCGCCGTCGAAGTCGTCGCGCACGCGCAGGAACGCTTCGGCCAGCCGCAGATACTGCTCGTCTGCGGTCGCCCGGTACAGGTCGATGACGGCCATGTAGTGCGACGGGCAGATGGCGCTGCGGGCGAGCTCGAGCGGCTTGTTCGTGGCGAGGTCTTCGAGGAAGGATGCCGCGCCCTTGGCTGCGTCGAGGAGCGTCGTCGAGCCCGTCACCTCGTAGTGGCGCACACCCGCGGTGATGAGATGGCCGAGGTTGTACGTCTCGAAGTTGAAGCGATCGGCCAGGGCCGTCGCCTCCTCGTCGTTGCGCGCCGCGATGATCGTCGGCGTGTGGAGGTAGCCGTCTTCGCGCTGCACCGACGCGATGAGCTGGGCGAGGTCTTCGACCGTCTCGGCGAGCCACGGTTCGGGGTCGGTCTCGAGCTGCGCGATCGCGGCCTCGAGCCACTTGTAGAAGTCGCCGTCCATGAAGGGTGGGCCCTCGTGGCCGCCCTCCTCGGCGCCGGCGGCGATGCGGAAGTTGCGCAACGCCGGGCTCACCGCGGGGTCGCTGAGCGCGCGCCACATGTCGGGCACCGTCGTCGCGCGGGTGCGGTCGTGGACGCCGCCCCAGAAGCCCCGCGCCCAGCGCGCGTCGGCCGCGCCGAGCGGCTTCAACCGCACCGACGCCGTCATCGTCCGGCCTCCGCGCCCGACCCGGCCGCGGCCCCGGCGACCGGTCCCGCCCCCGCGGCCGTCTCGCCTCGCACCCCGGCCCGGACCGTCTCGGCGAGGCGCTCGATCCCGGGCGCGACGCTCGTGAGCACCGGCACGGCGACCTCGGCGGACTGCGCGGCCGACGCCATCGACGCCTGCGCGAGCACGGCGACGTCGGCGTCCGCGGCGAGCCGCTCGATCGCGGCCGCGACGAGCCGGTCGTGGGTCGCGCGGTCTCCCGACGCCACGGCCTCGAAGGCGCCGGCCACGACCTCCGAGGCGAACTCCGGCGCGCGCCCGGCGAGGGCAGCGCGCTCCTCGAGCAGCCCGAGCGTCGGGCGCAGCGTCGTCGGAAGCGTCGCGACGACGGCGATGCGCTGCCCGGTCGCGACCGCGGCATCCGCCATCGCCTCATCGATGCGCAGCACCGGGACGCCGGTCTCTGCGCTCACGGGAGCCGCGAGCTCCGAGATCGACGAGCACGTCAGCATGACGACGTCGGCTCCGCCCTCCTTCGCGGCGTGCACGAGATCGCGGATGCGCCCGGGAACGGATGCCGCGCGCTCGGCGTCGCCGAGATCCGCGACGATCCGGTCGTCGAGGTAGTTCACGACCGTCGCGTCGGGGAGTGCGGCGCGGGCGGCCGCGCCGATCGGCTCGATGTTGACCGCTCCGGTGTGGAGCAGGGCGATGCGCAGGCTCATGCGATCTCCTCCAGAACCGCGTCCGCGACGCGGCGCTCGTGCACGCCGTGGCCGAGCACCTCGACGTCTTCTCCCTCGAGGTCGAGGATCCCCTCGGCGCCGACCGGCACCTCCACCCTCACGTGCAGTCCGCCCTCGTCGAGCCGCCACTGGATCGACGCCTCGCCGTAGGGCGTCGTGTGCCGCGCGCTCGCCGAAGTGAGCCCGCCGCCCGGACGCGGAGCGAACCGGATGCGGCGGTAGCCGGGAGCGGCGGGCGAGAGGCCGGCGACGACGCGGTGCAGCCAGTCGGCCACGGCGCCCAGGGCGTAGTGGTTGAACGAGGTCATCGAGCCGGAGTTGACGCTCCCGTCCGGGAGCATCGCGTCCCAGCGCTCCCACACCGTCGTCGCACCCATCTGCACCTGGTACAGCCAGGACGGGCAGCCCTGCTCGAGCAGCAGGTCGTACGCCGTCTCGAGGTGGCCGTGCGCGCTCAGCGCGTCGGCGAGCACCGGCGTGCCGACGAAGCCCGTCGCGATGCGGTTGCCCGCCTCACGGACGAGCTCCGCGAGGCGGTCGGCCGCGGCATCCTGCAGCGACTCGGGGAGCAGCTCGAATCGCAGGGCGATCGCGTAGGCCGTCTGGGCATCGGAGGTCATGCGGCCGTCGTCGCCGACGTAGCGCGCGACGAAGGCGCTGCGCACCTCGTCGGCGAGCGTGCCGTACTTCTCGGCCGACGCGACGTCGCCGAGGGCCTCGGCCATGCGGGCGACCAGTCGCGCCGACAGGGCGAAGTAGGCCGTGGCGACGAGGTGGCGATCGGTACGGGCGTCGGCGGGATCCTGCGGCGGCGCGGCGGGGTCGAGCCAGTCGCCGAGCTGGAAGCCCGTGTCCCACAGGCGGGACGGGCCCGAGATCTCGGCCTGCAGGTCGACCCACTTGCGTGCGCTCTCGAACTGCGCGCGCAGCACGCCGAGGTCGCCGAACCGCTCGTAGAGCGTCCACGGCACGACGGTGGCGGCGTCGCCCCACGCGGCGCCGGGGCGCTGCGGCGTCCACATCGTGTCGGCCGGGATCACGGGGACGAACCACGGCACCGTGCCGTCGGGGAGCTGCTCGGCCTCGAGGTCGCGCAGCCACCCGGTGAGCATGCCCGAGCAGTCGTAGAGGAACGACGCGGTCGGGGCGAACACCTGGAGGTCGCCCGTCCAGCCGAGCCGCTCGTCGCGCTGCGGGCAGTCGGTGGGCACGTCGACGAAGTTGCCGCGCATGCCCCACACGACGTTCTCGTGCAGCCGGTCCAGCAGCGGGTCGGATGACGCGAACCAGCCGGTCCGCTCGAGATCGGTGTGGATGACGCGGGCCACGAGCGCGCCGCGCGCGACATCGGCGTCGATGTCGCCGTGCCAGCCGTCGACCTCGACGTAGCGGAATCCGTGGAACGTGAAACGCGGCTCCCACTCCTCGCCCTCGGCGCGTCCGGCGAACGTGTAGCGGTCGGTCGACTTCGCCTCGCGCAGCGGCCGCGTGTACAGCTCGCCGTCCTGCAGCACCTCGGCGGTGCGCAGCGTCACGGTCGTGCCGGCGGGCGCCGCGCCACGCAGGCGCACGACGCCGACGAGGTTCTGCCCGAAGTCGAGGATGCGGCGTCCCGACGGGGTCGTCAGCACCTCGACCGGAGCCACCTCCTGCGTCACGCGCACGGGAGGTCCGTTCGGGGCGACGAGGGTCGCGGGGTCGCGGCGCCGCAGCTGCACGCGGTCCCACTCGCCGTCGTCGAAACCGGCGAGCGACCAGCCGGCGAGCTCTTCGCACGCGTCGTAGTCCTCTCCGTCGTAGATGCCGGAGGCGATGATGGGGC
This sequence comes from Microbacterium sp. F51-2R, assembly GCF_052180235.1. Taxonomy (GTDB): domain Bacteria; phylum Actinomycetota; class Actinomycetes; order Actinomycetales; family Microbacteriaceae; genus Microbacterium. The sequence goes on along the minus strand of NZ_CP197470.1, from coordinate 1,718,408 downwards.
TCCGCGCCGACTTCCACGTCGTGTCGGTCGCGACGACCTGTCGCGTGCCGTCTTCGTAGGTGAGCTCGAGCTGCCCGAGGAAGGACTGGTCGTCGCCCGAGAGGTTGCGGAAGCCGCCGCGCCAGCCGAGCCGGCCGCGGTACCAGCCGTCGCCGAGCCACGCGCCGATCGCGTTGGCGCCCGGCTCGATGAGATCGGTGACGTCGTAGGTGTAGTAGCGGAGGCGATCGCGGTAGACGGTCCAGCCGGGGGAGAGGATGTCGTCGCCGACGCGCCGCCCGTTGATCTCGGCCTGGTAGACGCCGTGCGCCGTGGCGTAGAGCCGCGCGCGGACGAGCCCGGGTCGTGCCGCGAACTCCGTGCGCACGAGGGAGGGCCGGCGGCGGTCGGAATGCGGGTTCTCGTTGCGGATGGCGCCGATCGGCCCCGCCGACCAGTCGCCGGGTGTCAGGAGACCGGCCTCGAGGGTCGTCCACTCGCTCGGAGCCGACCACGCGCCGTCCTCCCCGCGGACGCTGACCCGCACGTGCGCGATCTCCCGCGAGGCGAGCGGCTCGTCCGGCCACGCGACGAGCACCTGCTCCGACCCCTCGACGTCGAAGGCGACGGATGCCTCGCCCCGCAGCACCTCGATGCGAGACGCGATCTGCGCCCAGCCGGCGGGAGCGGCCGTGATCGTCCACGACAGGCGGGGCCGGGGTTCGCCGATTCCGCGCGCTTCGCGGTGATGCTCGATGCGGGGTGCGGACACCGTGACCGTCATTGGACACTCCAGATTCGATTTCGAAACGTTTCATTTACGACTATAGTCGAAGCGCAACGACGGCGACAACGATGTTGTGACGTTTCAAAATACCATCCACTCGCGCGAAGCGCGATACCGTGGCCCATTCGGAGGCATCCATGATCATCGGTGTGACCGGCAGCGGCGGAAAGCTCGGCAGGGCGACCGTCTCGGCCCTGCGAGACCGCGGGCACGACGTCGTCGGCTTCGACCTCGTAGGACCCGCGGGCCCCGGATTCGTGCGCGTCGACTTCACCGACTACGGGCAGACCCTCGACGCCTTCCTCGGCGTCACGGCGCGGCACGAGGGCCTGGACGCACTCGTCCACCTGGCCGCGCTCCCCGTCAACGGTCTCGTTCCCGACGTCGCCACGTTCGACAACAACATCGGCGTGTCGTTCCACGTGCTCTTCGCCGCGCATCGCGCCGGCATCCGCCGCATCGTCGCGGCCTCCAGCATCACCGCGATGGGGTTCCCCTTCGACGACGCGCCGCCGGCGCTCCCCGTCGACGAGGCGTACACGCAGGCCAACAACACGTACGGCCTCGCCAAGGTCGCCGAGGAGGCGATCGCCCGCGAGCTCGTGTCGTGGCATCCCGACACCTCCATCACGGCGCTGCGCTTCACCAACGTCGTGGACGAGTCGGAGTACGCGACCTTCGACCGCGCCGGCGACCCCGAGTACCGCCGCGACCTCATCGGCACGTGGATCGATGCGCGCGACGGCGCACTCGCCGTCGCGCTCGCCCTCGAGGCGGCCGAGCCCGGCTTCGAGGTCTACAACGTCGCGGCGCCGGAGTCGGGCCTGTCGGTCCCGTCGCGCGACCTCGCCGCGCGCTGGTTCCCCGGCACGCCGGTCGCGGACGATCTCGGAGAGTTCGAGTCGCTCGTCTCGACCCGCAAGCTGCGCGAGCGGCTGGCGTTCGTCGCTCAGCACGACTGGCGCTGACCCCGCCGCGGCCCTGCCCTGTCCGGCGAGTGAGGGACGCGGCATCCGTCGTCAGCCCTTGACCGCTCCGGCAGCCAGGCCCTTCATGATGCGCTGGTTGAGGAACAGATACAGGATCAGGATGCCGAAGGTCGTGATGCAGATCGCGGCGAAGAGCGGGCCGTAGTTGATGGCGCCGTACTCTCCCGAGAAGTTCAGGAGCCCGACCTGGATCGTGTTGAGACTGCGCTTGCCGCCGAAGATCAGGGCGATGAGCAGGTCGTTCCAGATGAGGAAGAACTGCACGATCGCCACCGTGATGACGGCGTTGCGCATCATCGGGAAGCCGATCGCGAAGAACGCCCGCGTCATGGACGCCCCGTCGATCGTCGCGGCCTCGAAGATCTCGCGCGGGATGGCGCGGAAATAGGTCGCCATCATGAACACCGTCAGCGGGAGCCCGGCTGCCGTGTAGATCATGATCATCGGCAGGTAGGAGTTGTTGATGCCGAGCTTGAAGAACGCGTTGAACAGCGGGAGGACGATCATCTGGCCGGGGATCATGATGCCGGCGAGGAAGATCAGCAGCACCATCGCGCGGCCCTTGAACACGAGGATCTCGAGCGCATAGCCGGCCGCCGTCCCGAGCAGCACGATGAGGATCAGCGAGGGGATGGTGACGATGAGCGAGTTCGAGATCGTCGTGGCGAGGTTCCCGGTTTCCCACGCGATGACGTAGTTCTCCCAGTGCCACTCCTCGGGGAACGCGTAGGAGGGGTTGCTCAGGAAGTCCGCGTTCGTCTTGAGGGAGTTGATCACCATCCAGAAGAGCGGGTAGGCCGTCACGACGAGCAGGAAGGTGATCGTGAGCCACGTCGGGATGCGCCGCAGCACGTGCACGACGGCCTGCGCGGGGGTGCGCCGGTGCGGCTCGAACGCGCGCGGGGTGTGGACGGCGGTCGTCTCGGGATCGAGGATCGAGGTCATGGTCGGCGCTCTCAGACGGTGTTGTCGCGACGCGACGAGCGGAAGATGAGAAGAGTGACGACGAGGCACATGATCGTCAGCAGGAGCGCGATCGTCGAGCCGTAGCCGAAGTCGCTGTACTGGAACGCCGTGCGGTACATGTACAGGGTCAGCGGCGTCGTGGAGTTGCCGGGGCCGCCGCCGGTGAGCGCGAAGACCGAGTCGAAGACCTTGATCGTGCCGTTGATGCTGAAGATGAACGACGCGAAGAGGATCGGCAGCGACATCGGCAGGATGATGTGCCGGAAGAGCTTGAACGACTTCGCTCCGTCAATGCGAGCCGACTCGATGATGTCGTCGGGGATGTCGAGCAGGCCCGAGAAGATCAGCACGCCGTAGAAGCCGACCGAGCGCCAGACGTCCATGATGACGATGACGACGAAGGCCGTCGTGCCGGCGCCGAGCCAGTCGACGGACTGCAGGCCGACGTTGACGAGGAGCTCGTTGACGAGTCCGTCGGACGGTGCCGACTGGAAGAGCTTCTGGTACAGGATCGCGATCGCGACGGTCGGCAGGACGACGGGGAAGAAGACGAAGGTGCGCACGAGCACCGACGAGCGGCGCAGGACGTACTGGTACAGCAGCGCGAGGCCGTACCCGAGCACGACCTGCAGCAGGGTCATGAGGATGGCGTACTTGACGGTGAACCAGAACGCGTCGGCCACATACGGATCGCTGAAGAGCCGCTGGAAGTTCTTCAGGCCCGTGAACTCGAAGCCGGTCAGGACGCTGCCCGTGAAGAACGTCAGGCCGAACGACCAGAAGACGGGGACGAGGATGATGAGCGTGTAGACGAGGAGCGCCGGCGTGAGCAGCAGCGTGATCGCCTTGCGATCGCCCAGAACGGACTTCATGTGCGGCAACTTTCGGGTAAGCGGGGTGAGGGCGGCGGTGGCGCTCGGCGCCCGTGACCGGGTGGACCCCGGCGCGCCCGTGGGGCGCGCCGGGGCCTGAGGCTCAGCCCTGGTCGAGGGCGTCCTGCACGAGCTTCATGAACTCCTCGGGCGAGAGCTGGCCCGTGACCAGGAGCGCCGCGTTGGTCGAGGAGATGTTGCTGGCCTTGGCGTTGAAGAGCGCCTCGAACCACAGCACGCTGTCTTTCGCGGACGAGATCTCGTCGGCGATCGTCTGCGAGATCGGGGGCAGGTCGACCTTTTCATCGGCGATGAAGCCGGTGATCTGGCCCTGCTTGAGCGCTTCGTTGCCGTAGTTGGCGGCGATGCACTTCAGCCATGCGCCCACCCCGTTGTCCTTCGAGTACGTCTTGGCGTTGAAGGTCGCCGGCAGGCCCACGTTCGAGGGGTACTCGTCGATCGAGCCCTTGCCGCCGTCGACGGCCGGGAACTTGAAGAACCCGACGTTGTCGGCGCCGATCTGGTTGGTGTCGCCGTTGATGTTGCCCAGCAGCCAGCTGCCCATGTAGATCATGGCGGCCTTGCCGGTGAGGAACTCGTTCGTGGCGGCGTCGTAGTCCAGCGACGCGACGTTGTCGCCGAAGTAGCCCTGCTTGCCGAGGTCGGCGATCGCGGCGGCGGCCTTGACGTATTCGGGGTCGGTGAGCTTGGCCTTGCCGTCGGCGACGGCCTGGAGGGCGTCGGCGCCCAGCGAACGGAAGAGGTAGCCGCTGACGAGGCGGGTCAGGGGCCAGCCCTGCTCACCCGAGGCCGCGAACGGCGTGAGGCCGGCGGCCTTGGCCTCGGAGGCGACCTTCAGCAGGTCGTCCCACGTCGTGGGGACCTCCCAGCCGTTGTCGGCGAACACCTGCTTGTTGTAGAAGATGCCCTCGATGTTGTACTGGAACGGCAGGAAGGTGAAGTCGCCGCCGTAGAGCTTCTCGATGGTCGAGACGGCGCCGTCGGAGATCTTGTCGCGGACGCCGAGTTCGGTGAGCGCCTTGTCGAAGTCGACGAGGTAGCCGTTCTTGGCGAGCTTCGCGCCCTCGGCCGGGTTGCCGCCGGCGGAGAACATCGGGGGGAGGCCGTCCTGCGTCGCGAGGAGCTGCACCTGCGCGTCGAGGTCGGCCTGGGGGATCGAGCTCACTTCGAGAGGGAGTGCCGTGTTCTCGTCGGTGCACTCGTTGTCGGCGAGTGCCTGGAGCACGGGCTCCGTCGTGGTGTTCTCGGCGTTCTTCAGGAACTCGAGGCTCTTGACGTCCTCGGTGCTCGAGGATCCGCCGCCGCCAGAGCAGCCGGCGAGGATGAGCGCGCTGGCGCCCAGCAGAGCCGCTGCACCGATGAGCGGCTTCCGCAGACGCCGTCGTTCTGCTGTGAACACATTTCCTCCTTGAAAAGTGGGGACGTCTTCTTTGAGACGTTTCAAAAGGATCGTAAGATGGAGTGCAGGCGGCTGTCAAGCGGATTTGAAACGTCACAATAGGATAACGCCGAGCCTCCTCGATGCGCTGGTGCAGGAGAGTTTTTGAAACGTTCCGATTCGGCAGCGCGGTCGGCGGGCCCTCCGCTACAGTGCTGTTCAATCTGTCGGCGCCGAAGCCGACCGAGCCAGAAGGGGCTGCAATGGCCAAGACCGGCATCCGCGGGGTCGCCGAGGTCGCCGGTGTCGCCGTCGGCACCGTCTCGAACTACCTCAACCATCCCGATCGCGTATCGGCCGACAAGGCGCTGCGGATCCAGGCCGCGATCGACCAGATCGGCTTCGTGCCGAGCAACGCCGGCCGTCAACTCCGTCTCGGAGTCAGCAGCGTCATCGGCTACATCTCGCCGAACGTCAGCAACCCCTACGTCTCCGAGATCGCCGAGAGCGTCGAGCGCCGCGCGACCGAGCGCGGTGTCACGGTCTTCCTCGCGAACTCGCACCGCAGCCGCGAGCGCGAGGACGACTACCTCGCCGTCTTCGAGCAGCACCAGGTGCTCGGCCTCCTCGTCTCGTCGGACGGCCCCATCGAAGACCGCCTCGCGAGTGTCAGGCGTCGCGGCACACCGTCGGTGCTCGTCGGCCAGCGCGCCGTGTCGTCGGAGCAGCCGTCGGTGTCGATCGACGACGTGTCGGGCGGACGCCAGGCGGGCCGCCATCTTCTGGAGATCGGATGCCGCCGCCTCGCGGTCGTCGGAGGCCCGCTGAGTCTGCCGCAGATCGCCGACCGCTTCGCGGGTCTCAGCGAGGTCGTGCGCGAGTCCGGCGGGGCGACCCTGGAGTTCATCGACGAGACCGACCGCAGCGTCCGCGGCGGCCTGTCGGTAGGGGCAGCGCTCATGGCGAGGGCGCCCGAGATGCGCCCCGACGGGATCTTCGCCGTCAACGACCTCCTCGCCCTCGGCATCATGCAGGTGCTCGTGCTCGGCGGTGTGCGCGTGCCGCAAGAGGCAGCCATCATCGGCTACGACGACACGGCCTTCGCAGAAGGCTCGCTCATCCCGCTCACGAGCGTGCGCGGTCGGCACGACGGCTACGGCACGGCGGTCGTCGATCTGCTCTTCGACGTCATCGAGGGTCGCGCGATCGACGATCCGCATCGTGTGTTCGCTCCCGATCTCGTCATCCGCGCGAGCACGCAGGGCTTCGGCGGCCGCTGAGCCCGCGTGGCCGCAGCCCGGGCGGCCCCGGCCGGCCGGGGCCCCGCACGTCAGAACTCGCTGAGGGTCCTGCGTCCCTCGAGGTGGGCGATCATGTTGAGCACGAGGAAGTTCCAGTTCTGGAAGCCGTGCGTGATGATCGGCTCGCCGCTGTCGGGGTGGTAGTACTCGTGCAGCGAGCCGTTCGTCTCGAGGTCTCGCCCGAACAGGCGCACGGTCTTCTCGGCGAGGTCGGCCGCGGCATCCGTGAACCCGTACTTCACCAGACCTCGGAAGACCAGGTAGTTGCTGATGCCCCACACCGGTCCGAGCCAGTTCGAGGGGTTGTTCGAGGCGCGCAGGTCGTACATCTTCTCGAGGCGCGAGAGGGTGCGCACGCCGTAGTTCGCATGGAAGGTGCGGGTGTCGAGGTAGCGCTCCACCATGCGCTCGGCCTGCTCCTGCGAGGCCAGGCCCGCCCACAGCGGGAGGAAGCTCGACCAGTTGTCGACGCGGATCGGCAGCGAGCTCCACCGACGGGGCGCTCCGCGGTGCAGCCAGTCGTCGGGGTCGATTGCGCGCAGCCCGATGTCGACGCTGTAGAACGTGCCGTCGCGCTCGTCCCACGCGTGGCGGTTGAGCGCGTCGACGAGGTCCTGCGCCTTCCCGCGCGCGACGTTCGCGGCCGGCGCATCGCCCGACAGCTCGAGCAGGTAGCCGTAGGCCAGCAGCTCGCGGTAGAGGAGGCTGTTGAGGTAGATGGCCGCCGTGCTCTTGTCGGGGCGGTAGTAGACCGAGGGGTCGTTGTCGATGCCGACGGCGAAGTCGGTCTGCCAGTAGGCCAGCCCCGTCTCGGGGTGTACGTGGCTCTCGAGGTAGCGGTCGATGAACGCGCCGATCGTGCCGAGCTGGGGCTTCAGCCACTCTACGTCTCCGCGTCGCTGGACGAGCAGCGCCGCGTGCTGGGCGAGCACGGGCTTGTGCATGTTCTGCGAGAATCCGCCGGCGCGGCCGGGATCGCCGTGCGTGAGCGACCCGGTCGGGCTCAGCTGGATCGGCATGACCCCGTCGGCGTCGGTGTGGTCGAGGAAGTTGAGGATGCTCCCGCGCTCGTACTCGAAGAACCGCCCCTCCTGGCCGGTGTCAGCCTCGACCTGCGCGAGGGCGATGCTGATGGTCCAGGAGTCCCAGTCCCACAGCGCGCTGGAGTAGTACGGCGAGCCGGGACTGCTCGGCACGGTGTAGGGGTGCGCGAGGTGTCCTTCAGGCTCCCGCGTCATCTCCTCGGCGCTCTCGTGGATGTAGGACTCGAGAAGGCGGACCCAGCGGTCGTGCATCGTTGCTCCTGCTGCTCTGTTTCGGCTGCGCCGTGTGCGCAGTCCCGGATGTCAAAAGGTGAGAGAGACCCAGCCGCCGGCGGGGACGGATGCCGCGCGCTCGACGCCGCCGACGACGACGCTCGCTCTTCGCTCCGTCGTGTCGAGGTTCGCGACGAGCACGATCGTGTCGCCTGATCCCTCGGCGCCGACCGCCCACAGCAGGCCGTCGCGGCTCGGCGCGACGAGGAGTCGTGCCCCGGCGAGCCCGGCGAGGGCGCGCAGCGCCGCGGCGACGGGGCGGTCGGTGCCATCGGCGCGGACGGCGCCCCGCGGGCCCCACTCCTCGAAGTACGCGATGCTCGCGACGCCCGGCACGGCGAGGGCCGCGGCGCTCGCGATCGTCCAGGCGGCGAGCTCCGGGGCATCCTGCCGGACGTCGTCCGCGTCGGCGAACTGGGGGCCGTAGCCGCGCGCGAGGTCGGTGTCGGGGGCCACCGGCGGGCGCGCCGTCGCCACATCGTTGAACCGGGGGCGCGGCGTCACGGGGCCGATGTGCACGAGGGCTCCGCCGGCGAGGCGCACGGCCTGCTCGGCGACGAGGCGCTGCATGCCGAGCGCCTCGACGAGTTGCTCGGTGGTGAGGCTGTGGAACAGCGGCGTCGTGCTGAAGACGATGCCGTCGAGGTCGCGGGGGATCCGCTCGCGCTCGCGGTTGAGCTCGGTGAAGTGCGCGCGCGAGCCCCCGACGATCGGCGCGTCGAGTCCCGCGCGGGCGACCGCGCGCCGGAGGGCGGCCGCGACATCCGTGTCCGTCACGTGGGTGAGGGGATCGAAGGCTCCGATCCGCACGACGGCGAGGCCCGCGAGTGCGCCGACGATCTCATCCAAGGCGCCGGGGTCGGCGGGGTCGACGACGAGTCGCACATCGAGCGGCCGGCCGGATGCCGCGGCCCGCGCGAGGGCGGAGTGCCGGCTCGGTGCGGCGAGATCGAGCTCCACCAGGAGCGTCGGGGCTACGGGGGCGAGGACCGGTGCGGGGTCGGGCGCCGAGGACGCTCCGACGACGATGTGGGGGAAGGCGACGCCGGCATCCGTGAGCTCGAGGCGGCCCGGATCGGGGCGGGGCGCGGGCGCGGTGCGCGGGGTGACGCGCACGGCGATCGCCTGGCGGACGTGCTCGCCCGCGGCGAGCGGGTAGGGGAAGGGGAGCGAGAGGGGACGGCTGTAGGTCTTGTACGACGCATCCGTCCAGTTGCGCTGGTCTTCCATCTCGAACACGTCGCCTGTGAAGCGCACGTCGATCGCGAGGCCGTCGTCGTCCCATTCCAGGCCGGTGATGTCGAACGCGGGCTGGTCGGGGCTGATGGCGATCGGGAAGACGGATGCCTCGACCGAGGCGTCCGAGTGCGTCACGGTGAGCGCGTGTTCGGCGATCTGCGGCGGGTGCAGCACGACCAGGCCGGTGCGGTTGGTGTCGAAGGGGGTCGTCGAGACGGCGTCGAAGCTCACGACGAGGAGGTCGGGTGTCGCGTCGACGCGCACCGTGCCGCGAAGCTCGGCGCCGTAGCCCTCGGTGTGCACGAGCAGCTCGAGGGTCGTGTCGGTCTCGACGATCTGCTCGATCACCCAGGCCGCGGTGTTCCAGTCGCGGTCGCGCACGACGGCGCGGATGCTGCGCAGCACGCGGCGCCCGTCGTAGGTGAGGTCGGCGAGTTCGTCGTCGCGGAGTTCGATCGCCCAGGGCCCGCCCCGCCAGTGGCGGGACGGGCCGTGCGAGCCGTGCCAGGAGTCGGTCATGTCAGAGCGAGGTCATCCCGCCGTCGACCTGGAAGAGCGCGCCGGTCGCGAAGGCGCCGTCGTCGCTCGCGAGGTACACCATGATCCCGGCGACGTCGTCGGGTGTGCCCGCACGGCCCAGCGGAATGCGGCCGATGATCGCGGCGCGAGATTCCGGGTCTTCGCTGATGGCGGCCACGAGCGGGGTCTCGGTGTAGGCGGGCTGCACCGTGTTCACGCGGATGCCCTTCGAGGCGTACGCCGCGGCGACCGTGCGGCCGAGCCCGTGGATGCCGGCCTTCGAGGCGCTGTACGCCGTGAAGTCCCTGCCCTCGCCGTTGACCCCCGTGGGGCTGCCGGTGAGGATGATCGAGCCACCGCCGCGCGGGAGCATGGAACGCACCGCGTGCTTGACCGTGAGGAAGGTGCCCGTCAGGTTGATGTCGAGCGTGCGGCGCCAGACGTCGAGGTCGAGGTCGGCCGCGGGGGCGTCCTGACCGAACAGCTGCACGCCGGCGTTGGCGACGACGACATCGGGCGCCCATCCGTCGGCCTCGATCTCGGCGAAGGCGGCCTCGACCGCGGCCTCATCGGAGATGTCCATCGTCACCGCGCGCGCCGACTCGCCGATCCCGGCCGCGGCCTGCGCCGCGCCCTCGCCGTTGCGATCGGCGAGCACGACACGCGCGCCCTCACGCGCGAAGCGCTGTGCGACCGCGAGGCCGATGCCCAGCGCCGCGCCCGTGACGAGCGCCGTCTTTCCGTCGAGCTGTCCCATTCCCGGACGCCTCTCTGTTCGATGCTCTCGCGGACTCACCGCTGGATGTGGTCGAGGTGCAGCATGCGCGCGAGGTTCTTGTCGAGCTCGTCGTCGCGGAAGATCTTCTTCCAGTCCTCCTTGATGATGCTCTCGCGACCGTAGTCCATCGCGATGAGGCAGGCGTCGCTGAACGGGTTGTCGCCGCGGAGGCCATTGGCCAGCGCCACCTGCGTGTGGCCGTACAGGATGCTGCGGGCCGCCGCCTCGGGGACGCCCATGGTGTGGATCGCCTCGTCGAGGGCCTCGTTGAGGAGCGCGCCGATCATGCACGCGACAGTCTCGACGAGGGTCGGCTCGAGCTGCGCGAGCTGCTTGATCGTGACGAAGTGCACGTCGATGACGGGGGCGTAGATCGCGCGGACGGTCGCCTCGACGATGGCCTTGTGGGCGGGCTCGTCGCTCTCGACGGCGGCGATCGCGTCCTGCGGGGCGGCGATGCCGCCGAACGTGTCGGCCCACTCCTCCTTGGTCGTGCGCTCGAGGAACACCGAGGGGTGGCAGGGGTGCGCGACGGCCTGCACGACGTCGTCGCGGGTCGTGAGCAGGCCCGCGTAGGCGGCGGCGGGGTCGAGGGTCAGCACGATCGCCCCCGTCTTGAGCTGTGGCACGAGGTCGGCCGTGACGGGGCCGAGCGCGAGGTCGGGGACGGCCAGGACGACGATGTCGGCGTCTGCGACGGCGGTCGAGGCATCCGTCAGCTCACGGCCCGCGTCGATCGTGCGCTGCTGTCCCGCGGGGGAGTTCTCGACGAACGAGACCGTGTGGTCGGTCTTCACGAGGTTGTCGGACACGCGCATGCCCATCTTGCCGCCCGCGCCGATGACGGCGATCTTGTAGGTGTCGGTCGTGGTGCTCATCAGATGCTCCTCAGGTGCTGGACGGTCGCGCGGGTCCATTCCCGCTCGGTTCGGATGGTGGTCTCGGCATCGCCCTGCCAGGGCAGCCAGTGCTCGACGATCTCGTCGATGCCGCGCTCGCGCGGGCGCACCCGCTCGAGCAGGTGCGGGTAGTCGTGAAGGCCTTCGCCCATGCGCGCGCCGCTGTAGGTGAACCCGACCCAGCCGGGCTGGCGGTCGAACGCGAAGTCCTTGACGTGCACGTTGGCGACGACGCCGGCGGTCAGCTCGACGCAGGTGCGGGGCAGTTCGAGACGCGCGACGACGTTGGCGGGGTCGAGGCAGATGCCCAGCTGCGGGCTCGCGAACGACTCCACGAGACCCACGAGGTCGGCGGTGGCGACCTGCTCGTAGGTCTCTAGCGCGAGCGTGACCCCGGCCGCTTCGTACGCGGGAAGGGCTTCGCGCAGCTGTGTCTCGGCCTCGGTCAGCGTCGGCCGGGAATCCGGGCCGTAGAGCATGCTGCGCACCAGGCGCGCGTCGAAGGCGTCGGCCAGGCGCAGGTAGCGGGCGAGGTGGCGGGGCTCGATGCCCTTCGTGCCGAGCTGGATGGCGAGGCCGAGGTCGCGCGCGGCCGCGGCGGCCTCGGCGACCTCGGCGCCGGTCATCTCGTCGAGCGGTGCGAAGTCGCAGATCTGGAAGAGGTCGATGTCCATCGCGCGCGTCGCCTCGAACGCGCCGCGGAGCGAAAGCGGCTCGGTCGCGCGGGCCGAGTGCTGCCAGAAGAAGGCGTACGTGCCGAGCCCGATCATCCCGCCCCCTCCGCTCCCGGCCGCGGCCCCTCAGCCCCCGTCCCCGTCCCCGTCCCCGGACGCTGAGCCTCCATCTGCGCGCCGAGAGCGTGGGTGGCACCCGCGGTCTCGGCGCTCAGGTGGAGGCTCACGGTTCCGGCCTCGGGGAGGGGGAGGGCGGCGGCCTCGTCGAGGACGGCGAGGAGGGACTCGACGTCGTGCGCGAAGCGGCCGAGGAAGAGGCCGTCGACGGCATCGCCGAGCTCGGTCAGGAGGCCGGGTCCGGCCGATCCGCCGTAGATCACGGCGCTTCCGCCGCGGCCGGGCAGCTCCTGCAGCGCCGCGCGCAGGGCGCGCGTCACGGCGGCGATGTGCTCGACGGGCGCGGGCTCGGGTGCGCCGATCGCCCACACCGGCTCGTACGCGACGATGACGGGCCCGTCCGGGGCTGCGGCCAGGTCGGCGCGGACCTGCGCGATCGTGGCGGCCGCGGCATCCGTCCCCGAAAGACGCTCGGTCTCGCCGACGCAGAGCACGGGGGCGATGCCGTGGCGCAGGGCCGCAGCCGTCTTGGCGGCGACGACTTCGTCGGTCTCGCCGAAGAGACGGCGGCGCTCGGCGTGCCCCACCTCGGCGACGCGCACGCCCGCCTCGGCGAGCTCGGCGGCGCTCACCTCGCCGGTGTAGGCGCCGGGCTCGTAGGCGGCGACGTCCTGGGCGCCGACGAGCACGGGCGTGCCCGCGAAGGCGTCGAGGGCAGGAAGGATGACGAGATACGACGGGATGACGAAGAGCGCGACGTCTCCGGAGGTCAGGGCCGGGTGGCTGCGGGCGGCCTCGGCGACGCGCGCGCACCAGTCGACAGCCTGATGATGACCGAAGTACATCTTCAGGCTCACTCCCACCACGGCCCGGGGCATCAGCGCGGCGCTCCCACGGTCAGCACTGCCCCGTCGTCTCGTATTGGTCGATGACGGCGACTTTGTCGGCGGATGCCGAGGCACGGTCGAACCGGTACGTGAGCCACTCGCGCACCAGCCGGCGGGCGAGCTCGATCCCGACGACGCGCTGGCCCATCGTGAGCACCTGGGCGTCGTTGGACAGGACGCTCCGCTCGACGGAGTAGCTGTCGTGCGCCGTCACGGCGCGGATGCCGGCGACCTTGTTCGCCGCGATGGCGACGCCCAGGCCCGTGCCGCAGATGAGCAGCGCGCGATCGGCCTCGCCCTTGGCCACCAGCTCGGCCGCGGCGATGGCGACCCGCGGGTACGGGGTGTGACCGTCCGCGTCGACACCCACGTCGATGACCGAGGCCACGCCGTCGTTGCGCTCGAGGTCCTCCTTGAGGATCTCCTTGTAGTCGAGGCCGGCGTCGTCGCTTCCGACGACGATGCGCAGGGGCTGTGCCATGTCAGTTCCTTTCGAGGGGCTGGTCGAGGTCGGTGGGGTCGACCGTGTCGAGCGCGTTGTGAGTGCCCGCGGCGACGACGTCCGCGACGGCCGTCGCCAGCAGGGCGAGCGACACGGCGCCGGGATCGGGCGTGCCGAGGCTGTGCTCACCGTGGGTGCGCGCGCGGCCCATGCGGGGGAGGAGGTCGGCGCTGGCCACGGCGGCGCGCGTCGCGGCGTCGGCGGCGACGCGCCACGCATCGGCGAGGCGTGCCCCCGCGTCGATCTGCTGGGTCAACTCGGAGCTGAAGGGCACGAGCGCGTCGACCATGGTCTTGTCGCCGACCTCGGCCTTGCCGTAGGCCATGACCCCTGCCCGGCCCGCAGCCACGCCGCTCGCGATCGCGGTGCGGGTGGGGCGCCCCTCGTCGCCGAGTGCACCGGCGACGGCGGTCAGGATGACCCCCCACAGCGCTCCCGAGGTGCCGCCGGCCTTGTCGGACCACGCGTCGGCAGCGTGCGCGAGGGTCGTGCCTGCGCCTGCGCCTCCCTGCGCGGCGGCACGGCCGGCGTCGAGCGCCGCGTGCGAGCCGCGCTGCATGCCGATGCCGTGGTCGCCGTCGCCGGCGATCGCGTCGATCCGGCCGAGTTCGTCGGCGTGGGCGTCGATCGTCGCCACGACCGTCTCGAGCGCCGCGACGACGGTCCGCGCGGCGGCGCGCGAGGCGTCGTCGGCGGGAGGGATGTCCAGGACGGCGTCGAGGGTCTCCTCGGCGTCGCGGCGGCGCACCTGCGCGGCGACCGAGCCGCGGCGGTACGCGGGGGTGTCGACGGGGGTGTCCCACAGTGCGGCGAGCTCGTCGTCGAGCCAGAACAGGGTGAGCGAGACGCCCGCCATGTCGAAGCTCGTGCAGTACTCGCCCACGTGCGGGTCGACGATCTCGATGCCGGCGCCCTCGAGCAGCTGCGCGACCCGCCGGTAGACGACGAATAGCTCTTCGTACTTGAGCGATCCGAGGCCGTTGAGCACCGGCACGACGCGGGCGCCCCGAGCTTCGACGCCGTCGGGCACCTCGGGGAGGAGCTTCTCGACGAGGAGCTCGGCCAGCCCGTCGGCGGTGGGGATGTCGGTCTCGTCGATGCCGGGCTCGCCGTGGATGCCGAGGCCGACCGCCATCCGCCCCTCGGGGACGCTGAACAGCGGCTGCTCCGCCCCGGGCAGCGTGCAGCCCGTGAAGGCCACCCCGAACGAGCGCGTGCGCTCGTTCGCGAGTCGTGCTACTCGCGCGACCTCGGCGAGGTCGTAGCCGGCCTCGGCCGCCGCCGCGGCGGCGCGGAAGACCGTGAGGTCGCCCGCGATGCCGCGGCGCTTGTGCTTCTCGCGCGGCCCGGCGCTGGAGATGTCGTCGGTCACGGTGACGGTCTCGCAGGAGATGCCCTCCGCACGGAGCCTGTCCTGCGCGGCGTCGAAGTTGAGCACGTCGCCGGCGTAGTTGCCGTAGCTGAAGAACACGCCTCCGCCGTTGTCGGCGGCCTTCGCGACCGCCGCGATCTGCTGCGTCGAGGGGGAGGCGAAGAGGTTGCCCATCGCCGCGCCGTGCGCGAGGCCCGGGCCGACGAGGCCGCCGAACGCGGGGTAGTGGCCCGAGCCGCCGCCGATCACGACCGCGACCTGACCTTCGGGCGCCACGGTCGCGCGCACGACCCCGCCCTGCACGCGTCGCACCGAGCGGGCGTTGGCCGCGACGAAGCCGTCGATCATCTCGTCCGCGAAGGCGGACGGCTCGTTCCACAACCGGGTCATCGGCCTCTCGCCCCCTGAGACTTGCTCTCGGCCACCTCGACGTGAGCGTCGGCGGCCTGCTCGTCGATGATGCGCTCGACCGGCGCGATCCGGTTGCTGCGTGCCAGGAGCAGCATCAGCACCGCCGAGAGGAGCATGAAGAAGCCGACGATGAACATCGGCACCTCGTAGCCGCCCGTCAAGTCGTGCACGGCGCCCGTGATGTACGGGGCGCTGAAGCCCGCCAGGTTTCCGATCGTGTTGATGAGCGCGACGCCGGCCGCGGCGGCGGCTCCCGTGAGGAAGCGCGTCGGCAGCGTCCAGAAGTTCGGGAGCGCGGCGAAGATCGCCGAAGCCGTGATCGTGATGACGGCGATCGTCGCGACGGGCGAGCCTGCGAAGAGGGCGACGGGGATCGTCACTCCGCCGACGAGGGCCGGGATGGCGATGTGCCACGTCTTCAGGCCGCGCTTGGAGGCATCCCGCGCCCAGAAGTACATGATGATGGCGGCCGGCAGGTAGGGGATCGCGGTGATGAGGCCCTTCTGGAACACGTCGAAGGTCTGGCCCGTCTGCGCCTGGAAGCCCTCGATGATCGTCGGCAGGAAGAACGCGAGCGCGTAGAGGCCGTAGATGAAGCCGAAGTAGATGAAGGAGAGCACCCACACGCGGCCCGACTTGAAGGCGAAGCGCACCGAGACGTGCTTCTCACGCTTCTGGGTCTCTTCGCGCTCCTTTGCGAGGGCGTCGGTCAGCCAGACCTGCTCGTCGTCGGTCAGCCACTTCGCGTCGGCCGGCTTGTCCTTGAGGTAGAACCATGCGATGACGCCGACGACGATCGCGGGGATCGCGACGCCGAAGAACATGAAGCGCCAGCCCTCGAGTCCGAAGAACACGGCGTGCTGCTGGATGAGCCAGCCGGCCAGCGGGGCACCGAACACCGTCGTCAGGGGCTGGGCGAGGTAGAAGAGCATGAGGATGCGGCTGCGGTACTGCGCGGGCACCCACAGGCTGAGGAACAGGATCGCGCCGGGGAAGAACCCGGCCTCGGCCACGCCCAGCAGGAAGCGCAGGAAGACCAGCTGCTCGAAGTTCTGCACCCACGTGAACAGGAGGGCGACGATTCCCCAGCTGACCATGATGCGCGAGAGCCACCGGCGGGCGCCGAACCTGTGCAGCGCGAGGTTCGACGGCACCTCGAGAAGGATGTAGCCGATGAAGAAGACGCCCGAGGCGAAGCCGAACTGAGCGGCGCTGAGCGCGAGGTCTTCGTTCATGCCGTTGGGGGCGGCGAACCCGATCGCGGTGCGGTCGAGGTAGTTGATGAAGAACATCAGCGCGACGAACGGAACGAGGCGCCACGCCACCTTCCGGATCGCGGAGCGCGCGACATCGGTCTGCGCGGGGGGAGAGGTCTGGTCCACGTTGACTCCAGGGTTCTGATCGACGGCCATCGGCGAGGATGATAGCCAGTATGACAAACCGGTTGACCAATTGCAATCCCGGATGTCGTGTCCCCACCGTGTACCGTGGCACCATGCCCGCCTACCCAGGGGACCGATCGGCGGAGATCACCGCCGCCCTCGGCGCGCTCCCGGCCGGCACCCCTGTGTCCGAGGTGGCCAGGCGCCTCCTCGACCTCTTCACCAGCGGATCGATCGCGCCCGGAACGCGACTTCCCCCGGAGCGGCAGCTCGCCGCGACGCTCGAGGTCGGCCGCTCTGCGGTGCGTGAGGCGCTCGCCGCCCTCGAGATCCTCGGCATCGTCCAGGTGAGGCCGGGGTCGGGCACTTACCTCCGCGGCAACGCGAGCGAGCTGCTTCCCCAGACGCTGCGGTGGGGGCTGCTCATCGGCGAGCGCAACACCGCCGAGCTGCTCGAGCTGCGCTCGGGCCTGGAGATCTACGTCGCCCGGCTGGCGGCGGCGCGGGTCGAGGCATCCGACCTCGAAGCACTCCGCACGAGCCTCGAGCGCATGCGCCAGAGCGTCGGAACGCTGAAGGCGTTCGCCAAGGCCGATCTCGACTTCCACGACGCGCTCGCCCGCACCGCGGACAACGCCCTGCTCATCGACACGCTCCACGTCGTGCGCTCGCTCCTGCAGGTGTACGCCGACCGTGCCGTCCACGACGAGGCCGAAGCGCTCACGGCGATCGCCGAGCACGACGCCGTCTTCCGCGCCGTCGAAGCGGCCGATGAGGACGGGGCGGCCTCGGCCATGGCCGTTCACATGGCCACGGCGTCGTCGCGCGTCGCCGCCGCCGCGTCGGGCTGAGCCGCGTCGCCCTCGTCACGCCGCGGCGCGCCCCGCCGGTGAAGTAGGACCCGATCGTCGTCGAGAAGGAGAACGGATGCCTCGCAACTGGGCCGGAACGTACGAATACGTCGCACCGAACATCGTCTCGGCGCCGACGGAGCAGGAGGTGCAGCGTGTGGTCCGCGAGGGCGCCCTCGTGCACGCCCTGGGAACGCGGCACTCCTTCACCGACCTTCCCGACACCGACGGCACCCTCGTGGATGTCTCGGGCCTCGTGGACGAGTTCACGATCGACCCCGAGGCGCGCACCGTCACCGTCGCCGCGGGAACCCGCTACGGCGTCGTCGCGAGCGCCCTCGACGAGCAGGGGTGGGCGCTTCACAACCTCGGCTCGCTGCCGCACATCTCCGTCGCGGGAGCGACGGCGACGGGCACGCACGGATCGGGCGACGGCAACGGCGTGCTGACGACGGCGGTGCGGGCCTTCCGCTACGTCGGCGCCGACGGCGAAGTGCACGAGGTGCGACGCGGCGACGACGATTTCGCGGCGCTCGCCGTGGGGGTCGGGGCCTTCGGCATCGTCACGGCGGTGACCCTCGACATCCAGCCCACCTTCCGCGTGCGGCAGGACATCTACAGCGGCATCACGTGGGACGCCGCACTGGCAGATCTCGACGCGATCACCGGCGCGGGGTACAGCGTCTCGGTCTTCACCATGTGGGAGCCCGCCACGGTCGGGTTCGTGTGGGTCAAGACCCGGGTGGAGTCCGACGACGACGGCGTGCCCGAGACGCTCCTGGACGGACGACGCGTGGAGGGCAAGGACTCGCCGCTCGGCATGGGCGACAACATCACGGAGGTCGGGGGAGTGCCGGGGCCCTGGATGCTGCGGCTTCCGCACTTCCGCCTCGACACCGAGCCGTCGTTCGGAGACGAGATCCAGACCGAGTACTTCGTGCCCCGTGAGCACGGTGCGGCGGCGCTGGACGCGGTGCGCAGGCTCGGTGACAGCATCCGTCCCCATCTCGTCGTGAGCGAGATCCGCACGGCGGCCCGCGACGATCTGTGGCTGAGCGGCGCGTACGAGCAGGATGTCGTGATCATCCACTTCACCTGGTACGACCACCCCGACGAGGTCGGTGCGCTCCTGCCGCGGATCGAAGAGGCGCTGCACCCGTTCGCGGCCCGTCCGCACTGGGGCAAGGTGCACCGGTTCGATGCGGCGGCCATCGAGCGCGTGCATCCCCGGCTCGCCGACGCGCGGGCCGTGTTCGAGCGCCTCGACCCCGAGGGGCGCTTCGTCAACGCGCACCTGCGGCGGGTGGGGCTGCGCGAGCCGCGCTGAGGCGTCTGCCGGGCCAGACTTCTTCGCGAAGGATTCCTCGGCGACGAGGGCCCCGGGCCCCCACAATGGAGTCGACCCCGGGAGGTTCCAGTGACCGACGCCCCTTCGCCCGACCGCATGCACGCCATCTCGGACGAGACGCGTGCGACCGTCGACGTCGTGCTCGACTATGCGCGCCGACGCGCGCTCTACCAGGACGTGCCGCTCGACAAGCCGCTCTCGCCGCGCGACCTGTCGCGCCTCGCGTCGGGCTCCATCACGCCCGAGGGGATCGGTGCGCGGCGGGCCGCCGCGCTGTTCGAGAACGTGCTCGCGCCGGCGTGCGTCTCGACGGATCATCCCGGATACCTGTCGTTCATCCCGTCGGCCCCGACCAAGGCCGCCATCGCGTTCGACCTCATCGTCTCGGCATCCGCGATCTACGGAGGCTCGTGGCTCGAGGGCTCGGGGGCCGTCTTCGCCGAGAACGAGGTGCTGCACTGGCTCGCCCGCGAGTTCGGCCTGCCCGAGGGCGCCGGCGGCGTCTTCGTGCAGGGCGGGACGATCGGCAACCTCTCGGCGCTCGTCGCGGCTCGTGACGCCGCGCGCCGGGGCAACGCGGCGGCCGGACGCCCCGATCCGGCGCGGTGGGTCGTCGTCTGCAGCGCCGAGGCGCACTCGTCGATCGCGTCGGCGGCAGCCGTCATGGACGTCGACGTCGTGAAGGCGGCGGCGGATGCCTCGGGCCGCCTCCACGGCGAGTCGGTCGAGCGGATGCTCGATGCCTACGGCGACGCCGTCTTCGCGGTCGTCGCCACGGGGGGAACCACCAACTTCGGGATCGTCGACGACATCGCCTCGATCGCCGCCGTGACGAAGGCGCGCGGGATCTGGCTGCACATCGACGGCGCGTACGGCCTGGCGGCGATGCTCGTGGAGCGGATGCGGCCCGCGTTCGCGGGGGTCGAGCTCGCCGACTCGGTCATCGTCGACCCGCACAAGTGGCTCTTCGCGCCGTTCGACGCCTGCGCCCTCATCTACCGCGACCCCTCCCACGCCCTCATCGCCCACACCCAGAAGGCCGAGTACCTCGACACCCTGACCGAGACCGCCGACTGGAACCCGTCGGACCTCGCCGTGCAGCTCACCCGCCGGGCGCGCGGCCTGCCGCTCTGGTACTCCCTCGCGACGTACGGCACGCAGGAGTACCGGTCGGCGATCGAGTACGGGATCGATCTCGCGCGTCGAATCGCCGATGAGATCGAGGCACGCGAGGGGCTCTCACTCGTGCGCGACCCGCAGCTGTCGGTCGTCGTGTTCCGTCGCGAGGGCTGGACGCTCGCGGACTACCAGGCCTGGTCGGACCGGCTTCTCGAGGAGCAGACGGCATTCGTCGTGCCGAGCTCGCACGCGGGGGAGCCCGTGCTGCGCTTCGCGATCATCTCGCCGATGACGACGTTCGAGCTGCTGACGGGCATCCTCGACACCCTCGCCTGACCCCTCCCTCCCGCTGGCCGCCGCCGGGACGGGAGGGCGGGAAGGGCGCGGGTCAGGGGAGACGGGGCGTGCGGGGCGGCTCCGTCCGGCGCGGGCCGGTCGCCTCGAACGCGGCGGCCAGGCGCAGCAGCGCCGTGTCGTCGTACGCGCGGCCCGCGAAGGTCAGGCCCACAGGCATGCCGGTGTCGGCCATCGTCCCCATCGGCGCCGTGACCGTCGGGATGCCGAGGTGGCGGATGGCGAGGTTGCCGTTGGCGACCCACACGCCGTTGCGCCAGCCGAGATCGGCGGATGCCTCGACCCGGTCCATGTCGGACGGTCCGACGTCGGCGACTGCGGGGAAGACGACGGCGTCGAGGCCGAGCCGGTCCATCCACTCCTCGAGATCGACGCGCCGCGTCTCTTCGAGGCCGCGCAGGCCCTCGGCGAGCTCGGGCATGTCGGTCCAGGGGGAGGCGCCGGGGTGCGTGCGCACCCAGTCGGGGTACTCGGCGATGTCGTCGTCGAAGCCCGTGTAGCGGTCGAGCTCGGCGCCCGGCGGCCGTGGGAAGATCCGCGCGCCGTCGACGTCCGCGAGGGTGCGAAGGCCGGGATCTCCGTTGGCCGCCAGGAAGTCCTCCCACGACCACGCCGAGAGGTCGACGATCTCGCGCGCGAGGAACTCCGGCGTCACGAGCCCGCGGGTCGCGATCGTCGGCGCGCCGGCACGGTCGCCCTCGTAGTTCGAGACGACGGGGAACTCCACCTCCACGACCGTGGCGCCCGCGGCCTCGAGGTCGCGCCGGGCCGCCTCCCACAGCGCCATGATCGACGCGCGCGTCTCGATGCGCTCGCCCGTCGGCCCGCCGATGCCCGTGCCGGTTCCGGCCTCGGGATCGGCGTTGACGTACATGCGAGGGATGCCGACGCGACGGCCGGAGAGCACGGTGCGGGCGGCCGCGGCATCCGTCATCGCAAGAGCGAGGTACGAGTCGGGCCGAACCGCCGACGCGGCCGGAAGCGCGACCCAGGGCTGCGCGCGCCAGAAGTCCCCGCGCGTCTCGACGTCGTCGGCAACGATGACCTCGAGCACTTCGAGGAGGTCAACCATCGTGCGGGTGTGGGGCACGACGACGTCCATCGTCGGGACGAGCGGCCAGTTGCCACGCGTGGAGATGACCCCGCGAGAGGGCGTGTATGCGCACAGCGCGTTGTTCGTGGCGGGACCCCGGCCGCTCGACCACGTCTCTTCGCCGAGCCCGAAGGCGGCGAAGCTCGCCGCCGTCGCCGTGCCCGATCCGTTCGACGACCCCGAGGCGAAGGGCGCGGTGAGCCAGTCGGCGCTGTACGGGCTCTCGGCGCGGCCGTAGACGCCGCGCTGCATGCCGCCGTTGGCCATGGGCGGCATGTTGGTGAGTCCGAGGCAGATCGCCCCGGCCGCCCGCAGCCGCTCGATCGTGAACGCGTCGCGCTGGGCGACGAGGTCTGCGAAGGCGGGACTCCCGGCCGCCGCCGTGAGGCCGCGGACGAGGTAGCTGTCTTTCGCGGTGTACGGGATGCCGTCGAGCGGCCCGAGGGTCTCGCCCCGCGAGCGGCGGAGATCGGATGCCTCGGCCTCGGCGATCGCGTCGGGGTTGCGCACGACGACGGCGTTGAGCTTCGTCCCACTGTCGGGGCCGTCGTAGGCGTCGATGCGGGCGAGATAGGCGCGGACGAGCTCGACGGCCGTGGTCGTGCCGGCCTCGAGGGCACGGCGCAGGTCGGCGATGGATGCCTCGACGACGTCGATCATGATTTCTCCCTCCCCACCCCTGCCGCGAGAGGGCGGAAATGCGCGCCCTCAACGGCGTGTTGCGCACGTTTCTGCCCACTCGCGGACCGGGGGGAAGCGTCGAGGATGTCGATCACTTGGCCACCTCCGGCTGCTGCTGGGTGATGCAGTGGATGCCGCCGCCGCGGTCGAAGATCGGACGCGCGTCGACCGTCACGACGCGCCGACCGGGGTACGCCTCGGCGAGGATCCCGCGGGCCGCGGCATCGGCCTTGGCTTCGCCGAAGCCGCACGCGATGACGCCGTCGTTGACGACGAGGTGGTTGACGTAGCTCCAGTCGACGAAGCCCTCGTGATCCTTCACGGTCTCGGGCGCGGGGAGGTCGATGATCTCGAGGGGGCGGGCCGCGGCATCCGTCTGCTGCTCGAGAACCTCGCGGAGCTCGCGTGTCACTGCGTGGTCGGGGTGAGAGGGGTCGTCCTGGCGGTGGAGCAGGAGGCGTCCGGGCGAGGCGATCGTCGCGACGATGTCGACGTGGCCGTTCGTGCCGAAGTCGTCGTAGTCGCGGGTGAGGCCGCGCGGGAGCCACACGAAGGTCGTCGCGCCGATCGTGCGGGCGAGCTCGGCCTCGACGCGCGCGCGGTCGGCGAAGGGGTTGCGGCGGGGGTCGAGCTGCACGGTCTCGGTGAGGAGCACCGTGCCCTCGCCGTCGACGTGGATGCCGCCGCCCTCGTTCACGAGGAGCGAGCTGACGATCTCGGCACCGGCGGCGGCGCCGACGATGCGGCCGAGCTCGGCCGACAGCCGCCACTCCGCCCAGTCGGGGGCGCCCCACCCGTTGAAGGTCCAGTCGACCGCGCCGAGCACGCCCGGCCGGTCGTCGTCGACGACGAAGGTCGGCCCGACATCGCGCATCCAGAATTCGTCGAGCGGTGCCTCGACGATCTCGATGCCCGACCCGAGCATGCGCCGCGCGCGCTCGATCTCGGACGGGTCGGCGACCATCGTGACCGGCTCGAACTCCGCGACGGCACGGGCGACGGCGGTCCAGGCGTCGTAGCCCTCCTCGCGCGCCGCGTCGGTGTCACCGAGGGTGAGTCCCTCGCGCGGGAAGGCCATCCAGGTGCGGTCGTGCCGAGTCGTCTCGGCGGGCATGCGCCAGCCCATGCCGGCACCTCCGTCTCCGTAGTTGATCAAGCGATCAATAAGTGTGAAGATAGCCACGAGGAGGTCGGCATGTCAAGCAGTCCGCGCCAGAGGGCCGCGCGCAAGTCGTCGGCCGAGCGCGCCGCCGAGATCGCCGAGGCAGCCCGCGACCTCGCGCTGGCCGAGGGCCTGTCGGCCGTGACGCTCCGCGCCGTCGCCGCCCGCATCGAGGTCGCGCCGGCCCTCGTCGCGCACTACGAGCCGAACATGGACGCCCTCGTCGCGGCATCCTTCCGCGCCGTCGTGTCGGCCGAGCTCGACGAGATGCGCGCCGTGATCGCCGCCGAGTCCGCCCCGACCGCCGCGCTCGCCGCGCTCCTGGATGCCCTCCTCGACGCCGCCCGCGACGACGTCACCGTCGTGTGGGTCGAGGCGTGGGCCATGGGCCGGCGCAACGAGACGCTCGCCGCCGCCGTCCGCGCCGAGATGGACGCCTGGCAGGCCGTCATCAAGGGCGTCGTCGACGAGGGCGTGCGCTCGGGGGAGTTCCAGACGACGGATGCCGCGACCGACGTCTCCTGGCAGCTGCTCGGCATGATCGACGGGCTCAACGCGCATGCCCTCGTGCGCTGGAACGACGAGCGCTCGCGCGGCTCGGTGCTTCACCGCGCCGTGGAGGGGATGCTCGGCCTCGACCGGTTCGCCCTCGACCGCGCCCCGACCGGCTGACAGGCGCGACCGGGGGTGGTCGACGGGGTGCGAACCGTCGCGTCCCACGTCGAGATGCCTCGGCGAGAACACATGATCCCGCCGAGAACACACGCTGTTTGCGTCGAAGACGTGTGGTCTCGGCGAGAACGTGTGCACTCGGCGACGGACGACCCCGCTCGAGAGGCAGCGACGGGCGACACCCCTCGAAGGGCGCGAGGCAGCGACGGGAGGGGTCAGCCCACGGGGGCGACGTCGACGTTGACCCGCAGGGTCGACTTCTTCGACTTCGTGAAGATGACGCCCCGCACCGGCGAGACATCGCCGTAGTCGCGGCCCCACGCGACGGTCACGTAGCGCTCGTTCGCCCACTGGTCGTTCGTCGGGTCGATCGCGAGCCAGTCCGACGAGCCCGGCATCCACACCGCGAGCCACGCGTGCGAGGCATCCGCCCCGACGACGCGCTCCTTGCCGGGCGGCGGCTGCGTCGCGAGGTAGCCGCTGACGTAGCGCGCCGCCACGCCGTGGCTGCGCAGGCACGCGAGCGCGAGGTGCGCGAAGTCCTGGCAGACGCCGGCTCGATTTCGCAGCACCTCGGCGACGGTCGACGTGACGGTCGTCGCGGTGCTGTCGTAGTCGAAGTCGGCGTGGATCCGCGTCATGAGGTCGGTCGCCGCCTCGCCGATGGGACGCCCACGGGTGAGGGATGCCGCGGCATACGCCGCGACCCCGTCGGCGTGGATCGCGCGCGGCGAGGCGAGCGCGAACTGGGCGGCGGCCCAGGCATCCGGATCGTCCCTGTTGACGAGCGGACGCGCACGCTCCCACGGCACCGCGAGGGCGTCTTCGTCGTAGCGCGGCTGAACGACCGACACTTCGCTCTTCGCCTCGATGACGAGCTCGCGATGCGGCTGGGTCACCTGGAAGTACGTGACGGCGTTGCCATAGCCGTCGGTGTCGGCGTGCAGGTCGATCGGGAGGGGGTCGACTGTGACGGCGGCGTTCGCGACCTCCTGCCACGGCAGCGGCCGGGGGAGGAGGTGATAGATGCCGCGGCTGTCGCGCACGGGGGCGCTGTAGGCGTAGGCGGTGCGATGCGAGACGACGTACTTCATGCCTGCGAGACCCCCTGCAGCTCGACGAGCGACAGCGACGTGAGCGACTGCGGCTCCGGTCCGCCGGCGAAGTGCACGTCGCCGATCGAGTCGGCCAGCTGCATGAGCTGCGTGCGGGTCGTGTCGAAGTAGCGCTGCATCCGCGGGCGACGCGGACCGGTCGGCGTCGCGAGGGCCGTGAGGTCGAGGTTCTCGAGAGCCGTCTCGAGGTGCTCGAGCAGTCGCTCGGGCCGGGTCGACCCCGTCGAGGCGGGCATCGCCGCGAGGTGCGCGCGCAGCTCGCGGAACGCGAACGCGAGCGAGCGGGGGTTGTCGCGGTCGGCGAGGAGGAGCTCCAGCACGCCGCTCGTGCGGACGTTGCCGCGGTGGCGACGGCGGAACGTGACGGAGCTCTCGGCTGCCGTCAGCACCGCCTCGAGCACATCGCGGTCGGTCTGCGTGCCGTGCCGGTCGGTCGTCGTCGCGCCGAGCAGCGTGCACAGCTGCAGTCCGCGCTCGAGGTACCGGCCGGCCTCGATCATGTGCCAGCCGGGGTCGCGGATCATCGAGGCCGTCACGCCCTGCAGCGACAGGACCGCCGTCAGCAGGCGGCCCGCCGTCTCGGTGATGCGGTGCGAGCGCTCCGAGGTGCGAAGCGCCTTCTTCGCCCGGTCGGTGTGCGCGAAGACCCGCCACGTGTCGGACGACAGCTGGTCGCGCACCCCCTCGAGCGCCTCACGCAGCCGGTCGAGCGCGTGCGCCGCCGACCCCGCTCGTGTGTCGTCGAGCAGGAGCGAGCGGAATTCGACCTCGGGGTCGGCCGAGCGCCGCCCCGCGAGCCGCTGCAGCACTCCGAGGAGGGCGCGCGACGGGATGCCGTGCTCGGACTCGACGGGAGCGCTCAGCTCTTCGAGGTGCGCGTCGGCGGTGATGAGCACGCGCAGCAGGTCTTCGGCGCGCTCGGCGTAGCGGCCCGCCCAGAACATGTCCTCGAGGGCGCGCGGCGCGAGCGCGGGGATGCTCGGTCGGTAGTCGAGCGGCGCGACGTCGGCGATGCCCTGGTCGGGATCGCCGGTGGCGCCTTTGACGACCCACACGTCTTTCGTGACGGGGGATGCCGCGGCCCGGCTCATGACGGTCGCGAGACCTCCCGCGAGCGGCCGGAAGGCCTGGCGATACCGCACCGTGAAGGCGCGCATCACGACGGGCTCGGCATCCGCCCGTCCGGCCGCCCAGACCGGCGCCTGGGAGAGCGGCAGGCGCTCCTGTCCCACGAAGCGGTGGGGCTCGGCGAGGATGCGCGCCCGCAGCTCGTCGGTGGCGAGCCCCGCGTGGACGCTCCGCGCCTCGTCGATGCTCCGCACGACGAAGTCGTGGTCGCTCTCGCCGAGGCGGTCGAGTACGACGTCGAGCCCCGCGGGGTCGCCGCCCCACCACGTCGGCAGCCCGGGAAGGCGCAGCTGCTCGCCGAGCAGGGCGTCGCAGATCGCGGGCATGTACGGCATGAGGGCCGGATTCTCGAGCACGCCCGCGCCGAGGCCGTTGACGACCCGCACGCGGCCGCGGCGGACGGCCTCGGTGAGGCCCGCGACGCCGAGGCGCGAGTTGCCGCGGAGCTCGAGGGGGTCGCACCAGTCGGCATCGACGCGGCGGAGGATGACGTCGACGCGCTCGGTCGGCCCGTTCTTGGGCCAGCCGGGGGGCTTGATCCAGATCCAGCCGCCGCGGACGGTGAGGTCGCTCGCCTGCACCAGCGGGAAGCCGAGGGTGCTCGCGAGGAAGGACTGGTCGTACGCGGTCTCGGAGTGGGTGCCGGGGGAGAGGACGACGACGCGCGGGTCGGTGACGCCCTCGGGGGCAGCGTCGAGGAGCGCCGCGCGCAGCGCCGCGAGGTAGGGCTCCATGCGGTGCAGATCGCTCTCCTGGTACAGGTCGGGCATGACCTGTGCGAGCACGCGGCGGTTCTCCATCGCATAGCCGAGCCCCGACGGCGCCTGCACGCGGTCGGCCAGGACGTGCCATTCTCCCTCGGCGTCGCGACCGAGGTCGGTCGCCGAGAGGAGGAGCGGCTGCGGGTCGTGGGCGCTGGGGCGTGCGAGCGGGCGGAGGTAGCCGGCGTGGCCGAAGACGACAGCCGCCGGGAGGATGCGCTCGCGGAGCACCCGCTGCTCGCCGTAGAGGTCGACCAGGAGGGCGTTGAGCAGCTCGGCGCGCTGCGCGAGGCCGACTTCGAGGCGGTTCCAGCCGGCGGACTCCATGATGAGCGGCACGGGGTCGAGCTGCCACGGCTGCGCCGCCGAGCCGCGCGGCACGTAGGTCACGCCGCGGTCGGCGAGGAAGCGGGAGATTTCGGACCCGACCCGCCGGAGCTCCTCGGGGGTGAGGCTCAGCGCGACCTCGGCGAGGCCCTTCCACGCGGGGCGGAGCGACCCGTCGGGCGCGACGACCTCGTCGTAGCGCGCGCCGCCCGCGTCGCCGAGCGGAAGCGTCGGCTGCGCGACAGTCGTCGCATAGTCGCGGAGCACGGTCACTGGTGGCGGGCCCTCCGCGGATTCGGGGTCCGGAGCGATCGGCGGGTCTCGCGCGCCGGGCCCTTCGCGCAATGCCGAGTACACGACGCTACCGGAACCGGAAAGGCCCCGGCCGCATGTCACGACATCGCGGCGCGACCGCGACTGCGAGTGCGACCGTGACGGCGACGGTGGCGCTCGACCGCCGCGGTGCGGAACGACGCATTCGCCGACGGCGTGTACAGCAGGATGAGCCCGAACACCGCGAGCACGGCGGAGGTGAGCGCGGGCGTCGCGAAGAATCGCAGGTCGATCACCGAGAGCGCGACGGCGGCGATCTCGAAGAGGAAGACGAGTGTCATGATGACGCGCGCACTCCTGCGGGCGCGGAAGATCCCGAGGCAGACGGGGAACGTCACGAGACCGACGAAGATGTGCGCCCAGCCCGTGGCGGGATGCTCGCCCGCGACGAGCATGAAGACGCCCGCGAAGAGCTGGAGCACGCCCGAGATCCACGCGAGCACGCCCACGAGGACGACCCCGCCCGACGGCCTCGTGCGCATGGTGTCCTCGATCCCGCTCCGATGCCGGAAGGCTACCGGCTCGGCCACGAGAAGAGGGGCGCGGTCACGCGCTGTGGGCGAGCAGCTGAAGTCCCACGACGCCGAGGGCGAGCGCCGCCTCGGCGGCCAGGGCGATGAGGCGCTGCCACCACTTCAGCGGGATCTTGCGCACGGCCGCCCAGCCGATCAGCACCAACGTCACGACGAGGGCGATGATCGATGCGTTCAGCGCGGTCGCGATCTGCATGACTCCGACGACCGCGAGCAAGAGGAACACGAAGGGAAGGCTCACCGCGCCCAGCGCGCCGAAGCTCGCGAACACGGCGTGCTGACGCTCGGTACGTCTCATCGCCCTCTCGTGCACGACCGTGAACGAGATGATGTCGGCGACGAAGACGGCCAGGAGCGTGCCGAGCACTGTGACCAGCAGCGTCAGGAACGCTTCGAGCGGCAGCGGTTCGCCGTGCGACTTGATCGTGAGCAGCACCGCGAGCGCGGCGAACGAGAGGTAGATCCGCTCTTTCAGATGGTCGGCGCGCGCATGCCGCGCTTCGGTCTCGGGGTCGAGCGCACGGTCGTCGGCGGGCGGGACGTCGGACACGGTGCCTCCGGATTCAGCGGGCGACGGATGCCGCGAGCCTACTCGCGACCTCCGATCCGAGGCTCTGAGCTAGCGTGGAGCGGGTCGAGAGGAGACGGATGTCGCTCGTGGTCATGGGTGTCTCAGGGTCGGGCAAGTCGACGGTCGCGGCGCGCGTCGCCGAGCGCGCGGGGGCGGCCTTCGTCGACGCCGACGATCTGCACCCGGCGTCGAACGTCGCGAAGATGGCCGCCGGCGTGCCGCTGACGGACGAAGACCGGATGCCGTGGCTCCGCGAGGTCGGCGAGGTCATCGCGCGCCATCAGGACGAGCGGATCGTCGTAGCGTGCTCGGCCCTGCGCCGCGTCTACCGCGACGCGATCCGGGAACGCGCGAGCGATGTGTTCTTCGCCGAGCTCGACGGGTCGCGCGACCTCCTCGCCGAGCGGATGGCCGGCCGCACGCAGCATTTCATGCCGCTCACCCTGCTGGACTCGCAGCTCTCGACGCTCGAGCCGCTGCAGGAGGACGAGCACGGCCTCCGCGTCGACATCTCGGGCTCGCCCGACGAGATCGCCGACGCGATCCTCTCGCGCTGGCTCGCTCAGCCGCCCACCGACGACTGAGCCTGCGCCCCGGTCACGCGGGGCCGCGCGCGCGGCGTGACCCGCCGCGGCGCCACCACCCGGGGCGGCGGGTTCGGGATGCCTCGGCCGCGGCCCGGGCCTCTGACTCGGCGCGCCGACGGGCCTCCCGCCGCTCGCGCCACGCCGCGACCTCGATCTCGACCTCGCGGGTGGGCGTCACGACGGGCGGGCCGCCGAGGAGCTGCCGGCGCGCCTCGATCACCCGCCGGTTGAAGTCCTCGAGCTGCTCGCGGACCTCGACCTCGCGGGCGAGCTCGTCGAGGCGTTCCTCGAGCTCGGCATTCTCCACACGGAGCATGAGCGCCGGCGGGCCGAGCCCGCGCAGCTGCTCCTGCTCGATCTTCCGGCGGATCCACCAGTCCGGGTCGTGCCGGTCGCCGAGACCCGTGAGCGGCTTGCCGGCCCCGGGGAGATCGTCGAATTCGCCGCGACGGATCGCCTGCTGGATCGTGGTCTCCACGATCGCCGCCCGCTCGGCGGCGGTCGGCGCGCGCTGCGGGGCAGCCGAAGGCGGGGCCTCGGCATCCTGATCCAGGCCCTGCTCACGCTGCCGCCTCTCCAGGCGGTAGCGCTCGGCGGCTTCGCGGGGGTCTTCCGTCACGACCTCACACGTGGTCGCGCCAGGAGTGCTGCGGGTCGAAGCCGAGCACGCGCCGGGCCTTGTCGATCGAGAGCAGCGTGTCGTGCTCGCCGAGGTCGCGCGTGAGCGGCACGTCGGGGAAGACCTCGGCGACGAGCTCCGCGTTCGGGCGGCTCATGACGGTGTCGGCCGCCGCGATGATGAAGCGGTCGAAGCCGGGGATCGAGGCATCCAGAGCCTTCTGCACCGCCTGCGCGCCGTCGCGACCGTCGATGTAGCCCCACAGGTTCCACTTGCGCCGCGTCGCGTCGGCGTCGAACGACGGGAACTCCGCGTAGTCCTCGGGGTTCATGACGTTCGAGAACCGCAGCGCCGTGATCGAGAGGTCGGGGTGCCAGCGCACGAGCTCGATCGCCAGCTGCTCCTCGAGGTGCTTGACCAGCGAGTACACCGATTCGGGGCGCGCCGCATACTCCTCGTCGACCGGGATGTAGGGCGGCGGGGCGTCGAAGGGCAGCCCCAGCACCGTCTCGCTCGAGGCGTAGACGATGCGACGGATGCCGAGGCTGACCGCTGCCCAGAACACGTCGAACGTGGTGGTGATGTTGTTGCGGAACGTCGCGATGTCGCTGCGGATGCCGGGGGCCGGGATCGCCGCGAGGTGTACGACGGCGTCGAACGGCCCGGACTCGCCGTGCACTCCGGAGAGTGCGTCGATGACCTGGCCGTAATCGGTCAGGTCGACCTGGAGGAAGCCAGGGCCGCGGGTGCCGACGACGTCCATGCCGACGACGTCGTGCCCTGCTTCGCGGAGCTCGCGGGCGACGACGGTGCCGAGCTTGCCTGATGATCCGGTGAGGGCGATGCGCATGGCATCAAGCCTTTCACGTGCGGCGGGGTGCGGGGGCGGCGGGAGCGGCTTCGGCGAGGACGGGGACGGGCGCGGCGACGGCCGACGGAGCCGGGGCGGGGGCCGCGGCATCCGTCTTCATCTCGCCCCTGAGGATGCGGGCGGACTGACCGACGCTCCGGGCCAGCGCGGGGAGCTTGGCCGCGCCGAAGAGGAGCAGGATGACGGCCAGCACGATCAGGAGGTGCCATCCGTTGAGGTTCGCGAACATGCGGGCTTCGTCTCCTTCGGCGGCGGGTGATCTGTTAGCAGTAACAGACACGGGTTCCGGCCAGTCTCTCCCGCTTCCGCCGTTCCGTCAAGGACGGCGCCGAAAGTATCGAAAAGGGTTGCGAACCCCGAAATGATACCGCTAACGTGACGAGTGTCCGGGGAGCGGAGGAGCCTCCCGGATCCATGTGCACGAGGGAGTACACGTCATGGAGCGTCGCGCGGGCCGTATCGATCGGTGCCGGCGGCGCGCTTGCCGGGCGGCTCAGTCGCCGTTCGCCGTGATCGTCGGTCGTGACACGCCGACGAGTCCCCGGTGCATGCTCGTCGACCCCTGAGCGGGTGTCGGCGCGCTTCGTCGTGCGGTGCCGCACGACCGACCATCGAAAGGATCAATGATGACCGGAGAGATCCGTCCCGAGCTCAGCCGACGCAATGTGCTGGGCGGCGGGCTGGTGCTCGCGGGGATGATCGCCGCCGTCGGAGGCCTCGACACGCGAGGTGCCGCGGCTGCCGTGGGCGACGGTGCGGCCTTCCGCGCGGCGGGGCCCACCGTCCCGACGCAGCTCGTGCGCGCGAGCCAGACGCTCGTCTATCCCGAATCGTGGAGCGTCCGGCCGTTCCCGCTGACGTCGGTCAAGCTCGGCCAGAGCGTCTTCACGCGCGCGCTCAACCAGCACCTCGTGCTCTACCGCGCCTACAACGTCGACAAGATCCTCGCGGTGTACCGGCGCAACGCCGGCCTCGACACGAAGGGTGCGACCCCTCCCGGCGGCTGGGAGGAGTACGGCCCCAACCCCGATGCGCAGCGCTGGGGGCCCCGTGAGTACGGCGGCACGACCGGTGTGCGCAACACGGCCGGCGCGGGCGGGTGCCTGCGCGGCCACTACGGCGGCCACTTCCTCAGCGGCATCTCGATGGCCTACGCCTCGACCGGTGAGCAGGCGCTCCTCGACAAGGTGAACGCCATCGTCGACGGCATGGTCGAGTGCCGCGACGCTCTCGCCGCCCAGACCTACGACGGCGCGCCCCGCTACTCCCACCCCGGCTTCTTCTCGGCCTACGGGGAGTGGCAGTTCTCGGCGCTCGAGGCGTTCGCGCCGTACGGCGAGATCTGGGCGCCGTACTACACGCTCCACAAGATCGTCGCGGGCCTCCTCGACGCGCACGCCCTCGCGGGCAACCAGAAGGCGCTCGAGCTGGCCGAAGGCATCGGGCACTGGGTGTTCAGCCGGCTGTCGAAGTGCACGCAGGCGCAGCTCGACCGCATGTGGGGCTCGTACATCGCGGGCGAGTACGGCGGCATGAACGAGGTGCTGGTCGAGCTCTACTGGCGCTCGTCCGACCCCGCCAAGAGCGAGTTCCTCGAGGCGTCGAAGCTCTTCACGCTGCGCTCGCTCGTCGACGCGTGCGCCAACGGCACCGACACGCTCAACGGCAAGCACGCCAACCAGCACATCCCGCAATTCCCGGGCTACGTCAAGCTCGCCGCGCAATTGAACGACGACCACTACCTGCAGGCCACGAAGGGCTTCTTCGACATGGTCGTGCCCGGCCGCGCCTATGCGCACGGCGGCACGGGCGAGGGTGAGCTGTGGGGGCCGGCCGGCGCCGTCGCGGGAGACATCGGTCCTCGCAACGCCGAGTCGTGCGCGGCCTACAACATGCTCAAGGTCGCCAGCTACCTGTTCTTCAACGAGCAGGACCCGAAGTACATGGACTACTTCGAGCGCACGGTGCTGAACCACATCCTGGGCGGCCGGCGCAACAACGAGTCCACCTCGGGCCCCGAGAACCTGTACATGTACCCCGTCAACCCGGGCACCCGCAAGGAGTACGGCAACGGCAACATCGGCACGTGCTGCGGTGGCACGGGCCTGGAGAGCCACGTGAAG
This sequence comes from Microbacterium sp. F51-2R, assembly GCF_052180235.1. Lineage (GTDB taxonomy): Bacteria > Actinomycetota > Actinomycetes > Actinomycetales > Microbacteriaceae > Microbacterium. The sequence goes on along the minus strand of NZ_CP197470.1, from coordinate 1,685,771 downwards.
TACCAGGAGGGCATCTACTTCCGGTCGGCCGACCAGAAGGAGCTCTACGTCAACCTGTACATCGCGTCGACCCTCACGTGGGAGGAGACGGGACTCGTCCTCGAGCAGAGCTCGTCCTACCCCGAGGCCGACACGTCGACCCTCACGGTCAAGACCGCTCCCTCCGGTCCGCTGACGGTGCACCTGCGGGTCCCCGGCTGGTCGCGGGGCGCCGAGATCAAGGTCAACGGCGCGGCGATCGACGCCGAGGTCACCCCCGGCCAGTACGCGACGATCTCGCGCACGTGGGCGGCGGGCGACACCATCACCGTTCACATCCCGCTCGAGCTGCGTGCCGAGGCATCCTACGACCGTCCCGACATCCAGGCGCTCATGTACGGCCCCGTCGTCCTGCTCGCCTCGAGCTCGTCGACGAGCTACCTCAAGGTGTCGCTGGCCGACCGTCTGGCGCTGGACGGCACGGTCCGCCGCGGCGTCGCCAAGACGGCGGCCAACGTCTTCACGATCGGCTCGCTGTCGTACGAGCCGGCTTACAACGGCAAGGACGTGGCGTACCACATGTACTTCCAGCGCAATGAGCCCACGGTGACCTTCGCCGGCCAGGACTCGACCGTCGCCAACGCGAAGCGGTCGGGCACGACCCTGCTCGACGAGGTGTGGGCGCAGGCTCCCTTCGCCAGCCGTTCGGCCTTCCTCGAGGCGGTGGGCGAGGTGACCGCCTCGTACGTGGCCGACGGCCTGCTCACCTCCCGCAACCGCCAGAAGATCCTGCTCGCGGCCGGCCGCGCGCCGATCGACTCGATCAACTGACCGTCGATGAAGACCGAGAGGAATCCCATGTCTGACCTTCGATCCGGCAGAGCCGTCGGGAGCAGCGGAGTGAACAGCGCAGTGACGAGCGGAGTGAAGAGGATCGCGGCAGCCGTCGCCCTCATGCTCGCCCTCGCCGGTGCGGGCGCGGCGGCGGTCAGCCCCGCGACGGCCGCCGACGAGCCGATCAACGTCGCCCTCGCCTCGGGCGAGAACGCCCCCACGGTCGAGGTGAGCTACGTGCCGGGCTGGAACTCGGCGGCGGCGCTCAACAACGGCGTCGTCGGCCCGACGAACACGCTCTCCGCCATGTGGGGAACGTGGGGCGCGCCGAACAACCCGACGCAGGACACCGCCACGTACTCGTGGGAGCGGCCCGTCACGGTGAGCTCGTCGAAGATCTACCTGTGGCAGAACCACCTGACGCCCGGGGGCGACTCCGGCGTCATGATCCCGTCGGCGTGGAAGATCGAGTACCGCAACACGGCGGGCGACTGGGCTCCTGTCACGGGCGCGGGCCTCAGCTACCCCGTGCCGGTGCTCGACACCTCGGCGCCGGTCGCGTCGCTGCCGCCCGTCGAGGCCACCTTCGACGCCGTCACGACGACGGCGGTGCGACTGACGCTCGACCGCCAGGTGTTCAACAGCCAGCGCAAGGCCACGAGCGTCATCGAGTGGCAGGTCTGGGGCGTCAACGCCCCCGTCGTCGAGCCCGAGCCCGAAGACCCGAACGCGTTCATCGATTCGGAGCATGTCGCCGTCCGCACGCAGGCGGGCACCGCGCCGACCCTCCCCGCGAAGGTGTGGGTCATCGGCGAGAACGGCCCGCTGCGCTACGTCGACGTCCAGTGGGGCACGGTCGCGGCATCCTCGTATGCGGCGCCCGGGAAGTTCACCGTCGTCGGCCAGCCGGCCGCCTACGCCGACCAGACCGTCGAGGCGACCGTCTTCGTCGGGAACACCCTGTCTGACGAGATCGACAGTGTCGACTACTCGGTGTCGATCACGACTCCGGGAGTCGCCCCGGTGCTCCCCGACACCGTCCGGGCCACCTACGCGGACGGCACGGCGAGCAGCTCGGTCGCAGTCGACTGGGATGACGTCCCGGCCGCCGCCTATGCCGAGGCCGACGCGATCTTCGACGTCGAGGGTGCCGTGACGGGCTTCGCCGACGGGGCCGTCGCGACGGTGTTCGTCGTCGAGCCCCTCGACCAGACGAAGCCGATCGTCTCGATCGACTTCGACTCCGCGCCGCAGGGTTCGGGCTGGTACACGACGGCCCCGACCGTGACGATCACGGCCGAGGAGACGGCCAGCCCCGTCGCCTCGATCGAGTACAGCCTCGACGGCGAGACCTGGAAGCCCTACACCGAGCCGTTCGCCGTCTCGGCGCAGGGCGAGGTCACGGTGAGCGCCCGCGCGACGAGCGACGACGCCGCCGTGGGTGAGGCATCCGCCACCGTCAAGATCGACACGATCGCACCGACGACCGTCATCGACTACGTCGTGGTCGACGGCACGTCGGCGACGGTGACGCTCACGCCGACCGACTCCGAGCCGGGCTCGGGCGTCACGCGCACCGTGTGGTCGGACGGCCCCGACGCGTCGCCCACCGGCGCGACGAACAACATGTACGCCACGTACGAGGAGCCCTTCTCGGTGCTGCTCACCGAGGAGCCCCGCTACGTGCACGTGCAGGCTCAGGATGCCGCGGGCAACGTCGAGTCGCACGTCACCGTCGAGCTGCCCAAGCTCACGGCGACCACGCTCGACATCACCCCCGTCGCCACGACGCGCTGCGTCGCCGGCAAGGTGTCGCTGATCGTCTCGGTCACCAACAAGGAGGCGTTCGCGGCCGACGTCGTCGTCAAGACGCCGTACGGCGAGAAGTCGGTCGCGGTCAAGGCCGGCGCGACCGCGACGAGCGCCTTCACGACTCGCCTCGCCTCGGTGGCAGGCGGCTCCGCCGCCGTCACCGCGACGGGCGACGACCGGGCGTACGACGGGAGCGCGGCGTGGGCCGCGGCCTCGTGCGGCGCCGCGCGGTGATGCGCTGATCGCCTGAGCCGCGAGAACGACGGAAGGCCCGCAGCCCTGAGAGGCTGCGGGCCTTCCGCGTGTGGGGTCTCGACCGCGGATGGCGCGCGCGAAGCGTGTGCAGGTTCTGGTCGGCGTCGGTGCAGCTAGCTGCGAGGGTCGCGGGCCTCGGCATCCGTCATCTGCAGGCGACGCAGGCGCGTGCGCGCGAAATCCTGCGCACGCGGGCCCGACGAGAGGGCGCGAAGGCTCACGGCGAGCACGAGACGCGTGAGCGTGACGACCGGAAGCGGCGCCCGGCGGAGCCCGAGCAGGCGCCGGTAGCGCGGCGGGATCGTCGCGACGGCGCTCGCGAACAGCAGCCGATACGCGAGCGACATCATCGGCGAGCCGCGGAAGGGCGACCGGCGGAGGAACCGCACGACATCGTCGACGCGTTCGTCTCGGCGGAGCTGTCCTGACTCGAGGTAGGCATCCAGGCGCCGCCGCAGCTCGGCCTCGGTGAGCGGCGGGTCGTCGACCCGCATGAGGCGCCCCGCGGTCGCCCATTCCGCGACGTACGCGTCGGGACCGCCCGGGATGCCGCGCCCCCACGTCTCGTGGCACGTGAGGAACGCGTCGGTGAAGGCGAGGTGCACCCAGTCCGAGAGACCGGGGTCTCCCGCGGAGTACGGCCGCTCCTCGCCGGCGCCGTCGGTGTAGGCGCCCTGGACGCGCGTGTGGAGGCGGCCGACGCGGGCGGTCTCGGCGTCGGCCTGCGCGCGCGAGCCGTAGGTGAGGCAGATGATCCAGCGGACCGTGCCCGACAGGCGGCCGAGCGGATCGTCGCGGTACCGCGACCAGTCGTGCACCCCCGCCATGGGCCCGGGGTGGAGTGCCTGCAGGAGGAGCGCGCGGATGCCGGCGACGAAGGTCGCGGTGCCGCCGTGGACGGTCCAGGCGGGGCCGTCCTCCGCGAAGTAGCCGGGGTCGTCGCCCTCGGCGAGGGCGCGCACCCACGGGGGAGTGCCGTCGGGATCGCCGGACAGCGCGGTGAGCAGGCGCGCTCGCAACGGGGCTCGTGCCATTCCTCCAGCCTCGCACGCCCCGTGTGCCCCGGGGGCGATGGGGGGCGGGGCTGACGTCGAGCCTTCGACGGACGCCGGCTGCGGCATCCGTCCACACGCGACGAAAGAGCCCCGCCGGATCGCTCCGGCGGGGCTCCTCAGTGTCGACCTGGCGTCAGCCGCACGACCTCGCGGCGTAGGGCGCCTTGACGGTCGTCGAGCCGCCGTCGGCCGTGGCGGTCACCGAGACCTCACCGGCCGGGGACGAGACCAGACGCGTCGTGAAGGCGTACGAGACCGCCTTGCCCGTCGCGAGTGACGCCGACTTCTCGCCGTACGGCGTCGTCACCGCGATGGTGACGGTGGCATCCGAGTCGTTCGCGATGCGCGCCGTCACGGTGACCTTGCCGGCGACGCAGCGCGTGTCGGCGGTCACGGTGACCTCGATCGCCGGCTCGACGGTGACGGTCGCCTCGACCGGCTGGCGCGAGGCATCCTGAGCCACGCCCTTGACCGTGAACGTGCCGGCCGTCGCGTACTTCGACGGTGCGACGGCGTCCCACGTGACGGCAGCGGTCTCCTGCGAGCCGTCCTTCTTGGTCAGCTGCGCCGTGGCCGGGAGCACCGGAGCCACGCCCGCCTTCGTCGTGGCCGACAGGGCGCCCACCGACGTGACCGCGAGGGCCGGGGCGTACGCCTCGAGCACCTTCTGGTACTCGGCGCGGGTCACCGGGATGACCGTGCCGTGGCGGGGCTTTCCGCCGTCGGCGTTCTGCGGCAGGCCCGTGCGCAGCTTGGAGCCGAGCGGCACCCAGGAGTCGCCGTTCTCGAGGTCGTTCGAGCCGAACGGGATGTAGTAGTTCGGTCCGCCGTGGTAGTTCGGCTGGTCGATGAAGAGGAACCAGTCGAGGTTGTTCACGTCTCCCTCGTTGGCGGGGAAGATGCTCGGACCCTCACCGCTGGAGTACGTGCCGCCGGGCTCGCCGTTGGGAAGGCCCGACGCGACGCGCTCCTTGATGAGCGTCCACTGGTCGGCCGGCCCGGTCGTCCCGGGCAGGGTGCCCGTGATCGTCGCGAGCAGGTTCGTCGACTTCTCCTCGCGGATCGTCATCGACGCCTCGTCCTTCGTGAAGCGGTAGAACACGTCGCCCACCCGCGCGACCGTCGAGTCGATGAGGCCGAGGCCGTTGCCGCGACGCACGTCGCTCCAGATCTTCGGCTCCGAGAAGGTGACGAAGTCATCCGTCGTCGCGTACATCATGCGGTTGTACGTGACGCCGGTGCGGTCGGCGGCGTTGGTCGTGGGGTACAGGTTCGAGGCCCAGAACACCACGAACGTGTCGAGCTCCTCGTCCCAGTACGCCTCGGGCGCCCAGGTGTTGCCGGCGTAGTCCGACGACACCTTGACGTGACGCTGGGCCGACCAGTGCACGAGGTCGTCCGACTCCCACACCTCGATGTAGCGCGAGCCTGAGATCTGAGCCGTCGTGAAGCCGCCGGCCAGGCCGTCGACCTTGAGGTCGGTCGCGAGCATGTAGAAGCGGTCGCCCTCGGGCGCGCGGATGATGAACGGGTCGCGGAGGCCCTTGGTGCCGAGGTCCGACGTGAACAGCGGCTGGCCGCCGTTCAGCGTGTTCCACGCCAGCGCGTCGTTGCCCTTCGAGGCGGCAAGGCTGACGCGCTCGGCGCCGGCACCCTCACCCGTGAAGAACGCCCAGACGTACGCCTCGGTCTTCTCCGAGCCGCCGGGCATGGGCTGCACCTTGGCGCGGAACTGTGCCGTGCGCTCGGCCGAGCCGTTTCGCACCGTCGCGGTCAGGACGACATCGGCGGCCGCCGTGCCCGCTGCGGGACGCTTGACCTCGACGGTCTTCGACGAGGTCGTCACGCCGTCGCGGATGCTCGCGAACTCCGAGCCGCCCGTGACGGTCCACGTGATCGTCGAGCCGAGCGCGCCGGTCGTCGGCACCGAGAAGTTGGTGCGGACGTTGTCGAGGTTCGCGATCGCGATGGCCTCGAGGTCGCGCTGCGCCTTGGTGTCATCCGACAGATCGGCCGGCACCGTGACGACGTAGGTCTGGGTGCGGGTCTGCGAGCCGACCGTGAAGGTCGCCGTGAGCGTCACCGACGCGTCGGCTGAGCCGGCGGCGGGACGGGTGACGGATGCCGCGCCCCCCGTGACCGCGATCGCGGGGTTGTTCGAGGCCCACGAGATCGAGGCGCCGTAGTTGGTCGTCGGCAGGGTGAAGTTCGCCGTCGCCGTCGTGGGCACCGTGATGCCGGTCGTGGCACGGTCGAGCGCCTCGTCGGTGTAGAGCTGCTGCACCTTCGCGGCGTCGAGCGCCTGGCCGTACACGGCGTAGTCGTCGACGGTGCCGTTCCAGTTCGGGTCGTTGTACGTCGAGCGGCCGATGTAGGACACGAGCGACGAGCCGAACGACGCGACGTCGCGGGCGATCGCGGTCGTGCCGATCTGCGCGCCGTTGACGTAGACGCGGAGCTGGCCGTTCGTGCCGTCGATCACGGTCGTGTAGAGCGACATGCCGGCGGGCGTGCGGATGCCGGTGGTCGCGGCGTTGGTCGCGCCGGGTCCGACCTCGGTGCCCCAGGGGTTGCCGCTGACCGCGTTCGTCACGACCGACTTGACGTAGCCGGACGGGTTGGTGGGGTTGAGCAGCCAGTAGCCCGTCGAGTACGAGGCGCCGGAGGCCACGGGTGCGCCGATGAAGGCCGAGGCGACGTTGGCCGGGCCCGACCTGTTCGACATCCACGTGGAGATCGTGAGGTCTTTCTTGCCGACGAGCGAGGTCGTGGGCACCTCGACGTAGGCCGAGGTGCCGCGCGCGCCGCCGGGCAGGCTCAGCACGCCGTTCGCGATGGTCGCGCCGGCCTGGCGGAGCGTCGCGTTCTGGCCGTTGCCGCTGACGTCGGCGATGGTCGTGCCGGTGTCGGAGTCGAACGTGTAGTGGATGAGGGGAGTGGCGTCGATGGCCGCGTTCGCCATCGTCGCGGGGACGACGGCGCCGGCCAGGGCGAGGGCGCAGGCGGTCGCGACCGCGGTGCCTCTCGCCAGGAAACGGGATCTGGTGCGCGCTCGCATGCGCTCGTGCCTCGCTCTCGTCGGATGCGGACGCCGCAGCGCCCACCGCGGCCCGACGTCGCCGTCGGATCGGTGCTGTGCTTCGTCGCGCAATCCTCGTTGGCCCTGTCGGGCGGTGGTTCGGGAGATGTTACCGGGAACATCCGGTTGCGTCCCAAGGTAAGAGCGGGCCTCATGAACTGTCAAGAGCGGAGCGGTCTTCCGTCGCGCAATGCGGCCTACCGGGGCTGAGCGGGGCCCTCGGTGCGGGGGTGCAGCGTCGTTCGGCGCGGGGGTGCGGCCTCGGGACCTCGGCGCGGGCGTGCGGCGTCGGGACCACAGCGTCGGAGATCACCAGTTCTTCGGAGCGGAACGGATGCTTCGGTCCGACGCTGTGGCGATCTCCGACGTTGTGGCGGGCGCGGCGGGAGCGGCGCGAGCCGCGGATACGTCGCACCGCGCGCCGCGGCGCGCTCGCTCGCATGACCTCGCTGAGGGCAACGGATGCCTCGGCCCGGGCGGGGCCGAGGCATCCGACGTCCCTGTTCCAGGGGAAGGACGGAGGGTCCGCACGATCCGCATAGAGCGGACCCTCCGCGTCAGGGGGACGGCAGTGTGAGCAAGTGGGGAGAGCGAGAAGCCGGGTCTGGGCGGGACCTGTCCGTGCTCAGCGCTCGGCGAGGGCGCTTCTGCTCGGTGCGGGCTCTTCTGTGCGACGTCGCCGTCACATCGTCTCGATCTCCACCCCTTCGCTGCGGGGTGAGCCCTGCCGTCGGGCGCTGCGGTCACAGTAGCGCGTTACCGCTCACATTCTCAACGTCGATTTCCGTGAGGGGAATTGGCGGCCGCCCAGCCCAGCCCCGCCGGCCTGGCCCTGCCTGGGGACTCTGCGTCGCCGCAACGTCGGGGATAACCAGTTCGCAGGACCGAAAGCGGCGATTCGGTCCTGCGTTGTGGCGATCTCCTGCGTTGTGGCGCGGGCGAGAGGGAGTTGATGGCGGCGCGACGCCGTACCGGGTGCCGCGGCCCCGCGTCGCCGCGACGTCGGGGATAAACAGTTCGCAGGACCGAAAGCGGCGATTCGGTCCTGCGTTGTGGCGATCTCCTGCGTTGTGGCGGGCACCGGGTCCGGCGCCACGCCCAGCGCCCCACCCCTCGGGCCACCCGCCCCAACCGCCTCCCACGCCCAGCGCCCCCTGGCCCGAACATCGGCGACCCACCGCCGGGAGTTTTCGAAAATTGTCTGGCCCGCGCCGCGGGTTAGCGCTAACGTGAGCGGTAACAGCCTGTCCGAGGATGTTCAGACACTTGATGGAGAGTGGAATGAGACTGTTCCCCCGCCGCAGGGCCGCGCTCGTGGTCACCGCGGTCAGCGCGATGATCCTCGGCCTCGGCGCCACGAGCGCCCAGGCCGCCGTGCCCGATCAAGGTCTCGTGGCGCAATACGCGTTCACCCAGACCTCGGGCGCGTCCGTGCCCAACACCGCGCCCGGGTCGAGCTTCGGCGCGGCGACGGTGCAGAACCTCCAGGCATCCGACTGGACCGGCTCGCAGCTGACCCTCCGCGGCGGCGCGAAGACGTCGACCGGCAACTGGGTGCGGCTTCCCAACGACCTGCTCTCGGGCAAGACCTCCGCGACGGTCGTCGCCGAGGTCAAGGCCTCGTCGGCGATGCTCAACACGTTCCACTTCCTGTGGAACATCGGCAACGACTCTTCGGCCACCGAGTACTTCTTCTCCTCGCTCAACTGCGGGTCCGGCCGTTCGCCCCTCGTCGGCCTCAAGTCCGCCGGCGTCGAGCGCCTCGTGCAGGCCGGCTCGTGCGGCGTCACGGCGAACCAGTGGGTCAGCGTGGTCTCGGTCGTCGACGGCGCCTCGGGCACCGCATCCCTCTATCTCGACGGAAAGCGCGCGGCGCAGGGTGCCATGCCCGTCACGCCCGCCGGTGTCGTCGATCAGTCCCTCAACGCGATCGCGCGCGGCCCGTGGCCCGACCCGCTCTTCCAGGGCGCCATCTCGTCGTTCCGCGTGTATGACCGTGCGCTGAGCGCGGGAGAGATCGCGGAGGTGTCGGATGCCGATGCCCAGGTGCACGCGAGCGAACTGCAGGCGCAGGCGCAGGCCATTCTCACGGGCCTGAACCTCGCCGACATCCAGACGAGTACCGACGTCGACCTGCCGACCGCGAGCGGCCGCGTCACGTGGACGTCGAGCAACCCCGCCGTCGTCGCCACCGACGGAACCGTCACGGCGCCCCTCTCGGGCCAGCCGTCCATCGCCGTGCAGCTCACCGCGACGGCGACCGTCCGCGGCGTGACGGCGACGAAGACCATCACGGTCACCGTGCTCCCCTCGAGCGAGACCGCCGAGCAGCGCATCCAGCGCCTCGCGCAGCGCTTCGTGATCCCCGCCGTCGTCGAGTCCGGCGCTGCCCTTCCCGTCGCACCTGAGGGCACGACGATCGCCGTCACGAGCGCGACCGGCGGCGTCACGGTGAACGACAAGATCTCGTCGACGTCCGACCAGGCCGTCGAGTCGACCATCACGGTGCGCGTCACCGACGCCGCGACATCCGCCGCGACGGACCGCGCCTTCAAGGTGCGCGTGCTCCCCGCCGCGACCACGACGCAGCTCCTCGCCTACAGCCGCAATGCGACGACGGTCGGCGAGGCGAACAACGCCGATGTCGCCCTGAGCATGCACCTCGCGCTCGAGGACGGCGCGGGCTGGGCCCCGCTCAACGAGAACTACGGCATCTTCTTCGCCAAGACCTCGGTGACGCCGCCCGCGGCCGGAACGTCGGACTCCATCATCCGGAGCCTCCGTAACCCGCACCTCTTCTACACGGCGGACGGCGGCTACGGCATCGTCGCGACCCGCACGGCCCGCGGCGGCGCCTCGGACGGCACGCAGGCCTCGAGCCTGCTCTTCGCCAAGAGCACCGACCTCCTGAGCTACCAGGAAGTGGGGCTCGTGAACCTCGGCGTCACGAGCGGCGTCAACGAGCCCGCCGTCGTCTGGGACTCGGCATCCGCCCGCTACGTCGTCTCCTGGACCTCCGATGCGGGAGCCGCCTACTACACGACCTTCGCCGACCTCGCCGACGTCTCGACGCGCGGCCCCGTCCTGCGTGGAACCGTCGGCAGCACGGTCGGAAACCCCGGCACGGGCGTCGCGAACTACGCCTCGGGCAACACCCTCCCCGTCACCGCGAGCGTCGTCGACGCCCTGCAGGTGCGCTTCGGCCGCATCGCCAACACCGGTGTCGCCGCGCTCGCGGGCGTCGAGGTCGAGAAGGGCGACGCGCTGTCGGCGGCAGACCTCCCGCAGCGCGCGGAGCTCTCGTACGACGACGGCACGAAGGCCTCGCGGGCGATCGCGTGGGATGCCGCATCCCTCGCCGCCGTCGACACCGCCACGCCCGGCACCTACGAGGTGAGCGGCGCCGTCAAGCAGCCGCAGTACCCGACGCCGTTCGCCGACGAGCGCGCCGACCCGTCGGTGTTCCGCTACGACTGGAACGGCACGATGAAGTTCCTGATGATCGCGACCGACGACCTGCGCGGCAACAACATCGGCTCGGCGCACATGCCGATCCGCATCGCCGACAGCATCGAGGACCTGTCCGACGCGGCCATCGCCGCGGGACGCAACGTCGAGATCGACCTGCTCAAGCGCGGAGACACCGACGCCGACAGCGCGGCCATGACGGGCTGCTTCTGGGCGCCGGAGTTCCACGTGATCGGCGGCAAGCTGTCGGTGCTGTTCATGCCCTGCTACAACACCAACGGCAACCCCGACATGTGGACGGGTCGCGCCAGCATCATGCAGCTGAAGCAGGACGCCCAGGGCGCCGACCTCGACCCGGCCGTGCCGGCGAACTGGACGAAGGTGCAGAAGGTGCTCCGCGCCGACGGGTCGATCCTCAACCCGATCCAGAACATCTCGCTCGACATGACGTACTTCGAGGACTCGGGCCAGTCGTACTACGTGTGGCAGATGGTCGGCGCCCTCTTCATCGCGAAGATGGACCCGGCGAACCCGACGCGTCTCACCTCGGCGCCGGTGCGCATCGGCGTGCCGGAGTACGCGTGGGACAACACGATCGCGGAGGGCCCCAACGTGCAGGCGCACGACGGCAAGCTCTTCCTGATCTACTCCGGTTCGACCGTCGGCGACACCTACACGACGGGCCTCATGACGGCGGCCTCGGGCGCCGATCTGACCGATCCGGCCTCGTGGGCGAAGCTCAACTATCCGATCCAGAAGTCGGGCCTGTTCAACGGCGCCTGGCAGCTCGGCACGGGTCACGGCATGTGGTCGTACGACGAGGACGACAACCTCATCTACGTCTTCCACGCCCGCACCGACCACAACGGCCTCTCGGGTCGCGACATGTTCGTGCGCCGCGTGCACTGGGCCGCCGACGGACTCCCCGTGTTCGACATGGAGGAGGACGAGGAGGTCGCCGCAGCCAACCGCACGGTCTCGGTGACGGTCACGGTCAAGGCGGCTCCCGCGCCGACGCTCGACTACACCGCCACCGCCACGGCGCGCTGCGTCGCGGGCAAGGTCGTGCAGACGATCACCATCACCAACACGGATGACGTGGCCCTCGCCCTTCAGGCCACCTCGACGTACGGCAGCAAGGCGACCGCGTCGCTCGCGGCGGGCAAGAGCGTCTCGTACGCCTTCACCACGCGCCTGACGACGATGCCGGCCGACAGCGTCGCGGTCGACGCGAGCGCGACCGTGGACGGCAAGGCCGTCACCGCGACGCAGACGGTGTCGTACCCGCAGGCCCACTGCGGCTGATCACAGCAGACGGAGCCGGGCACGAGGCATCCTCGCGCCCGGCTCCGTCGCACCCACCGGACGTTCCCCCACCCCGACCGCGGAGTCCCACCGCGACCGCGCGTTCCCGCCCGCCCGACCCCGCACCGCACGTTCCCGCCCCGACCGCGCGTTTCCGAAACCCGACCACACTTCCCCGCACCCCGACACCGCACGAGAGCACAGGCCCCCTCATGACGACCACCACTCGAACGGATGCCGCGTCCCCGCACGAACGCCGCCTCCGACGCCCCCTTCGCCGAAAGGTGGCCATCGCGGCCGTCGTCGCGGTGGGACTGGCCGGCGCGGCAGCCCCCGCGGCGATCTCGGCGCCTGCCGCCGCGGCCGACCCGCTCGCCGACGGGCTCGTCGCCCAGTACCTGTTCGACGAGACCTCCGGTGATGCCGTCCGCAACACTGCCGACGGCTCGGCCGACGCCGGCGACCCGCTCGACGCGGTCGTCCGCAACTTCGTCGCCGATCAGCGATCCGAGCCGGGCACCGTCCGCTTCACGGGCGGCGCCAAGACCTCGACGGGCAACTGGGTCGAGCTCCCCGACGATCTTCTGAAGGGCGCGGGGTCGGCCACGATCTCGATGGACGTCAAGGTCGACGCCACGATGCTCACGACCAACCACTTCCTCTGGAACATCGGCAACGACGCCAATCAGCAGTACTGGTTCGCCACGGCGCGCGGGGCGCGCTCGGCGATCACGACCGCCTCGGGCGGCGGTGAGCGCAACGGCACGGGCTACGCCCTGACGGCCGGCCGCTGGCACAGCATCACCGCGGTCATCGACGCCGACGCCGACACCATCACGCTCTACACCGACGGGCAGCGCTCGGGTGTCGGCAAGACGACGCTCTCGCCCGCCGCGATCACGCAGACGCTCAACACGATCGGCCGATCGCCGTGGCCCGATGCGCTGTTCAAGGGCACCGTCGGCGCGTTCCACGTCTACGACCGCGCCCTGAGCGACTCCGACGTCGTCGCGCTGTCCGACCGTGACGGTGCCGCGCACCCGACGGAGCTCGCGGCGGCATCGAACGCGAAGCTCGCCGCCATCGACCTCGGCGACACGTCGGCGGTCACGGGCGACCTCGACCTCTTCACGCTCCGCGGCATCTCGTGGGCCTCGTCGAACCCGTCCGTCGTGACGGCCGACGGCGTCGTGACCCGGCCCGCGCCGGGCTCGCCCGCCGCCACCGCGACGCTCGTGGCGACCGCGACGACGCGCGGGGTCGCGGCATCCCCTCCTCGCTCCTTCCCGGTGACCGTGCCCGCCCTCACGACCGCCGACCTCGCCGCCGATCGCGACGCTCTGTCGCTGCCCGCTCTCGTGCGCGGCAACGTGTCGCTGCCCTCGCGGGGCGTCGCGGGCTCGCCGATCGCGTGGACCTCGTCCAACCCGTCGGTCATCACGGATGCCGCGGCCGGCGCTAAGACCGCCGGCGTCGTGACGCGGCCCGCGTGGGGCCGGCCCGACGCGCCGGTGACGCTGACGGCGACGATCGGCACCGGTGCGCAGGCGCTGAGCCGCACGTTCGAGGTGGCGGTCGCGGCATCCGTCCGTCCCGCCGCCGACGAGCGCTACCTGTTTGCCTACTTCACAGCCGACACCGTCGCGGGGGAGAAGATCTCGGTCGCCGCATCGCGGGGCAACAGCGCGATGAGCTGGGACGTCCTGAACGCCGGCAGCCCCGTCATCACGTCGACGAAGGGCACGAAGGGTCTGCGCGACCCGTTCATCATGCGCTCCAAGGAGGGCGACCGGTTCTTCCTCATCGCGACCGACCTCTCGATCGGCAGCGGCACGTCGTGGGACTCGGCGCTCGACGACGGCAGCGCGTACCTCGAGATCTGGGAGTCGACCGACCTCAAGACGTGGAGCGATCAGCGCCACGTCAAGGTCTCGGGACCGTTCGCGTCGATGACGTGGGCGCCCGAGGCGTACTGGGATGACGCGGCCGGCGAGTACGTCGTGTACTGGTCGTCGCGGGTCTACCTCGACGCGACGCGTCCGTACGACAAGGTCGGCACGCCGAACTACACCTACTCCAAGGTGATGTACGCCACGACGCGGGACTTCCAGACGTTCTCGAAGGCGAAGGTCTGGCAGGACGCGGGCGACCGCATCGACTCGACCATGATCGAGGATGACGGCACGTTCTACCGTTTCACGAAGGAGGTCACCGGCTGCGTCGACGTCGTGCAGGAGTCGTCCGCCTCGATGCGCGCCCTCTCGGTTGCGGGCGACTACGCCTGGAACACGGATGCCGCGTGCATCTCCAAGACGGCACGCAACACCTCGCGCACGACCGAGGGGCCGACGATCTTCCGCGCGAACCAGGGCGACACGTCGCTGCCTGCCGGATCGACCGGGGGCTTCTACCTCTTCGTCGACGACTTCACGGGCGCGGGCTATCTCCCGCTGTTCTCCGAGTCGCTCGCGAGCCCGCAGTGGCGCACCGTGACCGGGGCGCTGCCGCCGTCGCGCCATGGCAGCGTGCTGCCGGTCAGCCTCAACCAGTGGGAGTCTGCGAAGGGCGCGGCGCTCACGAAGGTCGGGACGACCACGGCCCTCGTCGGGGTCGCGGAGGGCGACGTGCTCGAACCCGGCGCCGTCGTGACGGCGCGGGTCGCCGCCTCCGACGGCGGTGCCGTCGCGGGCTCGGTGCGCTTCCGCTTCGGCGACACGCTGGTCGATGCGCCCGTCGTGTCGAGCGCGGGCGGATACGTCGCCGAGGCGACCGTGCCCGACCTCGACGCCGTCGTGACGCTGTCGGCGTCGTTCGCCGGGTTCGACGTGCTGACGGGGTCGGATGCCGCGGCCGTCGAGGTGACAGTCGGCTCGCCCGCTCCGGAGCTCGCCGTGTCGGGTGCGGTGGCCGCCCGCTGTGTCGCGGGCAAGGTCGTGCAGGCGGTGACGGTGTCCAACACCGACGACGTGGCGCTGTCGGTCTCGCTCGTCTCGCCGTACGGCACGAAGAGCCTCGGATCGATCGCCGCCGGCAAGGCTGTGTCGGCGACTTTCTCGTCGCGGCTGGCCGCGATCCCGGCCGGGTCGGTCACGCTGACGGCGACGGCGGTCGTCGATGGCGAGTCCGTCGCCGTGGAGCAGGCGCTTCCGTTCGCGGCCGCCCACTGCGGCTGACGGGAGGTGTCCGCTCGGCGTGCCGAGCGAAGAGGAAGGGCCCGTCCGGCTTCGCCGGTCGGGCCCTTCCCGCGCCCGGGCCGTTCGTGGGCCGGGCAGGTCGGGGGATTCGGGGACGCGTGTGGCTGTGTCCGGGGCGGTGAGGCAGCCATAGGCGTCCCCCAAGTTCGCGGCGCGGCCAGCCTCCCCGACGTCGGGAACGAAGGCGACGGATGCCTCGGCCCGCACGCCGGTACCCAATGCAGGACGAGCGGTCCCCGGGCGCTCGAATACCCGGCGTGTCGCGGGTTCGGCGACCGCTCATCCTGAATTGGGTCCGCGGCGGCGGGGTGCCCAACGCTGGCTGCGCCGGTCGGCGGGGGAGCTGGCCCGGGAGTCGGGGACGCGTGTGGATGTGTCCGAGGCGGTGAGGCAGCCATTTGCGTCCCCGAAGTTCGCGGCGCGGCCAGCCTCCCCGACGTCGGGAACGAAGGCGACGGATGCCTCGGCCCGCACGCCGGTACCCAATGCAGGACGAGCGGTGCCCGGGCGCTCGAATACCCGGCGTGTCGCGGGTTCGGCGACCGCTCATCCTGAATTGGGTCCGCGGCGGCGGGGTGCCCAACGCTGGCTGCGCCGGTCGGCGGGGGAGCTGGCCCGGGAAATCGGGGACGCGTGTGGCTGTGTCCGAGGCGGTGAGGCAGCCATGAGCGCCCCCGAAGTTCGCCGGGCACTCACGCTCCCCGACACAGGGAACGAAGGCGACGGATGCCGCGGCCGCCCCCCCAGGAACGCCCGGGGGTCGGGAAGTCCCACGTCGGCCACCACCCGAATCGCCCTCTCCCACGCCAGGAACGGAGAACGGCCCGCGGTCCGAAGACCGCGGGCCGTTCCGCGAGGGCTACCGGCGCCCCCGCCGTGCCGGGCGTCAGCCGCAGCTGGCCGCCGCGTATGCCGCGGTCGTGTGCGCGGTCGCGCCGCCGGCCGAGACCGTCACGTCCGCCGAGCCCGCGGCGATCGAGCCGAGCCGCGTCGTGAACGCGGCCGACGTCGAGGCGCCGGGGGCGAGCGACGCCACCGTCTTCGAGCCGTAGGCGGTGCCGAGGTCGAGGGCGACGGGCGCCGTGCCGTCGTTGGTGACCTTGACCGTCAGCACGACCTTGCCCGCGACGCAGCGCGTCGCGGCGATCGCCGTGACCGGGAGCGGGGCCGCCGTGACGACGACCTTCGCGGTCACGCTGATCGCGGTCGAGCTGAAGAGCGTGCGGTCGGCCGCGTTCCACGCGGTCGATCCGCCGGCCCCGACCCACTGGTTGAGGTTCGCGCCGATGGTACGCACGGTGCCCGTCACGTCGTAGGTGCCGGGGGTCGAGGCATCCACCGTCGACAGGTTCCACTCGATCGGCTGCGACGCCGTGCCGCGGTTGTACGCGAGGGTGACGTCGGCCTTGGCGGGCAGTGCGGCGCGGATCGAGGCATCCGTCGCCTTCTCAGCCACCTCGACAGAGCCCAGGTCGCTCGTGACGGCCGCGGTCGCGTCCGCCGCGCGGATGGTGTCGTACTGTCCGCGCGTGAGCCCCACGATGCCGCCGTGCTTCGTGCTCGGCGCCATGTAGAAGCTGCTGCTGACCAGCTGCGACCAGCCCGCATCGAGGTCGGTGGTCTGCATCGGCCGGTATCCCGTCGAGGGGATGACGTCGACGTAGAGATACCACTTGTTCTCGCCGTGGCGCTGGAAGACAGCCGGTCCCTCGACGCCGCCGGCGTTGCCCCCGGCCCACACGGCGCCGATCGCCGTCTGCAGGCGCGTCCAGGTCGCCGCGGGCTTCCACCACTCGGCCGCCGCGGTCGACTCCATGTAGATGCCCTTGCCCGCGCCGTTGTCCTTCGTGATGCGGTAGGTCTTTCCGGCGTTCTGGATGATCGTCGTGTCGATCGTGTTGGCACCCGCGTCGATGAACACGCCGCCGTACTGGTAGCTGCTCTGCGAGAAGTCGGTCGTGGCGCCCCACAGGATGCGCGAGTACGTCGAGCCGGTGTGGGCGGCGTCGGTGTAGACGTTCGACGACCAGTAGAGGACGAACGCGCCGCGACCGTCGCCGTAGTAGTTCGGCACCCAGGTCGCCTCGGGCGCCCACGCCATGCCGAGCTCGGCGACCTTCGCGCCACCCGAGACGGCGACGTCGAACTGCTTCGGGGCGCTCCACGACACGAGGTCCTTCGACTCCCAGACGTTGAGCTTCGTGCTGCCCTTCGAGCTCCAGTAGCACCAGTCCATGCAGCCGCTGACCCCCCGGTCGCCGCCGAAGACCCGCAGGTCGGTGGCGATGATGTAGTACGTCTTGGTCTCGGGGTTGTAGGTGAGGTACGGGTCGCGCACGCCGGTCGTGCCGAGCTGCGACGCGAGGATCGGCTTGCCGCCGTTGAGCGGGTCCCAGTACTCGGGGTTGTCGCCGCGCGAGACGTCGAGGTAGATCTTCTCGGCGTAGCCGGCCGAGTCCTCGATGAAGTGCACCATGACGTAGCCGTAGGGCGTCTCGACTCCCGGGACCGGCTGGATCGTGACGGGCACTTCGCGCGAGACGGTGGTGCCGCGGACGGATGCCGTGGCCGTCAGCGTCGTCTGGACCGCGGCCTGGCCCTGCGCGGGCTGCTGCGCCGTGACCGTGAGCTTGTCGGCCCCGATCGCGAGGCGGGCATCGCTCGAGGTCCACGTGATGCGTCCGCCGTACGAGGGGAGGGTCGTCGTCGCCTCGTCGATCGTGACGTTCGCGACGCCGTCGACGATGGTCTGCGCGGCCTGCTGGAATGAGGCGGCGTGGAGCGCGGCATCCGCGTCCGACACAGCCGTGACCTCGGCGGCGCTCAGCGCGCGGTCGTACACGCGGAAGGTCGAGACCTCGCCCTTGTACATCGGGTCCGGCCAGGGGGAGCGACCGATGGCGTTGAGGGTCTGGTTCGTGATCGACGCCGGCGTGAGGTTCGTCGCGGTCGAGGCGACCTGCTGGCCGTCGACGTAGAACGTGATGCGGCCGCCGCCGATGACCGAGGTGAGGCTGTACCAGCGGTCGGCCGAGAGCGCCGAGCCGGAGCGGGCGTTCACTTCGCCGCCGTTGGACGACGTCGTGATCGCCGTGCGGGCGTTGTCGCGCACCGAGGTGAAGTAGTACTGCGTCGTCGCGTCGTTGCCGATGTTCCAGAGGAAGTTGAAGGTGTTCTTCATCGACGCGTCGAACTTCGTCTCGACGGTGATGGTGGCCGTGGTCTTGCCCGCGAGGAGCGAGTCGGGAAGGCGAACCCAGCTCGCTGTCGGGCTCGTCTTCGCGCCGCCCGTGAAGACCAGCGACGAGCCGGTCCACAGGCTGTCGTTGCCGTTCATGACGGTCGCCGCGCCGATCGCGCTCGGTGCCGAGTTCGGCACCGAAGTGCCGCTCGTCTCGTCGAAGAGGTACTCGGCGAGGAGACCGTCGGACGGGGCCGTGGATTCCGCCGAGGCGGGAGCCGCGGCGAGGGGGACGAACGCCGTGACGGCGAGGGCCGCCGTGGCGGCTGTCGCGACGAGAGAGCGCAGCCTGCGCGATGACGGATGCTTTGCCGGTGTAGACGTCTGCGTCTGCGTGAGTCTCACTCCAGCTCCTTTGCTGTTCAGGGTGGAGCGACGTCGTCGATACCACGCCGCTTGCGTGATGTTAGCGCTCACGTCGCAGGAGGGCAATCGTTGGCGGCAGCTGGCGCCTGGCGGATGTCGGCGCTGTCGGCGTTGCCGCCGGCGAAGAAGTCGTCAGATGCACCCGCGACGGGCGCGCGGATCGCCTCGCCCGGAACGCACTCTTGTGGGCGCCAACAAGTGAGCGCTAACATGCGGGCGTGCGACATACCGCGCGCGCAGAACCGACGAAGAAGTGGGTGGCCCATGCCGACGATGGCAAGAAGAGACCGCAACCGGCGCAGAGCGCCGTGGGGGGCGGGAGCGCTGGCGCTCGCCGTGGCCCTCGGAGGAATGTCGGCTCCCGCAGCCGCAGCGGAGCCGCTGACCGTCGGCGCGCCCGTACTCGACCTCAAGTTCGAGGGCGGGGTGACCGACTCCAGCTCCGCGGCGAACGCGACCGAGCTGCGCGGTCACCAGGGCGGGGCGCCGAACGTCAGCTACGTGCCCGGCGTCACCTCGGGTTCGCAGGCGATCAAGTTCGGCGGCAACACCTATCTCAGCCTCGGGTCGAGCTCGAGCACGCAGCTGCTCCCGTCCAAGCTGACGCTCTCGTTCTGGATCAAGCCCGATGCGGCGATGACCGGTGAAGAGATCATCACCTGGAACAAGGCTGCCTACAACAGCGACGGGTTCTACGTCTCCTCCGTCTCCAACTCCAACCCGCTGCTGCTGTCGGTGGGCACCGGATCGCCGCAGCCGCTGGAGATCCGCGCCACCGCGACCGACCGCAACGCCTTCTTCGCCCCCGGCCAGTGGACGCACGTCGCGATCACCTACGACTCGTCGACCAAGTCCGCTGTCTTCTATCGCAACGGCGTGAAGGTCCCCACCTCCGCGGGCAACACGTCGTCGCCGGGGATCATCAACTCGGCCGCGAACGTCACCAAGTCCATCGGCTACAACGGCCCGAACTACAACGGCGGGTACACCAAGAGCAGCTTCGACGAGTACAAGCTGTACTCCGGCATCGCCAATGCGACCGATGTCGCGACGCTGTACGAAGCCGGCGGTGGCGTGATCGACAAGGCGGCGCTGGCGCAGCAGGATGCCAACGGCATCAACCTGCCGACCACCGCGAGCGTCGCGCTGGTGCTTCCCACGGTGGGCTCGAACGGGTCGGCCATCACATGGGCGTCCGACAAGCCCTCGGTCATCGCCACCGACGGCACCGTGACGCCTCCCGCCGACGGCGAGGACGCGGTCGTCAAGCTGACCGCCTCCGTCCGCTACGCAGACGGACCCGCCGTCACGCGGGAGTTCACCGTGGCAGTCGCCGCACCGAAGGTTCCGCTTCAGGACTCCGGACTCGACGTGCTCCTGAGCGACGAGTACCTGCAGAACGCGGCGGCCAAGGAGCACGAGTACCTCCTGAGCCTCAGCTCCGACAAGTTCCTCTTCTGGTTCTACAAGACCGCCAACCTCACGCCTCCCACGACATCCGGCTACGGCGGCTGGGAGAACGGGTCGGTCACGTGGAACTTCCGCGGACACGCCTTCGGCCACTACATGTCGGCGCTGGCCATGTCGTACGCGAGCACGAAGGATCCGACCGTCAAGGCGGGCCTTCTCGCGCAGATCGTCGACGCCGTCGACGGGCTGGAGACGGTACAGGCCTCGTACGCCGGCACGGCTCGACAGGGATACATCGGCCCGTTCCGCGACACCGCGCTGGACGCGGTCGAAGGACGCGGCACCTCGGATGACCCGGTCATCGTGCCCTACTACAACCTGCACAAGGTGCTCGCGGGCCTCCTCGACATCGACAAGTACGTGCCGGGCGGCCTCGGCGACCGGGCGCTCACCATCGCGGAGGGCTTCGGCGAGTACCTGTACGGCCGCATCTCGACACTGCCCAACAAGGCGACGCTCCTCGGCACCGAGTACGGCGGGATGAACGACGCCCTCTACGAGCTCTTCGCCCGATCGGGTGGCAATGCGCACTTCAAGGTCGCAGCCGAGGGCTTCGATGAGGTGTCGCTGTTCCAGCAGCTCGCGAACGGCCAGGACGTCCTCAACGGCAAGCATGCGAACACGACGATCCCGAAGTTCATCGGAGCGCTGAAGCGGTACACCGTGTTCACGCAGAACCCGGCGTTCTACGACATGCTCACGGCCCAGGAGAAGCAGAACCTGCCCATGTACCGGCTGGCTGCGGAGAACTTCTTCCAGATCGTGGTGGACCACCACTCCTACGCCACCGGCGCGAACAGCCAGAGCGAGCACTTCCACGGTCCTGACGCGCTGTTCCTCGACGCGACGCAGCGCGGCGCGACGACGGGCAACCCGCAGACGGCCGAGACGTGCAACGAGTACAACATGCTCAAGCTGTCGCGCGAGCTGTTCAAGATCTCGCAGGACGTGAAGTACGCGAACTACTACGAGAACACGTTCATCAACACGATCGTGTCGTCGCAGAACCCCGACACCGGCATGACGACGTACTTCCAGGCGATGGCCCCGGGGTACTTCAAGGTGTACGGTGCGCCGTTCACCGAGTTCTGGTGCTGCATCGGAACCGGCATGGAGAACTTCTCCAAGCTGTCGGACTCGATCTACTTCTCGAGCGGTTCGGCGGTATGGGTGAACATGTTCTTCAGCTCTCAGTTCGATCACGCCGCCACGGGGATGCGGGTGAAGCAGACGGCATCCATCCCCAATGACGACACCGTGAGATTCGACATCTCGGCGATCGGCGGAGAACCGATCGATCCTGCCGCGACGCTGAAGCTCCGCGTTCCGGATTGGATCGCCGGCGACCCGGCGGTGCGTGTGAACGGAAGCGCGATCACTCCCACGATCCGAGGCGGCTACATCGTCCTGACCGGACTCGAGGAGGGAGACGAGATCTCCTACACGATGCCGATGACGGTGCGGATCAGTGCGACGCAGGACAACAAGGACTTCGTCGCCTTCAAGTACGGTCCGGTCCTTCTCAGCACCGGTCTCGGCACCGCGAACCTCAGCAAGATGGGGACGGTCGGCGTGGGTGTTCGCATCGCGTCGTTCGACGCGGACGCGCAGCAGCGGATCACGGTCGCCTCGGCGACCACGGGCGAGTGGAAGCAGGCGGTGACCCAGAACGTCGTTCGGATCGCCGACAGCGCCGAGGGAGACGTGCAGTTCGCGCTCAAGAACACCCTCAACGGCAAGGACCTCGTCTATACGCCGCACTACAAGCGTCACGATGAGCGCTACGGCCTCTACATGACGCTCGAAGTGGCCGACTCGCCCGCCGCGCAGGCCGAGATCCTCCAGGGGAAGCAGCAGCTTCGCGACCAGGAGCTGATCATCGACACGCTCACGACCTTCGACAACAACAACTCGGAGGCCTCGAAGAACGTCAAGTTCTCGAACTCGACCGTCGGCGCCTTCAGCGACCGCACGTATCGGCACGCGAACGCGGGCGGATGGTTCAGCTACGACCTGCAGGTCGATCCTGCTGTCGCGCAGAACTTCCTCAAGGCGACGTATTACTCGGGTGACAACGGCCGGTCGTTCGACATCTATCTGAACGACGTCAAGTTCAAGACCCAGACGATCACCAACGCTGCCGGGAGCGGCGTGTTCTATGCGGTCACGGACGAGATCCCTCGCTCCTACCTCGAGGGGGCGGGCGTGCGGTACAAGGTGGACGCCAACGGCGCACCCGTCCTCGACGAGAACGGCGCGCGGATCCCGGTCGTGACGGTGCGGTGGCAGTCGACCGGCGGTTATGCCGGCGGGCTGTTCGGCGTCCAGACGACGCGTCCGGCCGCTTTCGACTCGACGTCGAAGCTGCGGGGCCTCACCTTCAGCGAGGGCGACCTGGAGCCGGCATTCGCCTCGGACACGACGCAGTATGTGCTGTGGGTGCCGGAGGGGACGGATGCCGTGAGCTTCGATGCGGGCCCGTGGGTGCCGAGCGGACTGGTCAAGACGGAGGGCATCCTCATCGATGACACGCAGCCGCGTGCGGTGGCTCTCACGCCTGGGCAGGACAAGACCATCACCATTGATGCGTACGCCCAGGACCACACGTCGACGACGCAGTACTCCGTCGTCGTGCGTGAGGGCAGCCCGGCCCCGGCGCTCGAGGCCACGCTGACCGCCGCGACCCGTTGTGTCGCGGGCAAGGCCGTCGTGACGGCATCCCTCACCAACGCGTCGGGCGTGCCCGTCGCAGCGGTGGTGGCCTCTCCCTACGGCTCGAAGAGCTTCACGGGTGTGGCGCCGGGGAAGTCCGTGGCGCAGGCGTTCACCACTCGCATGGCGGATGTCGCGGCCACGACCGTGACAGCACAGGTCTCGGGCACGATCGACGGGAAGTCCGTCACGTCGGAGCTGTCGGCGGTCGCCGCCGCAGTCAGCTGCGGCACGGCCCGCTGATCGGATCCTCGCTCGGCGAGGGTGCGGCGGAGTCCGGGGACCGGAAGGTCCTCGGACTCCGCCCCGCCGCCGCGGCCCGGCAGCGCCACTCGCACGTCCTCTCGTGCGGGTAGTGGATCAAGGGTTGTTCTCGCTAACAGTTCCCGCTAACATCGCGGGAAGAGCCCATCGATCCACAGTCGGATCCAGAGCAAAGGTGCATGATGCTCACACACTTCCCCCGCCCCGCGCGGTGTGGTGACGTGCCCGCACCGTGGCGTCGGCTGGCTCTGGGCGCAGACGCACATGTCGATGGCGTGGAGTTCTCCGCGCTGACGGCGAATCAACAGAAGCGGGTTGCGTTCAGCCTGGGCTGAAGCTCCTGCGAGACCCGACGGCCGGATGGTCCGGTCGCTCGCCAAGTTCGGTCCGGGACGGAAGCCGGCCGGGAAATTGGAGAAATTGGAATGAACAAGCGTGGAATCATCGCCCGCACCGCAGCCGGTGCGCTCGGTGGCCTGCTTCTGATCGGCGGCGCCGGAGCGGCGATCGCCGACGAGCTCGACAACGACAACGTCGACGTCAACGTCAACATCGAGGCGCTGCCCCCCGTGGGCGCGCTGACCCTCTCGGTCGCGGCGGACTCGACGACGCTGATCGAGAACGGCTCGACCGACACCATCCGCCAGTTCACGGGCGAGCTGCCGACGGTCACCGTGACCGACGACCGCGAGGAAGTGCCGGCCGGCACCTACTGGTACGTCACGGGCCAGTCCTCCGACTTCACCGGGACCGGCCTGCCCGCCATCACCGCGGGGCACCTCGGCTGGACGCCGATGCTCACGAGCGATGACAGCGACGGCCAGGTCGCCGAGGGCGAGCAGGTCGACACGATCCTGGACGAGGGCCCCGACGCCGTCGGTCTCGTCGACGAGGAGCTCCTCGCGATCGCGCCGAACGCCTCTGAAGAGGGAACCCCCAACGGTGTGTGGACGGCCAAGGCCAACCTCTTCCTGAAGACCCCGGCGGATGTCGCGCCCGGTGCCTACAAGTCGGTTCTCACGCTGACGCTGTGGGAAGACGCGATCTGATCACGACGCACGTCTGATCCGTGTTGAATCGGGTCGGGGCCGTGAACAGCGGCCCCGACCCAAACGTTTGGATTTCCCCTTTGTTCCACCTCCCGCGCCGCAGTACGGCCCTGGCCCGCACCTTGGCGGCTTTCGCCGCCGCTGTCGCCCTCGTCCTGCCCGCCGCCCCCGCACTCGCGGCCGATGATCCGGCCCCGAGCCCGCAGGTGCGGTGGTCGCTGACCCCTGCCGACCCGTCGGGACCCGACGGGCGTCGCTCGGCCGAGTACGAGCTCGACCCCGGGGCGAGCGTCGACGACTTCCTCGCCGTGCGCAACGTCGGCAAGGACGAAGTCACGTTCCAGCTGACCGCGGCCGACGGCTTCTACACGCGCACCGGCCGCTTCGACATCCTCGCCTCCGGCAAGGAGTCGAAGGACTCCGGCACGTGGATCGACCTCCCCGAGACGGTGACCGTCCCGGGAGGGGAGACCGTCGTCGTCCCCTACACCGTGACCGTGCCGGAGCGCGCCGAACCCGGCGACCACGCGGCCGGGATCACGGCATCCGTCCTTTCTGTACAGACAGGCGAAGACGGTGCCAGCGTCGGCGTCGAGAGCCGCGTCGGCTTCCGTGTGCTGACGCGTGTCAAGGGCGAGATCACCCCCGCGGCATCGCTCGCAGGGATCTCGCCCGGCTACAAGACCTCCTGGAACCCCGTGAAGCCCGGCGAGCTCACCGTCACGTTCGACGTCTCGAACGACGGCAACACCCGGCTCCTCGCGCAAGGCACGGTCGAGGCCGGCGGTCAGACCGCCGTCTTCCCGGCCGAAGGCGAGTCCAAGCAGGAGCTGCTCCCCGGAGACGTCCGCACCATCACCGTCGTCGTGAAAGACGTCTGGCCCGTGTTCGTCGTCCCCACGACCGTGACGCTCGATGCGACGGTCCTCACGATGGATGGGAAGACCGATACCCTCGCTCCCGTGCAGGAGGGCACCGTCGCCTGGGCCGTTCCGTGGCCGCAGCTGATCGTGCTCATCGGGCTCGCCCTCGTCATCCTCGCCCTCATCTGGGGCCGCCTGCGGTCCCGCCGAAAGCTTGAAACCCTCCTCGCCGATGCCCGTGAAGAAGGCCGCAAGGCCGCTGAGACCCCGGTGGTGACCCCATGAACGCTCGCGTTCGGACAGCAGGAATCGCAATGTCGTCAGCAGGAGCCGTGCTCGCGCTCTTCCCCGTCGGCGCTGCGCTCGCCGCAGACCGCCAGGACTACGGCACCGAAGGGGTGACGGTCTCGGTTCTGATCACGCCCCTACAGGCCTGCGTCGGCGCGTGCGCCGGCGGTGGCGGCGCCGGGGGAGGAGCCGGGAGCGGCGGCCTCCCTCAGACGGGTGGCACGTTCCCGCTCGCCCTGTTCTGGATCGCGGCGGCACTGCTCGCCGTGGGTCTGATCTTCGTCCTGTGGCAGCGCACGCGCCCCGTCGGCCTGGAGGCGCTGGTCGCCGGCCGCCGCACCCCCTTCGCCCGCATCAGCGGACGCCCCGCGATGACGACGGACGCCGAGTCCGCTCGGGCGGACCGTTCCGTCGCGCCCGACAGCGCCTCCGCTCCGGACGGCGAGCGAGGAGACCCCCAGTGTCGGAGGATGTGACACGGGGTTGGCAGCGACCCAGCATCTACGATGTCGCGCGTCAGGCGGGGGTCTCGCACATGACCGTCTCGCGCGTGCTCAACGGTCACCCGAACATCCGTGAGACCACTCGCGAGCGCGTCACCCGCGCCATCGACGAGATGAACTACACGCGCAGCTCGATCGCCCGGGCGCTCGCGACCCGGCGGGCGATGCGCATCGGCGTGCTCGTCGACGGTCCCGTCCAGTACGGCCCGAACAGCACCCTGCGCGCGCTCGAGAGCGCCGCGCGCGATGTCGGGTACGCGATCAGCGCCTTCTCGATCTCCGAGGACGAAGAGTCCCAGATCGACACGGGCGTCGTGGAGCTCGTGACCCAGGGCGTGGACGCCCTGTGCGTCATCGCTCCGCGGGCGTCGTCGCTCGACATCCTCCGCCAGCAGACCACCGGCCTTCCGACGATCGTCATCAGGGCGGAACCGGATGCCGCGTGGCACACGGTCGCGGTGGATCAGCGCGCTGGAGCCACCCTGGCGGTCTCCCACCTCATCGAGCTCGGTCATCGCCGCATCCTGCACGTCGCCGGCCCCCTCGACTGGTACGACGCCCGCGAGCGTCAGGAGGGCTGGCGGGACGCGTTGACGACTGCGGGCCTCCCCGTGGTCGACCCCGTGGCGGGCGACTGGACCTCGGACTACGGCTACGAGTTCGGCATGACGTACGACTTCGACGACGTGACCGCGGTCTTCGCCGCCAACGACCAGATGGCCCTCGGCCTCGTGCACGGTCTGTGCCAGCGCGGCCTCAGCGTGCCGCACGACGTCAGCGTCGTCGGCTTCGACGACCTGCCCGATGCGCGGCACTTCCTGCCGCCGCTCACGACCGTCCGCCAGGACTTCGCCGCCCTCGGCGAGCGCGCCCTCAAGCACGTCATCGACGCGATCGACGGCGAGGAGGACCACGTGCGGCACGACGTCATCGAGCCGCGGCTCATCGTGCGCTCCTCGACCGGGGCGCCCCGGGCCTGACCGCTCGGCGGGCTTGTCCGCCTGCATCGACAGTCGCCTCGGCCGCCCGCACGACGCACCCTCGCCACACACCCCGATCCGTCTTCGGACGGGCGGAAGAGTCCGCGCGGAGGTAGGACGAACTGCCCGTGTGCTCCTGCGCTCGCGCGTTCTCCTCCCCCCGTGGGGCCGGCGTGACGCGGGCCGGCCACGGCGAGGCATCCGTCGCCCCTTTGCGGCTCGGACGGGCGTAGGAGTGCGCGCGGAGGTAGGAGGAATCCTGCCGTGCGGTCCTACGCTCGCGCGTTCTCCTGCCCCTGTGCGGCCGGAGGGGCGCAGCGTGGCGCGGCCCAGGCATCCGTCTCATCCTTCGCAGCCGCGTGCCTCGACCCGGCCCCGCACGGGCGTAGGAGTCCGCGCGGAGGGAGGACGAACGGCCCCGCTCCGGTCCTACCCTCGCGCGTTCTCCTACCCTCGTGCGGGAGTCGCCGGTGGGTGGACATCGGCGCGGTCGCGCGGGTGCGCGGTCGCGTGCGGGTGGAATGACGGATGCCGCGGCCGTCCGCGCAGCGCATCCCCGCCGCACACCTCGACCGACCAGCTGCCGCGTGCCTCGACCCAGCCCCCCACGGGCGTAGGAGTGCGCGCGGAGGTAGGAGGAATCCTGCCGTGCGGTCCTACGCTCGCGCGTTCTCCTGCCCCTGTGCGGCCGGAGGGGCGCAGCGTGGCGCGGCCCAGGCATCCGTCTCATCCTTCGCAGCCGCGTGCCTCGACCCGGCCCCGCACGGGCGTAGGAGTCCGCGCGGAGGTAGGAGGAATCCTGCCGTGCGGCCCTACGCTCGCGCGTTCTCCTACCCCGGTGAGGCCGACCGCGCCCGGCAAACCCGCGTCAGAGGCACTTCCGCGCGAGCGCTGGGTTGTTCGCGGTAACGAGAAAGTAACGAATATCCGAATCCGAGTTGCGCGGAGCCATTGTTAGCGCGCACAATGAGTGCACACACACCCGAGGGTGTCCCGCCCGGGGCACACACTTCTCTTCGACGAAGCGCGTCGGAGAGTCTCAAGGAGGAGATCACATGGCACACAAGAAGCGCATGCTGGGCGCGCTCGGCTTCATCGGCGTGGGCGTCCTCGCGCTCGGTCTCGCGGGCTGCTCCGGCGGCGGCGACGACAGCGGTGCAACCGGCGACGCGGGCGGCGAGGGCGACCTCACGACCGTCGGCTTCGTCGCGGTCGGCCCTGAGGGCGGCTGGCGCAACGCCAACGAGCAGGCCATCAAGGACGCGTTCTCCAAGGACGCCGGCTTCGACCTCAAGTACGCGCCCGCCGCGAGCCCGACCGACCAGAAGTCGCAGCTCGACGCGTTCTCGACGTTCGTCAACGACGAGGTCGACGTGATCCTCCTCACCGCGACCGAGGCGTCCGGCTGGGAAGACTCGCTGAAGCTCGCCCAGGAGGCGGAGATCCCCGTCATCCTGCTCGACCGTGGTGTCGACGCGAGCGACGACCTCTACGTCACGCGCATCGCCCCCGACAACGTGAAGGTTGCCGGCTCGGTCGGTGACTGGGCCGTTCAGACCTACCCCGAGGGTGCGAACTACTACGTCCTCGAGGGCGTCCCCGGCCTCTCGGTCGTCAACGAGCGCAACGAGGGCTTCGACAAGGCCATCGACGGCAAGACCGGCTGGAACAAGATCGGCGCGCAGACCGCCAACTGGACCGCTGACGAGGGCAAGTCGGTCATCGAGACCGTCCTCAAGGAGAACCCGAACCTCCAGTTCATCTTCGCTCAGAACGACGAGATGGGCATCGGCGCCGCCGCCGCCGTCACCGCCGCGGGCCTGGTCCCCGGCACCGACGTCAAGATCGCCACGATCGACGGCACCACGCCGGCACTCGAGGCGCTCGCCAAGGGCGACCTGAGCTTCGTCGCCCAGTACAACCCCTTCTTCGGCGACCTCGCCGTCGACGCGGTGCAGAAGGCCCTCGCGGGTGACGACGTCGAGAAGACGATCATCGTCCCGGGTGAGACCTTCGACTCGGCCGAGGCCGGTCAGGCCGCGATCGACGCGGGCAAGGGCTTCTGATCCGACTCAGCGTCGGCTAGAAGAAGATCAGGGCGAGCGGGGGTGGCCGTTCTCGGCGGCCCCCGCTCGTCCCTGTCTTCCTCCCGAATTCACGCAGGCCAGCAACAAGGAGTCACCCAGCGATGATTGAACCGATCGCGATCGTCGAGGTCCGCGACGCGTCCATAACCTTCCCGGGCGTCAAGGCGCTCGACGAGGTCAGCTTCCGGCTTCTTCCCGGCGAGGTTCACACCCTCATGGGGGAGAACGGCGCCGGAAAGTCCACGCTCATCAAGGCGCTGACCGGGGTTTACCAGATCGACTCCGGTGAGATCGTCGTGAACGGGGAAGTGCGCAACTTCGCCGGCACCGCGTCTGCGCAGGCCGCCGGGATCTCCACGGTGTACCAGGAGGTCAACCTCTGCACGAACCTGAGCATCGGCGAGAACGTCATGCTCGGCCACGAGGTGCGCGGCCTCACCGGCGTCAACTGGCGCAAGACCCACGCACAGGCCCGCGAGGCGCTCGCCCGCATGGGCCTGGGCGACCTCGACCCGCGCGCCCCCCTCTCGTCGCTCTCCATCGCGATGCAGCAGCTCGTCGCGATCAGCCGTGCGATGGTCACCGACTCGAAGGTGCTCATCCTCGACGAGCCCACCTCGAGCCTCGACGCGAACGAGGTCGAGGTTCTCTTCGCCGTCATCCGGCGACTTCGCGACCAGGGCGTCGCGATCCTCTTCGTCTCCCACTTCCTCGACCAGGTCTACGCGATCAGCGACCGCATCACGGTGCTGCGCAACGGCCGCTTCGTCGGCGAGTACCTCACGCGGGACCTCGACCGTACGCAGCTCATCTCCAAGATGATCGGCAAGGACTTCGAATCCCTCCGCGCCCTCGGCTCCAACCGGCAGACCGAGGTTCGCGACCGCGAGCAGACGCCGATCTTCGCCGCCGAAGGCCTCGGCCGTAAGGGCTCGATCGAACCCACCGATGTCGAGGTGCACGCCGGCGAGGTCGTGGGCTTCGCCGGCCTGCTCGGCGCGGGCCGCACCGAGCTCGCTCGTCTCATCGCCGGCGCCGACCGGGCCGACTCCGGCACCGTGCGCGTGCACGGCAAGAAGGTCTCGCTGAACTCGCCCGTCGCCGGCCTCGCGCACGGGATCGCCTACTCGACCGAGAACCGTCGCGAAGACGGCATCGTCGGCGACCTCAGCATCCGCGAGAACATCATGCTCGCCGTCCAGGCCCGTCGCGGCTGGTTCCGGCGCGTTCCCGCCCGCGAGGTCGACCAGATGGTCACCACCTACATGGAGCGCTTCAGCGTGCGCCCCAACGACCCGAACCGACCGATCCGCCTCCTCTCCGGCGGCAACCAGCAGAAGGTGCTCCTGGGCCGCTGGCTCGCCACGAACCCCGAGCTGCTGCTGCTGGACGAGCCCACGCGAGGCATCGACGTCGGCGCCAAGGCCGACATCCAGGAGACCGTCGCCGAGCTCGCCGAGGGCGGCATGGGCGTCGTGTTCATCTCGTCCGAGCTCGAAGAGGTCGTGCGCCTCTCGGAGCGCATCGTCATCCTCAAGGACCACCAGAAGGTGGGCGAGGTCGTGAACGGGCCGGAGGTGACCGCCGAGAGCATCGTGTCGGTCATCGCCACCGAATCAGGGGCGGAGGCGGAGGCCGAGGCCGACGCCCTCGCCGAAGGCGAACGCGACGCCGCGAACGAAGGGAACGCGTCATGAGCCGCGTCAAGACCGCACTCAGGACCCCGTGGTTCTGGGCCATCATCGGCATCGCGGTGCTTCTGCTGATCAACTCGATCAAGAACCCCGCGTACCTCGCGCTGAGCGTCAACCCGACGACGGGCCTGCTCACGGGCAATGTGCTCGACATCCTGCGCGTGTCGGCACCGATCATCATGATCGCGCTCGGCATGACGTTCGTCATCGCGACCGAGGGCATTGACCTCTCGGTCGGCTCGATGATGGCCGTCGGCGGCGCGGTGGCGATGCAGACGCTCGCGACGATCGACGACCCGACATCGCCCAGCGCGATGTTCGCTGCGATCGGCCTCGCGCTCGCCCTTGCCATCGTGCTCGGTGCGATCAACGGTCTTCTCGTCGCCGTGGTGGGCCTTCAGCCGTTCATCAGCACGCTCATCATGATGCTCGCCGCGCGCGGCATCGCCCGCGTCATCACGGACGGCCAGAACACCAACGCCACGAACGAGCCGTTCCGCCAGCTCTCCAACGGCCAGATCCTCGGCCTGCCGACGAGCTTCGTGATCGCGATCGCGATCGTCCTCATCATCGCCTTCTTCATGCGCCGCACGGCGCTCGGCCTCATGATCGAGTCGATCGGCATCAACCCGCACGCGAGCCGGCTCGCCGGCATCCGTCCCCGTCCGATCCTCTTCGGCGTGTACATCCTCTCGGCCGCCCTCGCTGCGGTCGGCGGTCTGTTCAGCGTCTCCGAGGTCATGACGGTGAGCGTCTCGGGCACCGGCAACCTGATGGAGCTCGACGCGATCCTCGCCGTCGTCATCGGCGGCACGTCGCTCGCCGGCGGCAAGTTCTCGATCCTGGGCTCGACCATCGGCGCGCTCCTCATCGCGACGCTCAACAAGACGGTCCTCTTCCTCGGCATCCCCGCGGCGGCGACCCCCGCATTCAAGGCGCTCGTCATCATCGCCCTCGTGCTGCTGCAGTCCGAGCGGATCCGGTCGTTCGCCTTCGGACGCGCCAAGCCCAAGGGAACGCCTCCCGGCCCCGCGAAGGCCGACGAGAGCGCACCCGTCACGAAGGAGAAGGAGGTCGTCGCATGAGCGCCCGCACTCTTGCCGAGTCCGTCCCGCCCGTAACCGATCTGCCCGAGAGCAAGCAGCCCCGGCAGACGAACCGCTTCTCGGGTCTGTGGGAGCGCAGCCAGACGCTGATCCCCACGCTCGCCGCCCTCGTGCTGCTGTTCGGCATGCTCATCTACGCGGAGATCGCCTACGGCCGCGTCTTCCACGCGGGCACGATGTCGAGCCTCCTGGTGAGCTTCGCGCCGACGATCATCCTCGCGGTCGGCATGACGATCGTCATCGTCTCGGCGGGCATCGACCTGTCGGTCGGCGCCGTCGTGGCCTTCAGCTCGGTCGCCGGCGTCATGCTCATGAACATCGGCGTCAACGGCTGGATCTCGATGCTCCTCATGATCGTGTTCGGCGCGATCTTCGGACTCATCTCCGGCGTCATGATCCAGTACTTCAACGTGCAGCCCTTCATCGCGACGCTCGCGATGATGTTCCTCGCGCGGGGACTCGCGTCGATCCTGTCGACCACTCCGGTCATCGCGCCCGAGGATTCCCCGATCCTGCTGCTGGCGACCGACTGGAAGATCATCGACGGACCGAAGGTCAACGACTTCACCATCACGCCCGGCCTGCTCATCGCCCTCCTGGTCGTCCTCGGCGGCATGTTCTTCATGCACCGCAGCCGCTCCGGCCGCACCGTCTACGCGATCGGCGGCAACGAGGGTTCAGCGCAGCTGATGGGCCTCCCGGTCGCCCGCACTCGCGTGTGGATCTACGTCGTCTCGGGGGCTCTCGCGGGTCTCGCCGCCGTCGTCTACACCGCCGAGGTCGGCGGCAAGGCGCAGAACGTGACCGGCATCGGGTGGGAGCTCGACGCCATCGCGGCCGTCGTCATCGGCGGCACGCTCCTCACGGGCGGCTACGGGTACGTCCTCGGATCGATCGTCGGCGTGTTCGTGCTCGCGGCGCTGCGCCTCATCATCACGAAGGACGGCACGATCAACCCCGAATACCTCACCATCATCACCGGCGCCGTGCTGCTCGTCTTCGTGCTGCTGCAGCGTGCGCTGACCAGGCGAAGGGCGAGCTGATGGCAGACGCGCAGATCGACGACCCGCAGATCGCGGCGGCCATCCAGAAGGTCCGCGAAGACGTCGCGTCGCTGCACGCGGAGCTCGTCCGCTACGGGCTGATCGTGTGGACGGGCGGGAACGTCTCGGGCCGCGTGCCCGGTGCCGACCTCTTCGTCATCAAGCCGTCGGGCGTGTCGTACGACGACCTCCGCCCCGACAACATGATCCTCTGCGACCTCGACGGCAACGTCATCCCGGCAACCCCCGGCAGCGACCGCAGCCCGTCCTCCGACACCGCGGCTCACGCCTACGTGTACCGCAACATGCCGCAGGTCGGGGGAGTCGTGCACACGCACTCCACCTACGCGGTGGCGTGGGCCGCGCGCGGCGAGGAGATCCCCTGCGTCATCACGGCGATGGCCGATGAGTTCGGTGGGCCGATCCCGATCGGCCCCTTCGCGATCATCGGCGACGACTCGATCGGCCGCGGCATCGTCGAGACGCTGACCGGTCACCGCTCGCGCGCCGTGCTGATGCAGAACCACGGTCCGTTCACGATCGGCGCCGACGCGAAGGACGCCGTGAAGGCGGCTGTCATGGTCGAGGACGTCGCCCGCACGGTGCACATCGCGCGCGAGGCGGGTCCGCTCATCCCCATCCCGCAGGAGGCGATCGACAGCCTGTTCGACCGCTACCAGAACGTCTACGGGCAGTCGGAGGACACGCGCCGATGAGCGCAGAGATGACGACGGATGCCGCGGCCGCGGCGATCCGCGAAGGACGCACGGCACTCGGCATCGAGTTCGGCTCCACCCGCATCAAGGCCTGCCTGGTCGACGCCGACAACCCGTCTAGCGTCCTCGCCGTCGGAAGCCACGAGTGGGAGAACGAGTTCGTCGGGCGCAGCTGGACGTATTCGCTCGAGTCGGTGTGGGCGGGCGTTCAGGATGCCTATGCCGGCGTCGTCGCCGATGTCGAGGCCCGCTACGGCGTCGCACTCGACAACGTCGGCGCGATCGGCGTCTCGGCGATGATGCACGGCTACCTCGCGTTCGACGAGGCGGACGCGCTTCTCGTCCCGTTCCGGACGTGGCGCAACACCAACACCGAGCGGTCGGCGGTCGTGCTGTCGGAGCTGTTCGGCGTCAACATCCCGCTCCGCTGGTCGATCGCGCACCTGTACCAGGCGGTCCTCGACGAGGAGCCGCACATCGGCAAGGTCTCCTTCTTCACGACCCTCGCCGGCTACGTGCACTGGAAGCTCACCGGCCGCAAGGTGCTGGGTGTCGGCGACGCGTCGGGCATGTTCCCCATCGACCCCGCGACCCGCGACTACGACTCCTCGATGATGGAGAAATTCGACCGGCTCGTCTCGGAGCGCGCCTACGGACTGCACGTCGGCGAGCTCCTGCCCGGGGTGCTCCTCGCGGGCGACGATGCGGGCACCCTGACCGCCGAGGGCGCCGCCCTGCTCGACCGGACCGGGGCCCTGCGGCCCGGCGCGGCGCTCTGCCCGCCCGAGGGCGACGCGGGCACCGGCATGGTCGCGACCGAGTCGGTCGCGCCGCGCACGGGCAATGTCAGCGCCGGCACGAGCATCTTCGCGATGGTCGTGCTCGAGCGTCCGCTCGAGCACGTGCACCACGAGCTCGACGTCGTGACCACGCCCGCGGGCGATCCCGTCGCGATGGTGCACTGCAACAACGGCGCGAGCGAGCTGGCGAGCTGGGTAGGGCTGTTCCAGCGCTTCGTGGCCGTCGCCGGCGGCGAGCTCGACACCGACGAGATCTTCGCGGTGCTGTTCCGGGAGTCGCTCGACGGCGATCCCGACGCGGGCGGCCTCCTCGCCTACAACCACCTCGCGGGGGAGCCCATCGCGGGGCTGTCGGAGGGGCGCCCGCTGTTCGTCCGCACGCCGGAGAGCCGCTTCACGCTGGCGAACTTCATGCGCGCGCAGCTCTACGGCGTGTTCGGCACGCTCGCGCTCGGCATGCGGGTGCTCGAGAGCGAAGGCGTCGCGCTCGACCGCATGTTCGCGCACGGCGGCATCTTCCGCACCGCGGGGGTCGCGCAGCGCTACCTCGCCGGCGCGCTCGGCGCTCCCGTCGCGGTCGGCGAGACGGCCTCCGAGGGCGGTGCGTGGGGCATCGCCGTGCTCGCGGCCTACCTCTCGGCGTCACCGGAGCTGCCGCTCGACGTCTACCTGCGCGAGCGGGTCTTCGCCGAGGCATCCGTCGACGTCGTCGACCCCGACCCCGAAGACGTCCCCGGATTCGCGGCGTACCTCTCGCGCTACCGCGCCGGACTCGCGGTCGAGGCCGCAGCCGTCTCCACGCTCTGACCCCCACCTCCCCCCGTTAGACCCCGAAGGAAAGCCCATGACCCGCACTCCGCTCACCACGTCTCTCGACGGCTACGAGATCTGGTTCGTCACCGGAAGCCAGGACCTCTACGGAGAAGAGACGCTGCGTCAGGTGGCCGAGCAGTCGCAGGCGGTGGCCGAGGGGCTCTCCGGTCTTCCGGTCAAGGTCGTGTGGAAGCCGGTGCTGAAGGACTCCGACTCGATCCGCCGGCTCGCGCTGGAGGTCAACGCGCGTGACGAGGTCATCGGCGTCGTGGCGTGGATGCACACCTTCAGCCCCGCGAAGATGTGGATCTCGGGGCTGGACGCGCTCCAGAAGCCGCTCCTCCACCTGCACACGCAGGCCAACGTCGAGCTGCCGTGGAACGACATCGACTTCGACTTCATGAACCTGAACCAGGCCGCGCACGGCGACCGCGAGTTCGGCTACATCCAGACCCGTCTGGGTGTCGCGCGCAAGACCGTCGTCGGCCACGTGTCGAATCCCGTCGTGCGTCAGCAGGTCGAGGACTGGCAGCGCGCGTCGGCGGGGTGGGCTGCCGCCCGCACGCTCAAGCTCGCGCGCTTCGGCGACAACATGCGCTACGTCGCGGTCACCGAGGGCGACAAGACCGAGGCCGAGCTGCGGTTCGGCGTCCAGGTCAACACGTGGGGCGTGAACGAACTCGCCGAGCGTGTCGCGCAGGCGACGGATGCCGAGATCGACGCGCTGGTCGAGGTCTACCTCGCCGAGTACGACGTGGTGGACGAGCTCCTCCCCGACGGCGACCGTCACCAGTCGCTGCGCGACGGTGCCGCGATCGAGGTCGGGCTGCGCTCGTTCCTCGAGGAGGGTGGCTTCGGCGCCTTCACCACCTCGTTCGAGGACCTCGGCGCACTCAAGCAGCTGCCGGGTCTCGCGGTGCAGCGCCTCATGGCCGAGGGCTACGGCTTCGGCGCCGAGGGCGACTGGAAGACGGCGATCCTCGTCCGCATCGCCAACGTGATGGGCTCGGGCCTGCCCGGCGGCGCGTCGCTCATGGAGGACTACACCTACGACCTCGTCGCGGGGGACGAGAAGATCCTCGGCGCGCACATGCTCGAGGTCGCTCCGTCGCTCTCGTCGCAGAGGGCGCGCCTCGAGATCCACCCGCTCGGCATCGGCGGCAAGGACGACCCGGTGCGCCTGGTCTTCACCGCCGACGCCGGCCCCGCTGTCGTCGTGGCCATGTCGGACATGCGCGACCGGTTCCGCCTCGTCGCGAACGTCGTCGAGAACGTCGACGCCCCCGACCTCCCCAACCTTCCCGTCGGCCGCGCCGTCTGGAAGCCCGCGCCCGACTTCGCCACCTCGGCCTCCTGCTGGCTCGCTGCGGGCGCCGCGCACCACACCGTGATGACCACGCAGGTGGGCATCGAGGTGTTCCGCGACTTCGCCGAGATCGCCAAGACCGAGCTGGTCGTCATCGACGAAGACACCACCGTCCGCGACTTCCAGCGGGAGCTCCGCTGGAACCAGGCGTACTACCGACTCGCCCAGGGGCTCTGAACGACGCTCGAACCCGTCGCCCATCCGACAGCCCCACCACCACCACCCAGAGGAAGGTCTCGCAGATGAGATCAGGATCCACCACCAAGAAGTGGAGCACGGGCCGCCGAGGCTTCGGTCGTCGCGCTCTCGCTTCGTCGCTCGCGGGCGCCCTCGCCGTCACGGGCTTCGGCCTCGCGGCGCCGACCGCCGCGCAGGCCGCGGACGTTCCGACGCCCTCGGCGCACTACGACATGTCGCACGCCGGCACGTCGCTGCTCGACGTGTCGGGCAACGGACGCAACGCCACGCTCACCAGCCTGACCGACTCATCGTTCGTCAAGGTCGGCACCAGCGATGACGTGCTGCGCTTCAAGGCGGACGGCTATGCGTCGCTGCCCAAGGGTCTGGTCACGGGCACCGACAACGACTTCACCGTCGAGTACACCGTCACGACGCAGACCGCCGGAAACCATTTCGGCTGGGTCATCGGCGACGGCGTCGGACCGTGGAACACGACGCAGCTCGGAAACCACATCTTCCTCAGCCCCGACTCGGCGCAGGGCGGGTACTCCAACCAGGTGCTCGCGGCGATCCGCGTGAAGTCCGGCACCGACAACGGCGAGACCCGCATGCCCGCCGGCGGTGGCCTGAACCCCGGGTTCACGACCCTCACGATGGTGGGCTCGGGCCAGACGCTCACCCTCTACCGGGACGGCGCGGTCATCTCGACCCTCACCCACACGCGGTCGCTCAGCTCGATCATCCCCGCCGGCAACGTGCTCGGCTACCTCGGCCGCTCGCTGTACCAGGGCGACTCGCTTCTGCGCGCCGACGTGACCGACGTCAAGTTCTGGGACTCGGCGCTCACCGCCGACCAGGTGACCTCGAGCATGCCGAGCGCCGCCGACAAGAAGGCGTCGACCGACGGCATCATCCGTCTCGACATCACCCCGACGGTCCTCGGCGCCAACCCGTCGCTCGACCAGGTGACGAGCAAGCTGACGCTCCCGGCATCCTCGAACGGCATCTCGCTCACGTGGGCGAGCTCGAACCCCGCCGTCGTCTCGACGACCGGCACGGTCTCGCGCGCGATCACCTCCGACACGCCCGTCACGCTCACCGCGACGACGTCGCTCGGCACGACGATCACCATCGATGTGATCGTGAAGGCGCCCAACGTGTCGGCCGACCTCGACGCCATCGTCCTCGCGCAGCGCACGACCGAGAACCTGCCCCTCGCGGTGAAGGGCTCGGCCAACGGCGCCGCCATCACGTGGACGTCGTCCGACCCCGCCCTGGTGACGGGGACGGATGCCGCGTACACGGCGCCCGCCGTCGGGGCGGCCGACCCGTATGCCGGTGGCGGCATCGTCACGCGTCCCGCCTACGGCGAGGGCGACAAGCAGGTCACGCTCACCGCGCACGCGACGCTCAACGGCCAGGTCCAGGAGCGCGCGTTCCAGGTGACCGTCGCCGAGAAGGGCCGCTGGGCTCCTGACGCGGGCTACGCCGCGGCGTACTTCAAGTCGGACTCCGACGAGAAGATCTACCAGGCGGCGACGTCGGGCAACGACTTCTTCACGTTCTCGCCGGTCAACGGCGGCAACCCCGTCATCACGTCGACCGCCGACACGAAGGGCCTCCGCGACCCGTACATCCTCCGTTCCAAGGACGGCGACAAGTACTACATGGTCGCGACCGACCTCTGCATCAGCTGCGGAACGGGCTGGGGTCCGGCGCAGTCGGCCGGCAGCCTCAAGATCGAGGTGTGGGAGTCCACCGACCTCGTGAAGTGGACGCGCACCAACGGCGCCAACACCGGCATCACGATCAACCAGCCCGAGGCCGGCATGACGTGGGCGCCCGAGGCGTACTGGGATGACGAGCTGCAGTCGTACGTCGTGTTCTTCGCATCGCGCCTGTACGCCGACGCCGCGCACTCGAACGGTGACAAGCTGTACGCCCGCATGTTCTACGTGCTGACCCGCGACTTCCGCACCTTCACG
The DNA here is from genome assembly GCF_052180235.1 of Microbacterium sp. F51-2R. Lineage (GTDB taxonomy): Bacteria > Actinomycetota > Actinomycetes > Actinomycetales > Microbacteriaceae > Microbacterium. The sequence continues at coordinate 1,647,264 of NZ_CP197470.1, read as the reverse complement.
TACCCGCCCGCCAGCTGGCAGGACACCGGTTACGCGCGGATCGACTCCACCGTCACGAAGATCGGCGACTTCTACTACCGCTTCACGAAGAACGAGGAAGGCGGCGCAGCCGGCCCGCTCGAGGCGGGCAAGGACATCTTCCTCGAGAAGTCCAAGGTGCTCACGGCTCCCACGACGCAGTCGAACTGGTCGGCCGACCCGAACACCACGTGGCAGCTCACCGACACGCGCATGACGAGCCTCGAGACCGGTCAGGCCGGTGAAGGCCCCGAGATCGTCAAACTCAATGCGGGCGACCCGAACAACAACACCGCGGGCGACGGCTATGTCTTCCTCGTCGACAACTACGGAGCGGGCGGCTACCGCGCGTTCCTGACGAGCGGCTCGGCCATCGCGTCGAGCTCGCAGGCGGACCGCCTCTCGCAGCGCGCCGACTGGAACGTCCGTCCCGTCGGCGGCCTTCCCGCCAGCCCCCGTCACGGCTCGTTCGTGAGCGTCAACCAGTCGGTGCTCAACGCCGTCAACACGTGGACCTCGGTCAAGGCCGTCGCATCCACCACGACCCTCACGGCCGACGGCCGCGAGGTCACGGCCGAGGTCGAGGCTGCCGACGGCGGCGACGTCGCGGGCACCGTGACCTTCACGGGCGGCTCGTGGAGCAAGACGGTCACGCTCGTCTCCGGCGCCGCGACCGTCGAGGTTCCGACCGGTGTCGGCAGCGTCACGGCGAAGTACGACGGCTACGCCGACGGGCTGGTGAGCGTGTCGACGTCGTCGGCGGTCTCGCTGGCGGTCGACATCGTCACGACCGCCGCGACGCGCTGCGTCGCAGGCAAGATCACCGAGGTGCTCTCGGTCCGAAACGGCGACACGGTCTCGGCCGACGTCACCGTTGCCGGAGCGTACGGCAGCAAGACCGTCACGGTCGCCGCAGGAAAGACCGTCTCGGTCGCGTTCTCGACGCGCCTCACGTCGATGCCCGCCGACAGCGTCTCGGTCACCGCGACCGCGACCGACGGGCGCAGCCACTCCTCCACCGTCACGGTGGCAGCCGTCAGCTGCAAGTGATCCCACAGCGAAGGGTCCGCGCTCTCCGGCGCGGGCCCTTCGCCATGGGCGGTGCGGGACGAGGCATCCGCTCCCGCCGCTAATCTGAACATCGCCCGGTCTCCCGAGCGATCCACCCTTCGACCCAGGAGTCCCCCCATGGCCCGCACGCCCGTCTCCGGCATCCAGCACACCCTCCGTTCCGGCGCCTACGAGGCGGTCATCGCCAGCGTCGGCGCGTCGCTTCGTGCGCTGCGCCACGACGGCCGCGACCTCGTCGTGCCCTTCGAGGTCGACGAGCTGCGTCCGGGCTATCGAGGCACGACGCTCGCGCCCTGGCCGAATCGCGTCGTCGACGGGCGGTACTCCTTCGGGGGCACCGATCACCAGCTCGCGCTGACGGAGCCCGGTCGCGGCCACGCGCTGCACGGGCTCTCGCCCTGGCTCGACTTCCACGTCACCGATCGCGGCACCGACCATGTGACGCTCTCGGCGACGATCGAGCCGCAGGCCGGCTACCCGTGGCGCGTCGAGGTGACGACGACCTACTCGCTCTCGACCGACGGCCTCACCCAGTCGGTCCGTGCGCGCAACGACAGCGCCGAGCCGGCGCCGTGGGGGACCGGCCCCCACCCCTACCTCGTCGCCGGTTCGTCGCCGCTGGACGAGTGGACCTTCCGGCTTCCTGCCGACGACGTGCTGCTCGTGACCGACAGCCGCCTCATCCCGACCTCGCTCACGCCGGTGGCCGAGGCCGACGCCGCGCGGTTCGACTACCGCGAAGCCCGCGTGCTCGGCGGGGTCGAGATCGACCACGCCTACTCGGGCCTCGGGCGCGACGCCGACGGCTTCACGACGGCCACCCTGACGGATGCCTCCGGCGCCGGCGTCGCGATGACGTGGGACGAGGCCTGCCCCTGGGTGCAGATCCACACGGCCGACCTTCCGGGCGGTGACATCACGCCCGGGCACCGCGCGGGCCTCGCGGTCGAGCCGATGACGTGCGCGCCCGACGCCTACAACGCCGCCACGTACGACTACGACGCGGGGCTCATCGTGCTCGAGCCGGGCGCGGAGTCGGCGGCCTCCTGGCGCATCTTCGCGGTCTGAGGTCGCGCCGGCGGATGCCGTGGGCCGTGGATGCCGGGGGCCGTGGACGCCGGGCGTGCTCGGCGGTGGCTGGGCTGCGGGGCCGGCCCGCGATGTCGACCGCGGCGGGCGCGCGATCAGTGGTGGTGGGGGTCTTCGATGACCCCGCCGTGCACGCTGTGATCCGGCGCGAGCCGTCCCGCCTCGGTCGCCCCGAGCGCCGGGGTGACGAGCGCTGAGACGACGACCGCCGCCACGAAGATCCCGGCGAGCCGGGGCTTCGAGCTCGGGGCGTTCTCGTGCCGTGTCGTCGCGCGGAGGGCCCGACCGCAGCCGATGGCCGTCGCGACGAGGAGGACGGATGCCGCGGCCACCGCGAAGACGCTCGTGCGCGCGGGATCGGCGGCGAGTGCCAGGCCCCCGGCGACGAGACCCGCGAGGGCGCCCACGACACTCGCCCGCGGCGCGATGAGGCGTCCGCGGGCGAGTGTCACCGCCCCCCAGGCGAGGGCGAGAAGAGCGAGCGCGATGAGCAGAAGACCGGCTGGCTGTACGGTCGATCCGCTCACCGCGCCCGCACCGAGTGCGAACAGGACGAGCCCTGCTCCCCAGCCCGTGATCGCGGGCCACACGGCGGCTGCGGCATCCCGGGTCCCCCCGCGGGTGGCCGGCGCCATGGATGCCCGGATCACGGTCAGCACGTCTGTCGCGTCTCGGTGAGTCAGGCCGTGCGGCCCGACAGTTCGGGGCTGCGGTCGGCGGCGAGTCCGACGCCCAGCAGCACGATGGCGCTTGCCAGGTGCAGGAAGTGGTCGAAGGTGTTGAGCGCCAGGATGTTCAGCGCCGTTCCGACGAGGAAGAAGCCGACGATGCCGAGGAGCAGGTAGACCGCTCCGACGGTGATGTTCGTCGTCTTGGCCGCCTTGACCGACATGAGCCCGGTGGCGAGCAGTGCCGCTCCGATGAGGAGGTGCGCGACGTTGTGCAACGGGTTCACCTCGAAGATGCCGAGGAGCAGCCCGCCCTTTGTGGCGATGAAGCCGACGCCGCCGGTGACGGCGAAGCCCAGCAGACCGACGAGTAGGTATACCGCGCCGAAGACCGTGGCGACGATGCGGTTCGGTGAAGAGCTCATGAGGACCTCCTGTTCGCGCACGGCTCTCGTGCGGCGTCGGGTGTTCTTCGGAGCCCGGCAGGGATCGGTTTGGACGGATTCCCTTCGCGGCATCCATGCTTCGGAGCCCGGACGTGCCGGCGAGCGGAGCCGTGGCGCGGGCCGTTCGTCGCCGCCCCTGTCAGACTCGTGCCGTGCGATTCGAGTCGACGATGCGTCAGATCGGCAACAACACCGGGATCGAGGTGCCGCCCGAGGTCATCGAGGCGCTCGACGGGGGGAGGCGCCCGGCCGTCAAGGTCTCGGTCAACGGCTTCGAGTATGAGAGCACCGCGGCCGTTATGGGTGGCAAAACCCTCATCCCGTTCAGCTCCGACAAGCGTGCCGCGAGCGGCATCAAAGGCGGCGACGCGATCACGGTCGACGTCGAGCTCGATACCGCGCCGCGAATCGTCGCGGTTCCCGACGACCTGGCGAGCGCCTTGGCTGCCGCGGGACTGCGCGAGCACTTCGACGCGCTCGCCCCGAGCCACCGCAAGGCGCACGTCACGAGCGTCGAGTCGGCGAAGGCGCCCGAGACCCGGGCGCGCCGCATCGAGGCCGTCGTGACGAAGCTCGCCGGCTGACGTCAGCCGATCGGCGTCGTCGTGTCGATCGCGTCGCGCAGCGGTCGGCGCATGAAGCGCCAGTAGCCGTTCGGGGTGAGGCGGGCGAGCACATCGACGAGCCGCGCCTCCCGGCCGACCATCGTGCGGGCCCGCCGTGCGAGGGTCGCCTCGACGATCCGCCGTGCCGCGTCGGCGGGCTCGGTGTGGTACATCGCCGCCTGCGCCTGCGCGGCCCGCTGCGCGACGGCCGGGTCGATGGATGCCGCGTACCGCCCGTGCAGGATGATCCCCGTCTTCACCCCCGCGGGGTAGATCGCGCCGACGCTCACCTCCGAACCCTCCAGCTCGTGCCGCAGTGCCTCCGTGAAGCCGCGCACGGCGTATTTGCTCATCGCGTAGGGGATGCGGCCCGCGGGAGCGGCCAGGCCGTAGATCGAGACGAGATGCGTGATGTGCGCGGCCGGCTCGCGCCGGAGCGCGGGGAGCAGCGCCTTGGTCATGTTCACGGTGCCCCACAGGTTGACGTCCATGAGCCAGCGCATCTCCGCCATCGTGAGCTGGTCGATGTCGCCGAGCATCGACGACCCCGCGCACGTGATGAGCGCCTGCACGTGAGGGTGGGACGCCTCGATCGCTCCCGCGAGGGCCGACACGGCGTCGTCGTCGGTGAGGTCGATCACGTGGGTCGTGTGGCCGGATCCGGTGAGGGAGACGGCGAGCGCCGCGAGTCCCTCCGCATTGCGGTCGAGAAGCGCGAGCCGCGCGCCCCGGCGGTCGAGCTCGCGGGCGACCTCGGCCCCCATGCCACTGGCCGCCCCCGTGATGACCGTCGTGCGGCCCCGCACGTCGAGCCGCAGCATCCTCGCCATCGTCCGTCCTTTCCTGCGCCGTCGCAGAGTCGTCCAGACGATTCTCGCCGACCGGGCGGCGGCGTCGTGACGCCTGTGGGTTCGATAGCCTCGATGGGGGAGGAGGCGCGCATGTCCCGCACGGCGGAAGCCATCGAGGAGGGCCTGTCGATCGCATCGGCGGCTGCGCGCCTCAGTGTGCGCAACCACATCCTGGTCGACGCGATCTCGAACGGCGCGACGTACGATCCCGAGCGCGTCGCGCAGTTCGCGCGGGAGACCCTCATCGCGCTCGCCGATGAGCAGGCGGATGCCGCGGCCACCGTCCGCCGCCAGCGCAAGGCTGCCTGGGGCAAGCACAGCGACTCCCACGGAACCCACGACTACCGCGACCGCGACACCCGCAACCTGCGGCGCCGGCAGCGCCAGTACGTCGGCGTCGCGAAGGAGCTGCGCCGTCGGGCCGACGACGCCGAGGCCGTCCGCGAACTCGTCGAGCAGGCGCGTGACGCGGCGTGGGGCGATGTCGAGGCCAACCTGCAGCGGCGCCTCAAGGTCGAGGGCATGCGCGCCGAGAGCGACCCCGACTACGACACGATGCGCGAGGCCCGCATGCAGGCCCTGCGGCTCGTCGACCTTCCCCGGCTGCGCGCTCACCGCCGCCGCCTCGACAAGGCCGAGAGCGAGCTCGCCGAGGGTCTCGGCCCGGCCTGAGCCGGCGATCTCGGCCCGGCCATTCGGCGGCGGCCTCGATTTCGCACCCCGGCTCGGCATCAGGTAAGCTCGCCTAGTGCCTCAGCGCCGACTCGTGCGGGGCACGTGCGCCCGTAGCTCAATGGATAGAGCATCTGACTACGGATCAGAAGGTTAGGGGTTCGAGTCCCTTCGGGCGCGCACTGTGTTGAGACAGTAACGAAAACCCGCGGATTTCCGCGGGTTTTCGTGTTCCCACGGACCGTCACGGCCGCTCGCGCGAGCGTCTGGCGAGCGTCTGGCTGGTGGTGCGCCGGAGCCGCGACGCCGGAGATCGCCAGTTCTTCGGAGCAGAACGGATGCTTCGCTCCGACATCGTGGCGATCTCCGACGTCGTGGCGGCTTGGCCGTCGGACGCGCGTCCCGCGCGGAGGCGCGCTGGGGAGTTGGGGTTGCTTGTGGCTGCCTTGTTCCGCGGGTGGCAGCCACCGGCGTCCCCGATTTGCGGGGCTGGGGAATTGGGGTCGCCTAGGACTGCTGAGCCCCGCGTGTGGCAGCCACATGCGTCCCCGATTGGCGACGGATGCCGCACCCCGGCCTCCGCGTGAGGGCCGGGGCGAGTCGGGCCGCTCATCGTCGAGCGAGCTCGGTCCTCGTCTCCTCGACCAGGGCGAGCATGGCCGAGGTCGAGGCCGGGTCGCTCTGCATCGCGCGCAGCTGCTGGGTCAGCGCGTCGAGCTGGGCGCCGAGCGCCGCTCCGACCTCCGCATCGTCGCCGGAGGCGGAGATGATCTCGGTGACGACCTGGACGAAGCGTCCGACGACGGCGGGATGCTCGGCCCCGTAGTGCCGCATGGGGCTGAGCGATCCCTCGACGAGCTCGCGTGTCGTTCGGGTCTTCGTCACGACGCAGAGCTGTCCGTCAGGGCCGCGCACGGCGCGGGGTGGCCGGGGCATCGCGAGCATCCGAACGGTGATCGCGCCGAGATGCCCCAGTGCGTCGACAGCGGTCGTCGGATCGTTCACGGCCGGCGACAGGGCGCGCAGGGCGATGTCGAGGATCTGCTGCACCCCGAAGTCGACATCCTCCGACGCCGTCCGCTCGTAGCCGATGGCGTAGGCGCTTCTCACCGCGTCTTCGATCGACCCATCGATCGCGCGCGCGTCGCCGTCGCCGTCGCCGTCGCCGTGCGAGTAGAACGCCAGGGGCGTCCCCTCGAGGACGTTCTCTCCGACCCGCTTTCTCAAATGGATGACGATGCCGTGGGCTGCGGCGGTGTGGGTGAGCCGAGTCAGATCCTCTCCCGTGACGAATCCGCTCGACCTCGCGAGGACGGGATACCTGCGGGGGTTCGACGGGATCTCGCCGGTATAGGCCGGAGCGCCCGCGTTGCGGTCGCCGACGAGATCGATCGCGCGATCCGTCTCGGCGTGGATCTCTTTGAGCATCGTCTCGACCCTGAGCTGCGCGGCCAGGTGAGCGAGGAAGAAGACCAGCATCATGACGCTCACGAGGGTCAGCGCGAAGGCGACGGTCACCGAGATGCGGGGCACGAACTCCGGGATGTCGCCCGTCTCCGAGCGCACCGACCTCAGCACGGTGAGCGAATACGCGAAGGTCCCCAGGAACGCCGCGAGAGTCCAATGCACCTGCGGGTCGCGGGCGAAGAGCCGGAGGACACGCGGGGAGGCCTGGCTGCTCGCCAGCTGCAGAGCGATGACCGTCAGAGAGAAGGTCAGAGAGGTCGCCGTGATGAGGGAGCCGGCGATGGATGACAGCACCGCACGTGCCGTCTCGGCGCCGCCGTTGAACACCGCGGAGTCCACTCCGGTCGGCAGGGTGCCGTCGACGAGCACGTCGATCCGCGGGAGCACGACGCCCAGGGCCACAGCGAGGACGATCGCCGCGATCGGGAGGGGCCACAGCCGCGTCCGCACGGACTCGGACAGTGCGGCCCACGAGCTGCGGAGACTGCTCGAACGGCCGGAGGAAACGTGGGCCTCAGGCATGGCGTGCGCGTTCGCGAGCGGGCCCGAGCGCATGGCAGGCAGCCGTCCGCGCCATCGAGTCGTCCATTCGAAGCGGCTCCTTCCGTGGGACCACCCTATGCAGAGGCCTGATCGATTCCGGCCGGGGCTTCCCGCAGCGGTCCGGTTTCCGTCGACACTCCGATCCGGAATGCTCTCGGCATCCGGCCGTACGCGTCCCCGATTCGCGGGGCTGAGGAGATCGGGGTCGCCTGTGGTCGCCATGGCGCGCGGGTGACAGCCGTACGCGTCCCCGATTCGCGGGGGGAGAACGGATGCCTCGCTCCGACGCGGTGGCGATCGCCGACGCTGTGCCGGGCGCGGCGCCGGCGGGCGGGTCGGCGGGGTCGACCTTGTCGGCGTCGGAGGAGTTGGGCAGACTTGCCCGAACGAGGCGAGGAGTCGGTGATGGCCGAAGAGCGCGGGGCGACGTCGCATGTGATCAAGCCGCTCACACCCGAGACGTTCCCGGCATGGCTCGCCCTCGCCGAGAAGCACAACGGCGTATGGGGCGGGTGCTACTGCTCGTACTTCCACGGCGACACCGAGCAGACGGTCAAGAGCGAGTACGACCGTGCGACGTTCAAGAAGCGGCTCGTGGACGAGGGGGTCGCGCACGCCGCCCTCGTCTTCGACGGCGACGATGCGATCGCGTGGTGCGAGTACGGCAGCCCGGCCGAGCTCCCGGGCATCTATCACCGCAAGCAGTACGACGCGGGTGAGGCCCATCCCGCGCCATGGCGCATCACGTGCTTCTTCGTCGACCGCGATCACCGCCGCTCGGGCGTGGCCCGCGAAGCCCTCGACGGAGCGCTCGGGCTGATCGCGCGGGCGGGAGGCGGCGAGGTCGTCTCGTTCCCCAACGAGCTCGTCCCCGGCAAGCGGACGTCGTCGTCGTTCCTGCACAACGGCACACGGGCGATGTTCGAGAAGGCCGGGTTCACCTTCGAGCGGCACATCGGCACGAGCAAGACCGTCATGCGGATCACCGTCCCGCCGGCGCCCTGACCCACCGAGCCCGCAGCCTGAGACACCCAAGGCCGAGAGGCCACCGGCACCGCTGGGTCAGCGGCAGCTCACTCGTGCTCCGGAAGGACCGGCGTCGACCAGCCGGCATCGCGCCCGAGGTGGACCGCCCGGGCGACGGCCTCGGTGCCGAAGCGGTCGCGCACGGCATCCAGAACCGTATCGAGGCGTGCCCCGTCGTCCCAGTCGAGGGGCAGCTCGGGTGGGGCGCTCTCGGCCGTCCCCAGTTGGGAGAGCGAGACGCCGATGAGGGTGATGCCGCGCTCCTCGATGTCGGGCATGGCGGCGGCGAGGAGGGCCTGCGCGAGCGACAGCACGACCGCCGTGCGCCGTGTTGCGAACCGCAGCGTGCGCGACCGAGTGGCCTTGGCGTAGTCGCCGTAGCGGAGCCGCAGCACCACCGTGCGGCACACCCGGTCGTGGTCCCGGAGGCGCCGTGCGAGCCGGTCGACGATCTGCGTGAGGATGACGTCGAGCTCCTCGGCCGTCCGCGGCCGGTTGCCCAGCGCTCGCTGCGACCCGATCGATCCGCGGCGGCGGGTGCTGTCGACAGGACGCGGGTCGCGCAGCCGCGCGAGGGCGTGCAGATGAGCCCCTGTCGCCTTTCCGAGCAGCCTCTCGGTGGTCGCTTCTTCGAGTTCGGCCAGTTCTCCGACGGTGTGGATGCCGAGGCCGTGCAGTTTCGCGGCGGTGACGGCGCCGACGCCCCACAGCCGTTCGACGGGAAGGGGGAGGAGGAACTCCTGCTCCCGCTCCGGTTCGACGATGAGGAGGCCGTCGGGCTTGCTCACGGCGCTCGCGACCTTGGCGAGGAACTTCGTACGGGCGACGCCGACCGAGATGGCCAGGCCCACCTCGGCGCGGACGCGTTCGCGCAGGCGCACGGCGATCTGCTCGGGGGTGCCGGCGATGCGCCTGAGACCGCCGACCTCGAGGAACGCCTCGTCGATCGAGATCCCTTCGACCAGCGGCGTGGTGTCGCGGAAGATGGCGAAGACGTCCTTGCTGGCGGCCGAGTATGCGGCCATCCGCGGCGGGACGACGACGGCGTGCGGGCAGAGGTCACGGGCCTGCCGCCCCCCCATCGCGGTGCGCACGCCGAAGGCCTTCGCCTCGTAGCTCGCCGCCAGCACGACGCCGCCCCCGACGATGACCGGCCGGCCGCGGAGCTCAGGCGCATCCCGCTGCTCGACGGACGCGTAGAACGAGTCGAGATCGGCGTGCAGCACGGTGGCCTCGCTCCGCATCGCGCCCTCCCCTCGGCCCCCGGATCCTCAGGATCCTCGCACGCACCACCGACATGGATCGGCCGCGTCTGCACGCACCCGACACACACCGGGCGTGCTTTCACCCGCCGCGGGTGACCACTCTGTCGCGCGCCCCGGAGGGTGGAGAGAATCGCACCGTTCGGGGGTTCGCGTGGACCGCGAACGTCCGGCGGATCACACATCGGGCCGCACGTGCACCCTTCGAGTGCCGCAGGGGCCGCACGGGACAGGAATCGAAGGAGAACGCAATGAGCACGAAGAACCTCGCGCTGGTGGTCGGCTCGTACGACGACACCGAGGCGGCGTCGCACGACTACAAGGCGCTGCGCAACGGGCAGGACTCCGGCGGGTACGAGGTCATCGGTGCCGTCGTGCTCGTGCGAGACAAGAACGGCAAGGTCGAGGTCAAGGAGCACGGCGACAAGTCGGTCGGCCACGGTGCGGCCTGGGGTGCCGGTGCAGGCGTCGTCGTCGGGCTCTTCGCCCCGCCGCTTCTGGCTGCCACGGCCGTCGGCGCGGGTATCGGTGCGATCCTCGGCAAGATCAAGAAGGGGCGCGAGGAGAAGAAGCTCTCGGACGACCTCGACGACTACCTCGCACCCGGAACCTCCGCGGTCGTGGCCGTCGTGGACGACAAGTGGGCAGACCGGGTCGAGAAGGCGCTCGATCGCGCCGACAAGCGCATCACCCAGGCGATCGACGCCGATGACTACGAGAAGCTGCAGCAGGCCATCGCGAAGTCGGCCGACGACATCGTGGAGCAGATCAACTCCTGAGGTCGTCAACCGTTCGGGGAGATCCCGCGTCGCGGATCGCGGCGCGGGATCTGGGGATTTCGGATGCCGCGCCGAAGCGCCTCGGTCGCCTGCGGGTTCCTAGGCTGGGGGGTGTGAGCCCACGCGCCGTCGACCTGCGACACTGCCCGACGTGCGGCGAGCCGCTCAGATTCGAGATCCTCGACGACGAACGGTTCCTCGTGGCATGGTCGTGCGTCGACTGCGGCCTGGTGCGGACCACAGAGCCCGGGTGATGCCCTTCATCGAGGCGCGCATCCCGGGCGCACGCCGAGCCTCGCCGCCCCCAGGGCGGGGGCCGCGACGCGGCTCGGTTCCTGATCGCCTCGGATAATGAGGAGGTGGAGTCCTGGGAGATGCGCGCGTGGTTCGAGGACTACCTCGACGCCTGCAACCGCCACGATCTCGACGCGATCCGGTCGTTCGTCGACCCCGCGGTGCGCCGGTCGCATCTTCCCGGAGGAGCGGATGCCTGGATCTCGGACGTCGATGATCGCTTCCGCGCTTTCCCGGACTGGCGTTGGCGTCGCATCCAGCTCGTCATCGAGGACGACCGCATCGCCGCGCATCTGCGGGGAAGCGGTACTCACGTCGGCGCCTTCCGTGGCATCGCCGCCACGCGCCGCCACGCCAACATCGCAGAGTTCGGGATGTACCGGGTGACTGCCGGACGCATCACGGAGTTCTCGGGCGCGAGCTTCGAGTTCGAGCTGATGGCCCAGCTGCAGGGCGCGGCGCTCTAGGCCGCGCCGCCCCCCGCACCGCGCACCGGCCGCCGGGTCCTAAGAGTCGAAGCCCATCCCGATGGCGTCCATGGTCTTCAGGAACAGCCCGCGCCGCCCCTCGCGGTGATCGGCCCGGTCCATCGCGGTCTTCATGAGCGCGACCCCGATCGAGGCGGCCGGCTCCGGCGGGAAGGGGATGGGGGTCTCGCGCACCATCCTCAGCTCGGTGCGCTCGGTCTTCTCTCCCGAGAGCAGGTCGAGCATGACGTCGGCCCCGAATCGGGATGCCCCGACCCCGAGGCCCGTGAAGCCCGCGGCGTACGCGACCCGGCCCTTGCGTGCGCGCCCGTAGAACGCGCAGAAGCGCGAGCACGTGTCGATCGCACCGGCCCACTTGTGGGTGAAGCGCAGCCCCTCCAGCTGCGGGAAGGTCGTGAAGAAGTGGCTCGCGAGCCGCGCGAACGACTCGGGGCGGTCCTCGTATCGCGCCCGGATGCGGCCGCCGGGGTGGTACACCGCGTCGTAGCCTCCGAAGAGGATCCGGCCGTCTGCGGTCTGGCGGTAATAGTGGAACTGATTGGCGAGATCGGCGATCCCCTGCCGCTCCGCCCAGCCGATGGCGGCGCGCTGCGAGGCCGTGAGCGGCTCGGTCATCAGGACGTAGTCGTAGACGGGCACGGTCAGAAGCCGCGTGCGCGCGAGCAGCGACGGGAAGACGTTCGTCGCGAGGGCGACGCTGCCTGCCCGCACCGATCCGGCAGCCGTCCGGACGACCACAGCCCCCTCGCCGCCGTCTTCGAGACGGGTCACCCGCGAGTGCTCGAAGATCTCGACGCCGAGGCTCACGGCGACGCGGGCGAGCTCCATCGCGAGCTTGGCGGGGTGGACGAGCGCCGTCTCGTCGCGCTCCCACGCGCCGGCCAGATACGTGGGGGAGTCGACGAGCGCGCGGGTGGCCGCGGCATCCAGGAATCCCTCCTCTTCTGCCAGCCACTCGACCTGATGCGGCTCGACGGCGACGGAGAGCGTGCCGGTGCGTTCGAACTCGGCGTCCATGCCGTACCGCTGGACGGTCTCGCCGATCTCGTCGAGGTTCCGGCGCCCGAGCGCGTCGAGCGCCGCGAGCTCTTCGGGCCAGCGGCGGAGGCCGTTCTCTTGGCCGTGCGTGAGGCTCGCCTCGCAGAAGCCGCCGTTGCGTCCCGACGCGGCCCAGCCGACGCGTCCCGCGTCGAGGACGACGACCGTGCGCCCCGGGTCGCGTTCCTTCGCGCGCAGCGCCGTCCACAGGCCGGTGTAGCCGGCACCGACGACCACCAGGTCGGCGGCATGCGATCCCGTGAGGGACGGATGCCGCGGCCGGGCGACATCGTCGAGCCAGAACACGCTCTGCCTCGTCGTGGCGAGGGAATGCGCCACGACGCTCGGCCGCGGGGCGCGTCGCTCGAAGACGGTCTGCATGGCGGGCGGCCTTCCGGATGCCTCGGCGGCGGTCGCTCGAGGATTGCGGCGAGTTTAGGGCAGATCACACCAACCGCGCGGGCGCCGGACGGCTCCGCGGGTCTAGCGTGGCGCCATGCAGCACGACTCGGCTCGGCGGCCGGCGAGCGCGACGCGGGAACGCGTGCTCGACCTCGTCTTCCTGCTCGGCGTGCTGTTCAAAGGGATCGACGGGGCCTTCGAGCTGGTCGCGGGCGTCGCACTGCTCTTCCTCTCTCCCGTGCAGCTGCAGGACGTGGCGCGGTCGCTGACCGCGCATGAGCTCGCGCAGGATCCGCACGACCTTCTTGCGAACCTGCTGTTGGCCGGGGCCGGCAGCCTCGATCCGGCCTCCGCGACGTTCCTCGCGCTCTATCTGCTGCTGCACGGGGTCGTGAAGCTCGCGATCGTGGCAGCGCTCCTCCTCGGCTCGCGCCGCATCTACCCCTGGGCGATCGGTGCGCTGACGCTCTTCCTCGTCTACCAGGTCTACGAACTGGTGGTCGCGCCGAGCGTCTTCGTGCTCGTCCTCACCCTCTTCGACGCCGTGATCATCGCACTGACGTGGCGCGAGTGGCGGCACGGGCGAACCCTCCGCGAGACGATGCGCACCACGGTGGACTGGGTGTTCCGGCGTTCGGCGCCCAGGCCGTGACGAGGCATCCGGAAATCCTCCCGCGTGCCGCAGGCGGCCCCGGAGGTTTTCTGAGAGCCCTCTGAGGATGGGCGCTCACACTGGAGTCATGACGGCTGTCGCAGAACGGGTGCTCCAGGCACCGCTGAGGTCGCCGCGACCCGTCGGCGCGCTCCGGCCGCTGGCGTGGACCGCGGTGCTCGTCGGCCTGTTCGCGACCGCCGTGAGCGTCGCGGGCTCGTGGATCCCGTCGCTGTGGGGCGACGAGGCGGCGAGCGTCCTGTCGGCGCTGCGGCCGCCGGAGTCGCTCGTGGCGATGCTCGCCCACGTCGATGCCGTGCACGGGGCGTACTACTTCTTCCTGCAGGGATGGGTCGGGGTGTTCGGTGCGGAGCCGTTCACGGTGCGCTTCCCGTCGGCTGTCGCCGTCGGCGTGGCTGCGGGGGCCGTCACCTGGCTGTGCGGACGCTTCGGATCGCTGCGCTTCGCCGCGGTCGCGGGACTGTTCGTGGCGATCCTGCCCCGCATGACCTACGCGGGGGAGGAGGCGCGGGCGTACGCGTTCGATGCGGCGATCGCCGCGCTCCTGTGCGTCGTGGTCGTCGAGATCATGAGACAGGATGCCCCGTCCCGCCGCTGGTGGATCGCGTACGGCGTCGTGCTGGCCGCCGGCATCTACACCTTCCTGTACCTGGGGCTCATGATCGCCGTCGTCGGCGTCGTGCTCGCCCTCGACCCGCGGAGCCGCTCGCAACTGCGCCGCTGGGCGATCGCGTCGGGCATCGCCATCGTCGCGGCCTCACCCGTGATCGTCCTGGCGCTCATGCAGCGCCAGCAGATCGCCTTCCTCGAACACCGCGACCGCGTCACGCCGACGACGGTGCTCGTGGGGATGTGGTTCGGCGCTCTTCCGTTCGCGATCATCGCGTGGGCGCTCATCGTCATCGCGATCGTCGGCCTCGCCAGGCGCGGCCGTCGCCGGGTCGGCGGCAGCCTCGAGATCCTCGCGGTCCTCTGGCTGATCCTTCCCATGGGACTCCTGATCGCGGTCGGCCCGATCACGGCGATCTACACGCCGCGCTACGGCACATTCTCGGCCCCGGCGGCGGCGATCCTCATGGCGTGCGGCGTCCGCGAGCTCGCGCGCAACCGGTGGGCAGCGGCGCTCGTCGTCGCCGCCACGGTCGCCCTCGCCGTCCCCGTGTGGGCGGGGCAGCGCGAGCCGTTCGCGAAGAACAAGTCCGACTGGAACGAGATCGCCGCCACGATCGACGCGCACGCGCGCCCGGGCGACGCCATCGTGTTCGACGACTCCGTGCGGCCGTCCCGGCGTCCGCGGCTGGCGCTCGACACCGACCCCGACGCGTTCCGGGGCCTGACCGATGCGACCCTCAAGACCCCGTACAGCGACAGCTCGTCGTGGCATTCGTCCGACTACTCGGTCGCCGAGGCCGCCGAGCTCGGCCGCTTCACCGGCGTAGACCGAGTATGGGTCGTGGAGTACATGACCAAGGGCGAGCCGAATTCGTACGGCATCGCCGACCTCGAGGCGCTGGGCTACCAGCAGACCGACGAGGTGCAGCTGCACAGCACCACGGTGCTGCTCTTCACGCGGCCGTAGCGCCGACGGGTGCTGCCGCCGGCGCGGCGGGCGCCGAGGCGCGGAACGACGGCTGGTGCGTCGAGGCGCTACCGGCGGTGCTCGTTGGAGCCGGCGGCGATCGGCACCCCGATAGCGCTCACGGCCATGAGCAGGCCGATGATGTACACGAGGGCCTGGAGCTCAGGCAGCGAGAACGAGATGCCCATCACGACCATGCCACCGACCAGCAGGATCGCGTAAACGATGAACAGCATCCGTCACCTCCGGGAGCGGGCGGTTGCCGGCGCCTCATGCGCCGCCGCCGTCTCTCCCATGGTACGCAAACGGCGAGGGAGTCCGCAGGACCCCCTCGCCGCAGAGCGAGCCGTCAGGCGCCTCGCCTGATGTAGCGGAGGAGGCCGATGATGATCGCCACGACCAGGATGACGATCCCGATCCATAGCAGGAACTTGGCGGCCTCGACGAAGAGCCCGAAGAGGAGGAGGACGACGCCGACGATGAGCAGAATCACAGCGAGTGCGGTCATGCACCGACTTTCCCACGACCGCGAGGCGGGCGAAACCCCTTGAACGCGCGGCGCTCTTATGCAAGACGCGCCGAGCGGATCACGGCAGTGGTGTCACGCGCAGCCAGACGAATCCGTGGGCCGCGAGGGTGAGTCCCTCACGCAGATCGCGGGGCGCTCCGTTGAGGAGATCGGATGCCTCTGCCCCGAGCCCCGAGAGGGTCAGTGCATCGATCTGCACCGGCTCGTCGGCGACGTTCGCGAGCACGAGCACGCGGTCGGCCGCCGCGTCGCGCCCCGGCCGCTGGTAGCCGACGACCGACGCGTGCGGAGTGTGGAACGGGATGAGCTCGTTGCCGGCGAACTCCGCAGTGCCGCGACGGACGTCGATGAGCTGCGTCAGCCTCGAGAAGACGCGGCCGGCGGGGGTCGAGGCATCCGTTCTCTGCTCGTACGCCCGCGCAGGACGCCGCGGGCGATGCACCCAGCGGCTGTCGCCCGCGGTATCGGGGTCGTCGGCGTAGGAGTAGTCGTTGAGCTGCGCGACCTCGTCGCCGAGATAGAGGAGGGGGATGCCGCCCGTCGACAGGGCGAGGGCGTGGGCGAGGATGACGCGGTCTTCCCCGCCGTCGTCGCCGGCTTCGATGCCCGCCAGTGACGCCGTCGTGCCCGTGACGCGGGCGTCGCCCGTCTTCGGGTTCTCCTGGAAGGGCACGCCTCGCGCGAAGGTTCCCGGGACGCGTCCGACGTAGAAGTCGTTGAGGAAGCGCCGGTGGCTGTAGGCGTCGATGCCGAGGGCCGCGGCATCCTCGTCGGCGAACGTCCATCCGATGTCGTCGTGGCTGCGGACGTAGTTGACCCACGCCGTGCCTTCAGGCAGCGCGTGCCGCTCGTCGAGCGCCTTCTGCAGCAGTCGTGCGTCGCGCGTCGCGAGCGCCTCCCATGTCAGCGCCATCTGCAGCGGGTTGTACGACAGCTGGCACTCGGCGGGTGAGATGTACTGCACGACCTCGTCGGGGTGGACGATCGCCTCCGACTTGAAGAGCAGTCCCGGCGCGGCCATCCGCAGCACGGCGTTGAACGCCCGCAGGAGGAGGTGCGCCTCGGGGAGGGATTCGCAGGCGGTGCCCAGGCGCTTCCAGATGAAGGCCACGGCATCCATCCGCAGGATCTCGACGCCCTGGTTCCCGAGGAAGAGCATCTCACCGGCCATCGCGCGGAAGACGGCGGGATTGGCGTAGTTGAGATCCCACTGGAAGTGGTAGAACGTCGCCCAGATCCACCGGCCGTCTTCGAGCTGCACGAACGCGCCGGGGTGGTCGTCGGGGAAGATCTCGCGGACCGTCCGCTCGTAGGCGTCGGGCATCGTGCGGTCGGGGAAGATCAGGTAGAAGTCCTCGTAACCCGGCTCGGCGGCCACGGCCTTGCGCGCCCACTCGTGCTCGTTGCTGGTGTGGTTGAAGATGAAGTCCACCACGAGCGAGATGCCCGCGAGGCGCATGTCGGCGGCGAGCGCGGCGAGCTCTTCCATCGTCCCGAGCGCGGGGTTCACGCGGCGGTAGCTCGAGACGGCATAACCGCCGTCGCTGTTGCCCTCGGGGCTCTCGAAGAGCGGCATGAGGTGCAGATAGGTGAGGCCGAGGTCCTGGAAGTACGGGATCTGCGCGCGGATGCCCGCGAGCCCGCCCGCGTAGCGGTCGACGTAGCAGACGCCGCCGAGCATCTGCGGCGCCTCGAACCATGCCGGTTCGGATTCGCGCAGATCGTCGCGTGCGCGCAGCTCGAGCGGGCGGGAGTGCCAGGATGCCGCGGCCAGCGCCACCACCTCGGCGAGCGCCTCGCTCCCGTCGGCGCGCTCGCCGTACAGCGTGCGGAACAGCCCATGAAGGGTCGGGAAGTGCTCCTCGAACCGGCGTGCGAAAGCGGCGTCGAACGGGCCTGCCGCCTGCTCGGCGCGGGTGCGTGCGACCTCCCGATCGATCGAGACGTCGTCAGCCAGTACGGTCATGTCACCTCCGTGCCCGCGATGCTAGCGTGAGCGGCGGCCGGCGTGGCGCCGCCCGCGCTCGCCGCCCGCGCTCGCCGCCCGCACGCCGCCGACCGGCGGGTGCGCGTCCGTTCGTCCGGAGGTGTCATGCAACTCGTCCAGATCGCCCAGCACGCCGAAGACCTCGAACGTGCGGCGGCGTTCTATCGCCTCCTGCTCGATGCCGAGCCGACGGCCCTGTTCGACCCGCCGGGGCTCCTCTTCTTCGACCTCGACGGCGTGCGGCTGCTGCTCGATCGCAATGCGCCCTCGTCGCTGATCTACCTGCGCGTCGACAACGTGCACGAAGCCATCGAGCGCCTGGGTGCCGACATCCACGTCGTGACGCGTCCGCACCTGATCTTCACGCATGAGGACGACGTCCTCGGACCGGCCGACCACGAGGAGTGGCAGGCGTTCATCCGAGACTCCGAGGGCAACCTGCTCGGGCTCATCGCCTTCCAGCCGCGCTGACCGGTGTCGGGCCGGCCGGGCGGTCGCGTGGCCGGACCCGCCGGATTCGCGGCGGCCGGCCCGGCCTGCTCGATGCGCGGCGGCCGGCCCGGCCCGCTTTCGTGTGGCCGCCCGGCTGAACGATCGGTCAGTAAACTGGGCCGGATGAGCGCTTACGTTTCGGCGTTCGAGCTGTTCTCCATCGGTGTAGGACCCTCGAGCTCCCACACGGTCGGCCCCATGCGGGCCGCCCGCGACTTCGCCACGCGGCTGCGAGAGGCGGGCGTGATGCCCCGCACCGCCCGCGTCGCCTGCACCCTCTACGGCTCCCTCGGTGCGACCGGAATCGGCCACGGCACTCCCGACGCGGTCGTCGCGGGTCTGCGCGGTGAAGACCCCGCGACGGTCTCGCCCGATGCCGTTCGGCGCGCCTGGAGCGACTGGCCCGGCGGCACGCTGCTCCTCGCCGGCTCGCACGAGGTCGGGTTCTCGAAGGACGACATCGGCTTCGCGCCGCGGACACGGCTGCCGGGGCATCCGAATGCCATGACACTCGTCGCCTTCGACGCCGACGGCGGCGCGCTCGCCGAAGAGACCTACTACTCGATCGGCGGAGGCTTCATCCGGCGCGACGGCGAGGAGGTGCGCGTCGCTGCCCGGTCGTTCCCCTTCGCCTTCGACACGGCCGAGGAGCTGCTCGCGCTGTGCGCCGAGCACGGGCTCACGATCGCCGAGGCCGCGCGCCGCAACGAGGAGGCGTTGCGCAGCGAAGCGGAGGTCGCGGCGGGGCTCGACGAGATCTGGGATGCGATGGCATCGTGCATCGAGGCTGGGCTCGCCGCCGACGGCGAGCTTCCGGGCATGCTGCGGGTCAAGCGCCGTGCCGCCGCCATTCGCGAGCAGCTGGAGGATGCCGAGGCCGCCGGACACCGCGAGCTTCCCGGGGAGTGGCTCGGCGCCTTCGCCCTGGCCGTCAACGAAGAGAACGCGTCGGGCGGACGCGTCGTGACCGCGCCGACCAACGGCGCGGCGGGCATCCTCCCGGCCGTGGCGA
The DNA here is from genome assembly GCF_052180235.1 of Microbacterium sp. F51-2R. Classification (GTDB taxonomy): domain Bacteria; phylum Actinomycetota; class Actinomycetes; order Actinomycetales; family Microbacteriaceae; genus Microbacterium. The sequence continues at coordinate 1,628,273 of NZ_CP197470.1, read as the reverse complement.
TGTACTGGTGGCGCTTCCTCGCCGACTCCGGCCTCGGCGTCGGCAACGCCGTCACGCCGCACGGCGAGCTCGTCGGGAGCGCGCTGCTGGGGTTCGCGGCGTCGCCGCGGCGGGGGCCGGGGGCGGCCCTGGTGGCCGGTGCAGCGCTGCCGGACGACGCGGTGCGCGATGCCGAGTCGGTGCCCGGCGACCCCGCGCTCGACGAGGAGGCCGTCGCCGAGGCGAACCGCCGCCGAGGCATCCGTCGCTTTCTGCTCACCGCGACCGCGCTGGGGTCTCTCTCCAAGGCGAACGCCTCGATCTCGGGGGCCGAGGGCGGGTGCCAGGCCGAGGTCGGGTCGGCGTGCGCGATGGCGGCCGGCGGCCTGACCGCGGTGATGGGCGGCACGAACCGCCAGATCGAGAACGCGGCCGAGATCGCAATGGAGCATCACCTCGGCCTCACGTGCGACCCGGTCGGTGGGCTCGTGCAGATCCCGTGCATCGAACGCAACGCGATCGCGGCCTCGACGGCGGTGACGGCCGCGCGCCTCGCGCTGCGCGGTGACGGGTCGCACTACGTCTCGCTCGACGCCGTCGTCGAGACGATGCGGCAGACCGGGATCGACATGTCGCACAAGTACAAGGAGACGAGCGAAGGCGGCCTCGCAGTCAACGTCATCGAGTGCTGACGAGGGGTCGCCGCTTTCGGCGCCGTCTCGCACGGGGGTGTTCGCCGTGCGCGAAGCGTTGGCACTCTCTGGGGCCGAGTGCTAATCTGAGGGTAGTTGAGCCGCGACGACTCAACTTCAACGACCAACCGAATATCCGATCCAGAAGGAGAGAACAATGGCCCAGTACGACCCGTTCCGCGAACTCGACCGCCTCGCTTCGAGCCTTCTCGACACGCGCCGCGGACCCCGCCGCATGCCGATGGACCTCTACCGCGACGGCGACCACTATGTGCTGACCGCCGACATGCCCGGCATCGATCCGGGCTCAGTCGACATCGACGTCGACGGGCAGCTGCTCACGATCCGCGCCGAGCGCACGCTCGCGACCGGCGACGGCGTCAAGTGGATCACGCGTGAGCGCGAGGCGGCGAGCTTCCTCCGCCAGCTCAACCTCGGGCAGGGCATCGACACCGAGCGCATCACGGCGAACTACACCAACGGCGTGCTCAGCGTCATGATCCCCGTGAGCGAGAAGGCCAAGCCCCGCAAGATCGAGGTCACCTCCGACGCGGAGCAGCCGACGATCACGGCGCACGAGAACCGCGACGAGCCGCAGCCGGTCGAGCAGTGATCTGATCGCGGGTCGCGGGGGTCCGCCTCCGCGCTCCCGCGCGTCCTCACCCCCGACAGCCCCGGGCCTTTCGGCCCGGGGCTGTCGTCGTTCCCGTGCCCGGGCCCGGGCCGCGTCGGGCCCTTCCCGGCCGAGGGAGATCGGGAGCACGCGCGGGCGGTGCGCGCCACCCGGGCGGCCCGCTCCGGATGCCGCGCGCCGACGTAGGCTGACGCCATGCCTGAGTACGCCGTGCCGACGCCGCGTCGCCGCGGGCGCCCGCGCGGCGGGGAATCCGGGGCGCGCGAGCGGATCCTCGCGGCCGCCGTCGACGAGTTCGGCGAGGAGGGGTACGACGGCGCGACGATCCGCGGGATCGCGGGCCGGGCGGGGGTGGACTCCGCCCTCGTGCACCACTACTTCGGCACGAAGGCCGACCTCTTCGCCGAGGCGATCGGGGCGCCCATGCGTCCGGATGTCGACGTGCCGGCGATCCTCGCCGGGCCGCGCGACACGCTCGGCGAGAACCTCGTGCGCTACATCCTCCAGGCGTGGGAGCGGCCCGAGGTGCAAAAGCGCGGCGTCGTGCTGCTGCGCTCGGCGCTGGGCAACCGCTTCTCGACGCCCCTGGTCGCGGGCTTCCTCTCTCGCGAGCTGATCGGGCGCATCGCGGCCGAGCTCGACGCGACCGACGCCGAGCTGCGCGCGAGCCTCGTCGCGTCGCAGGTCGCCGGCATCCTGATCGCGCGGCATGTGCTGAAGCTGCCCGCGGTGGCCGCGGCATCCGTCGACGAACTCGTCGATCGCATCGCGCCGAACGTCCAGCGCTACCTCACGGGCTGACGGCCCTGATGCCGGCGCATCCCTTGACGGAGGATCGCGCCACGCGCACAATTCATCACATGATGAATTGCGCGCTCCCGCCGAACGAGAGCGACCACCGTGGCTGACCGCCCGGCCGGCGCCGTCCACGCCACCGGCAATGCCGTCGAGGTGCGCGGACTGCACGTGCGGCGCGGCAAGACCGAGGTGTTCCAGAGCCTCGATCTCGACATCCCACGCGGACAGATCACGGGCCTCATGGGACCGTCGGGCTGCGGCAAGACGACGCTCATGCGCTCGATCGTCGGCGTGCAGAAGGTCGCCGGCGGCAGCGTCGCGGTGCTCGGCGAGCCGGCGGGCACGCATCTGCAGCGTCACCGCGTGAGCTATGACACGCAGGCCGCATCGGTGTACGGCGACATCACGATCACGCAGAACCTGACGTACTTCGCACGGATCGTGGGCGCCTCGCGGGCCGATGTCGACCGCGTCATCGACCAGGTCGGCCTGCGCGAGAACGCGCGCCAGACGGTCGATTCGCTCAGCGGCGGTCAGGAGAGCCGCGTGTCGCTCGCGGTCGCGATGCTCGGAAGCCCCGAGCTGCTCGTGCTCGACGAGCCCACGGTCGGTCTCGATCCGCTGCTGCGAGCGGAGCTGTGGAGCATCTTCCGCCGGCTGTCGGATGCCGGTGCCACGATCGTCGTCAGCAGCCATGTGATGGACGAGGCGCTGCGGTGCGACCGCATCGTGCTCATGCGCGCGGGCCGCATCATCGCCGACACGACGCCGTCCGGCCTTCTTGCAGAGACCGGTGAGACGGATCCGGATGCCGCGTTCCTCCGGCTCGTGGAGAAGGATGCCGCGGCCGAGCACCATCCGCGCACCCGGCGTGAAGCGCGACGGGAGGAGGAGGAGTGAGCGGCGTGCGCACGCTGGCCACGGCGGGACGCGTGCTTCGCCAGCTGAGCCACGACCCTCGGTCGATCGCGCTCATGCTCATCGCCCCGAGCCTGCTCGTCGGCCTGTTCGCGTGGCTCTTCAGCGACCAGGAGGGCGTGTTCGACATCTACGGCCCGCCGATCCTCGCGCTGTTCCCCTTCATCATCATGTTCCTCATCACGTCGATCACGACGCTGCGGGAACGGCGCTCGGGAACGCTCGAGCGGCTCATGACGACTCCCCTCGGCAAGGCGGACTTCATCGCCGGCTACGCCCTCGCCTTCGGGTTCATGGCGGTGCTCCAGGCGGTCGTCACCGTGTCGTTCGCGGTGATCGTCTGCGGACTCAGCCCGGAGGGACCCGCGTGGCAGCTCGGGCTCGTCGCGGTCGCCGACGCCGTGCTGGGCATGGCGCTGGGCCTTCTCGCGAGCGCCTTCGCGCGGACGGAGTTCCAGGCCGTGCAGTTCATGCCGCTCATCGTCTTCCCGCAGATCCTGCTCGGCGGGCTGTTCATGCCGCGCGATCAGATGCCCGAGGCGCTCTACACGATCAGCAAGTTCCTGCCGCTGAGCTATGCGATCGACGCGATCAACGCCGTGACGAACGGAGACGAGGGGTGGGACGTCTACGGTCCGCTGCTCGTCGTGCTCGCGTTCCTCGTCGGCTCGCTGATCCTCGCGTCGCTCACGCTGCGGCGCCGGACACCGTAGGCGCCGAGCGCACACGGCAGGCGCCCGACGCCGCAGGCGTCGGGAACGGTAGGCGCCCACCAGGCGCTGGACGCCGCAGGGGTCAGCAGGCCTCTTCGGGGCGCGGCTTGCGCAGCTTCGCCGTGAGCTCGCGCAGCTGCGCGAGCTCGGCGTCGTCGAGCACCGACATGCGGTCGGCGATGGCCCTGCCGTGGAGCGAGGCGATCCGCCGGAACGCCGCGGCCCCGGCATCCGTCGCCCGCACGAGCGCCCCGCGACCGTCTTCGGGGTCGGGGCACTTCGAGATGAGCCCGCGCGCGACCATACGGTCGACGAGCCGCGAGACGCTGGGCTGGCTGATGAGCATGTTGGCGGTCACGTCGCGCAAGCGCGCGGTCATGCCCTCGCCGCGGGTCACCGTGAGGAGCACGTCGTATTCGGCCTGCGAGAGGGTCTTCGGATCGAAGTCGTCGTTGATGTCGCCGAAGACCTCGTGCTGGGCACGGAACAGGCTCTCCCACGCGTCGATCGCGAGTCGCCGGTCGGTCATGTGCAACAGACTACGGCGAACGCGGCCACCCGGGCACGGGTCGTAGGCTGTGCCCATGGCGAGGTTCCTCAGGCGTGCCGCCGCCGCGGTGGTCGCGGCATCCGTTCTCGCCCTCGCCGCGTGGAGCGGCCTCTCGGTCACCGCCGGCGAGCAGGCGGCCGCGGCGGTCGTCTCGGCGGGTGTCGACGACTTCACGTTCTCGAGCCTCGACGTCGACTACACCCTCACGCGCGCCGAAGACGGCACGAGCCGGCTCGAGGTCGTGGAACGGTTCGTCGCGCAGTTCCCCGAGTTCGACCAGAACCGCGGGATGCGCCGCACGATCCCCGACTCCTATCAGGGCGTGCCGCTGCATCCGCAACTCGTCTCGATCACCGACGGCGACGGGGCCGCGCGCGAGCAGGAGGTCGCCGACGAGGAGGGTGCCTACTCCATGACGTCGCGCGCCGACGGGTACGTGCACGGCGCGCAGACCTACGTCTTCACCTACACGCTCGAGAACGTCATCGGCGCGTTCGAAGACACGCACGCCGACGAGTTCTACTGGGACGTCAACGGCGTCGACTGGAGCCAGCCCTTCGGGCGCATCACGGCGACCCTGCACCTCGATCCCGCGCTCGCCGCGGCCCTCACGGGCGGCGTCGCGTGCTACCACGGCTATCAGGGCGCCACCGACACGTGCTCCATCGAGGTTCGCCCGGGGACGGATGCCGGGGCCGACGTCTTCGCGCAGACGAGCGACGTGGGCTCGTACCAGACGATGACGGTCGCGGTCGGGTTCGAGCCCGGCACCTTCACGCCGTTCGACTCCTCGTACTTCGCCTCGCCGTGGGGCTGGCTGCAGCTGGTCGCGGCCCTGGGCGTGGTCGCCGGCGTCGTATGGGCCGCCGTGACGCGTTCGCGCCGCCTGCGCGACGAGCCCGGCAGGCCGACGATCATCGCCGAATACACCCCGCCCGCCCACATCGACGCCCTCGAGAGCGCCGTGCTGCTCGGCCGCAGCAGCAAGGCGATCCCGGCCGAAGTGCTCGAGCAGGCCGTGGTCGGAAGCATTCGGATCGTCGAGGGCGCGAAGCGCTGGTTCGGCGGCGCGCGGCTCAAGGCGCAGCTCGTCGACCCCGCGCGGGCGGACGGCGACGGTCGCATGCTGCTCGACGGGCTCTTCCCGGGCCTCATGATCGGCGACGAGTACGAGTTCGGGCAGACCGACAAGAGCTTCTCGGCGGCGGCGCAGAAGATCCTGAAGGCGGCCAGCAGCGAACTCGACCGCCGGGGCCTGCGGCGCAAGGTGCCGGGCTGGACGCGGGCGTGGCCGATCATCGTGACGACGCTCGCGGGTGCCGCGGTCTTCCTGTGCGGCATGGCGGCGCTGGATGCCGCGGTCGACGCGTGGGTGCCGATCCTCCTCATCATCGGCGCCTTCGCGGCCGAGTTCGTCGTGATCGCGCTCCTCTCGCACAAGCCGCTGACCGCGCTCGGAGCGGAGGTGCGCGACCACCTCGCGGGCCTCAAGGTCTTCATCGAGTGGGCCGAGGCCGACCGCATCCGCATGCTGCAGTCGCCGCGGGGAGCCGAGCGCGTGCCGATCGACACGACGAACCGTAGCGAGATGCTCAAGCTCTACGAGACGCTGCTGCCCTACGCCGTCGTGTTCGGCCAGGAGAAGCAGTGGGCCAAGGAGCTGGCCGTGCTCTACGGCGAGGGCAATTCACCGGGCTGGTACTCCGGGTCGAGCGGAAGCTTCAACGCGGCCGCGTTCTCGGCCGGCATCGGGTCGCTCTCGACGAGCGCGTCGTCGTCGTCCTCGTCGGGAGGTTCGGGCGGGGGTGGATCCGCCGGCGGCGGTGGAGGCGGTGGAGGCGGCGGCGGGGTCTGACCCGCGCCGGTCTGAACCGGCTCGCGCCATCCTGCGCTCGCGCTGACGCGAGTTGCCCCTCGTTCGCGCAATTCGGCGCCGACTTGCCACAACGACTGGCAAGTCGACGCCGATGGCGACGGATGCGCGGCGAGGGCACCCGCGCCCGCGACTACGCCTTGCGGTGCTCCGTGTAGTACTCGAGGAGCGCGCGGGTCGAGGCATCCTGAGCCTGCACGGCCGATGCATCGCCCTCGAGAGCCGGCGCGATCTGCAGCGCGAGCTGCTTGCCGAGCTCCACGCCCCACTGATCGAACGAGTTGATGCCCCAGATCACACCCTGCGTGAAGGTGATGTGCTCGTACAGCGCGATGAGCTCGCCGAGCACGCGCGGCGTGAGCGCCGGCGCGAAGATCGACGTCGTGGGGCGGTTTCCGGGGAAGGTCCGCGCGGCGACGAGGGGGCCGGTCGTGCCCTCGGCCTCGACCTCCTCGGCCGTCTTGCCGAACGCGAGCGCCTTCGTCTGCGCGAGGAAGTTCGCCAGGAACAGGCTGTGCACGTCGCGCCCGTCGGATTCCAGCGGGAAGGCGGGGTTGACGAACGCGATGAAGTCGGCGGGGATCAGGCGCGTCCCCTGGTGGATGAGCTGGTAGAACGCGTGCTGGCCGTTCGTGCCCGGCTCGCCCCAGAAGACCTCGCCCGTCGTGGTCGTGACGGGCGACCCGTCCCAGCGCACGGACTTGCCGTTGGACTCCATCGTCAGCTGCTGCAGGTAGGCGGCGAAGCGGTGCAGCTGCTGCGCGTAGGGCAGCACGGCGTGGGTCTGCGCGCCCAGGAAGTTCGAGTACCAGACGTTCAGGAGCCCCATGAGCACGGGGACGTTGCGGGCGAGCGGCGTCTGCGCGACGTGCTCGTCGACGGCGTGGAACCCCGCGAGAAGCTCGCGGAACGCGTCGGGGCCGAGCGTGATGACCAGCGAGAGGCCGATCGCCGAGTCGACGGAGTAGCGGCCGCCGACCCAGTCCCAGAAGCCGAACGCGTTCGCGGGATCGATGCCGAACGCCTCGACCTTGTCGAGGGCCGTCGACACGGCGACGAAGTGATGGGCGACGGCGTTCTTGCGGTCGTCGTCGGAGGAGGAGATGGCTCCGGATGCCTCGAGCCCGGCCCACAGCCAATCGCGGGCGAGCCGTGCGTTCGTGAGCGTCTCGAGGGTCGTGAAGGTCTTGGACGCGACGATGAACAGCGTCGTCTCGGGGTCGAGGCCGGCCGTCTTCATCGCGATGTCGGCGGGGTCGATGTTGGAGACGAAGCGCGCCGTGATCCCCGCGTCGGCGTAGGGCTTGAGCGCCTCGAAGATCATGTACGGGCCGAGGTCGGAGCCGCCGATGCCGATGTTGACGACCGTCTCGACCTTCTTGCCCGTGACGCCGCGCCACTGGCCCGAACGCACCTTCTCGGCGAAGGCGTCCATCGCGTCGAGCACGGCCTGCACGTCGTGATCGACATCCTGCCCGTCGACGGTGAGGGCGGGCTCCGCGCCCGGCGGACGGCGGAGCGCGGTGTGCAGCACCGCGCGGTCTTCGGTCGTGTTGATGTGCACGCCGCGCAGCATCTCGTCGTAGCGCTCGGCGACGCCGGTCTGCTCGGCGAGGCGCACGAGGGCCGAGAGCACCTCGTCGGTCACGAGGTTCTTCGACAGGTCGACGTGCAGGTCGGCCAGCGGAAGGCTCAGCTTGGCGACGCGGTCGGCGTCGTTCGCGAACCAGCCCCGGAGGTCGGGCTCGAAGCCGTCTCGGAGGGCGTCGAGCTCGGCCCAGGCGGAAGTGGCGGTGGCATCGATGGGAGCACTCACGCGTCCCACGCTAGCGCGGCGCGGGGGTTGTGGCCCCGTGTGTTTCGCACGCGGGGCGAGCGCGGCGACGGATGACGCGCGCCGGTGCGGGTGCGCGGTCGGGTCGAGTCAGGCGACGGATGCCTCGGGCCCGCGTCGCGCGCGGGCCGAGGCATCCGACCGCTCAATACCAGCCGGTCGCGTTCGAGTGACCCCACGCGGCGCACGGCGTGCCGTACGAGCCCGCGATGTAGCCGAGGCCCCAGCGGATCTGGGTGGCGGCGTTGGTCTGCCAGTCGGCGCCGGCGCTGGCCATCTTGCTGCCGGGGAGCGACTGGGGGATGCCGGTCGCACCGCTGCCGGAGTTGTAGGCCTGGTAGTTCCAGCTGGACTCGCGGTTCCAGAGCTTCTCGAGGCACGAGAACTGGTCGCCGCCCCAGCCGTACTGGTCGGCGGCCATCTGCCGGGCGACGGCCTTCGCGCCGTCGGGTGTGTTGGCCGCGGCCTGCGCCGCTGCGGCAGCGGCGGCTGCCTCGGCCTGACGCTGCGCTTCGGCGGCTGCGGCCGCGGCTGCGGCTGCCGCTGCCTCTTCGGCGGCCTTCTTCTGCTGCGCCGCCTCGAGGCTGACGCGGAGGGTTGCGACTTGCGCGGTGACCTTGCCCGTCTCGGCGGCGGTCTCTTCGGCGATGCCGGGGAGGAGGAGGAGCGGCAGGACGCTCATCGACGACAGGCGGTCGATGTGGTCGGTGAGGTCGGAGGTGTCGACGCTCGTCGTCTTGCCGACGTCGAGTCCCGACGAGGCGACGTCGGTCGCGACCTTCGAGGCCGCCGTCACAGCGGTGCGCGCCGCGGCGAGGGTGCTGGCCGCCTGGTCGGAGATGTCGTGGAGCGACTCGGCGCGCGAGGTGGTCAGCGTCGCCGGCGTCGTGGCCGCGGCCATCGCGGCCAAGGACGAGCCCGAGCCTGCGTACGCCGACGCCGAAGCCGCCGTCAGTCCGGTGACCGCGACGGCGCCGACGATGGTGCCGACGGCGAGAGCGGTGGTGGCGAGGTTGCGGCGAGGGAGATGGGCAGCGCGAAGCGCACGACGAATGAAGAGCATTGGGCGGGAGGTCCTTCGGTGTGGCACGCCGTCGAGGCGCGACGGCGGCGCCCCTCGGGTGGGGCACGAAGGTCCGAGTCTGCGGGGCCTTTCTGGACGATCCCTCAGGCTTCCCTGGGAGGTCAGTGGGAGCGGCCGACGAAAAACGGCTGATCCAGAGGCCGTTTTCGTTCAGGCCTGCCGACGCGTGAGGCGCGCGGGTGGCTGCGGCTCGCGGCCCCGGGTGAGAGGAGTCGGGCGACAGAGTAAGGGCCGGTCGGAGAGGCTTCCGACCGGCCCTTGTCCCTTGCACCAAGAGTGTCCTGCAATCACATGCGATAGCTGCCACAGCAAAACAACTACCGTGCTTGCACTCTATAACGGCGAGGTAACGGAAGGGAAGACCTTCGCGTTACCTTTTTGTGATTATTGGCTCACGCATAGCTGACACTCAGGTTGACGGATGCCGCGGCCGCCCCGCCGCGTGCGCCCAGCACCGATCTCCGCATCACACCGTCCGGAAATCCCAGCCGGGGCTGCCCTCAGCCCGAGAACCAGCCTGAGGGCCCGAGCGCGCTGCCCAGGCGCGGCACGTACTGGTCGAAGTACACCCGCGAGATGAGCTCGCGACGGCTGCGCACGCCCGCCTTGTCGAAGACCGACTTGAGGTGGTCCTGCACCGTGTAGGTCGACACGTGCATGGTCTCGGCGATCTGCTTCGTCTCCACGCCCTGCAGGACGAGTCGCGTGACGTCGCGTTCGCGCGCGGTGAGCCCGAACGCCGCGACGACGAGCTCGATGATCTCGGGAGGCCGAGCCTGCTCGATCGTGACCACGACCTGGCCGCTGATGCCGTCGCGCGTCGCGAGCGGGGCAGCGTGCACCACGAGCCACACCCCCGATGCAGTGCGCAGACGGGCGTGGGGGAGCGCGGCATCCGTCTCACTCCGTCGCATCCTCCGCGCAGCCGTGACCAATGCGAAGACGGTGCCGAGGGGGTCGGTCGAGTGCTCGAACGCCTTGAGCTGCGCGAGCCGCTCCTCGGCGCCGAGGCTGATATGCGTCACCTCGTCGTCGGCATCGACGATGATGACCGCCGGTCCCGAAGCCTCGGCGTCGGGCAGTCGAGGGTCGGCCAGGCGCGTGAGCATGCCGGCGCGGACGCCGCGCGCCATCGCGTCCGAGAGGGAGGCGAGGAACGCGATCTCGTCCTCGTCGAACCACGGGTCGTCGGCGGCGCGGAAGAGGGCCATGCCGCCCCACATGCCCAGCTGATCGCGGAAGGCCAGCCGTGCTTCGTCGGCGTATCCGAAATGGGGGCGCACCAGCCGGTTGAGCCGCTCGGACTGGTCGACGTAGTCGGGCATCGACGTGTGCATGCCGATGGCGCGCTCCGTCGACGCTGCGAGCGCCTGGAAGGTCGAGCGCTCTTCGGAGCCGTACTCGATGATCGAGAAGAGCCCGTCCAGCGAGTCGTGGTCGGCGAGGTCGCCGAATTTGCGGCCGCTGGTCAGCATCATCGTGACGGGATCGTGCGTCCCCACGCAGGCCCCCTGCCAGGGCACGGCGCGCTGGACCGTCTGGACCGCCTCCGCGACGAACTCCTCCAGGTCGAGGCCCGCCCGCGAGAGCACGTCGAGGTCGCCGCGTGCACGGTCGATCGCCAGGGTGCTCCTCATGGGCACCAGTATGGAGCCGCCGTGATGGCAGCGGTATCCCAGAGTTGTGGGAGACGACCGACCCAGATCTCAGGGGCGGAGATTCCCTCGTGGTCGGGGATGGCCGGACTCCGGCTGAGATCGAGACGCTGTTGCCGTGACCATCACCGCGCCGGGTCGGTGGACGACGACGGCGTGCGGGTGCACGCCGATGACGCCGCGGCGTAGCCGAACCCGTCACGATCTTGCGGGCAGAGTCCGGACCGCGGCGCACGACACCCGACCATTCGCGCACAACGAAGGAGAACCATCATGCGCAACCTCACCCGCTCCGCCCTCGCCGGGACGCTCGTCCTCGCGGCGACCCTCGCCGTGGTCGTCCCCGCGCAGGCGGCGCCGCCCGCCGGCTCGCCCTCGGAGATGAACCGGCTCCTCGCCCAGACGCGAGCCGCGGTCGCCGAGTACCGTGACCTCGACGCGGCGCTCGCCGCCGGATACATCCCCATCAGCGAGTGCGTCGAAGAGCCCGGCGTCGGTGCCATGGGCGTGCACTACCTGAACCCCGCGCTCGTCGCACCGGGCGCGCCCGTCGACCCTCGAGCCCCGCAGATGCTGACCTACGGCCCCTCCGCGACAGGCGAGCTCGAGCTGTGGTCGGCGGAGTTCTTCCAGCCCGATGTCGGCCAGCCGACGCCCATGTACGGCTCGCAGCCGTTCGACGGTCCGATGCCCGGTCACGGTCCGGGTGCGCCGGTCCACTACGACCTGCACGCGTGGGTCGGCAAGCACAACCCCGCCGGCATGTTCGCGGAGTTCAACCCGGCGATGCACTGCTGAGCCGGCAGCCGCCGCGGGCTGATCGGGGACGCGTGTGGCTGCGTGAACCCGCGGGTGGCAGCCACGCGCGTTCCGATTCAGGGGGACGGATGCTGCGACCGGCGCTCCGCGCGGGTTCGGGCATCCTCGTGGGCGGACCGGATGAGGTCGAGCACGAGCGGAAGGGTGCGCTCGCCGGGATTCACCACCGACACCCAGCCGAGCGCGGCGTAGACGGGATGGGGGAGGACCACGTCGTCCGCGGCGTGGTCGGGGGCCGCGGCATCCTTCGGCTCTCTATCGAGGAGCTCGACGAACCTCTTGCGGCCGACGTGGATGTTGACCCGCCAACGGCCGTCGCCCAGTCGCGACTGCGTGTCGTCGGGGTAGTCCTTCGTGACGATCGTGGCGTACGGCTGGGTGTTCTGCGGCACGTCGCCGTCGGGGGCGTAGTAGAAGAAGTGGTCGCCCCACGCGATCTCGGGGTAGGGACCGCCCTCGGCGGGCGCGAGTTCGAGCACGCCGTCGAGCGAGCGCGCCGTGGCCAGGATCTGCTCCATGCTCATCCGCCCAGTCTGCTCATGTGGGCGGCCAGCGTGCCATGCCCGCAGCCCGAAGCCCCACGCCCGGAGCCCCACGCCCGAGCCCCGAGGCCCGAGGCCCGAGGCCCGAGGCCATAACGTCGGAGATCGCCCCAACGTCGGACCGATGCGGGCGATCCGGTCCGACGAAGTGGCGATCTCCGACGTTGTGGCGAGGTGGCGAAGCGAGTGCCCGGGGCGGGCTACTGCGCGGCGTAGCCGCCGTCGACGAGGTGGTAGCTGCCCGAGACGAACGACGCCGCGTCGGATGCGAGGAACGCGACGAGGTCGGCGACCTCCTGAGGCTCGCCCAGGCGGCCGAGCGCGTGCTTCGCGGCGAGGCCCGCCTGCGCGTCTGCGTCGAGGTTGGCATCGACGAGCGGCGTGTGGATGAAGCCCGGGCCGACGGCGTTGACGCGCACACCCTGGGCGCCGTACTCCAGCGCTGCGTTCTTCGTGAGGCCGACGACGCCGTGCTTGGCCGAGACGTACGCGGACGACATCGGGATGCCGACGGAGCCGAGCACCGACGCCATGTTCACGATCGAGCCGCCGCCGTTGCGTGCGATGATCGGCGCCTGCGCGCGCGTGCCGTAGAACACGGCGCTCAGGTTGATGTCGATGACCTTCTGCCAGGAGTCGATGGGGTACTCGCCGATGGGCGCGGCCGCGCCGCCGATGCCGGCGTTGTTGACCGCGATCCGCAGGGGCGCGAGCGCCTCGGCCGCCTCCACGGCCGCCGTGCTGGCGGCGGGGTCGGACACATCGCCCACGAACGCGACCGCCGTGCCGCCTGCCGCCGTGATCTCGGCGACGACCGCGTCGGCGGCCTCCTGTCGCACGTCCGCGACGACGACGGCGGCGCCGTTCGCGGCGAGAGTGAGGGCGACGGCCCGGCCGATGCCGGACCCTGCGCCCGTGACGACGGCGGAACGCTCCGCGACATCGTATGTGGCCATGATGTACCTCCATTGGCGGCGTCATTCGCGGCGCCGTGGGTGTTTCTCCGACATGTGTCGGTCTTCTATGCTCTAACCTACACCTGTCGGATAACATTCCCGGAGGCGTCATGGATCCCCGCAGTCGTCGAAGCCGCGACCGTCTCTTCGCCGCAGCTCTCGAGCTCGCGGCAGCCCAGCCGATCGCCGCGCTCACCGTGACGCAGATCGCCGAGGCGGCCGGGGTTCACCGCTCGACGTTCTACGAGTACGCGGCTTCGCCCGCGGCCCTCGTCGAGCAGGCGCTCACGGGGGAGCTCGACGAACTGCGCACGGCTCTTCTGGAGGACGAATCGGATGCCGCGACCGCCGTCGCGACGGTCACCGAAGGCGTGCTCGAGCACGTCGCGCGCAACGCCTCGATCTACCGGCGCGAGCTCGCCGACGGCGGGGGGAGCCTTCACTCGATGCTCAGCCGGCACTTCCGCGAGACGGCGCGGATCCTCCTCACGCGGGCACGCGTGCGGATCGACATCGAGGTCGCGGGCGTGCCGCATGCCGAGATCGACGAGGCGGCGAGCCGGTTCCTGGCCGATGGCACGGTGGGTGTCATCGAAGGGTGGCTGCGGCATCCGGAACCGGAGGTCGGTGACTTCGTGCGCGTGTATCGTGCTCTCCTACCCGCGTGGTGGCCCCACGCAGGCGCGACCGATCCGGCGCGGGCGGCCGCCTCGCTGCGAGGATGAGTGCGTGAGCGAGGGAGGGCGTGATGCCGCGAGCGGCCGATATGTCGTGACGCTCGTGATCGACCTGCCGATCACGAAGCCCGACGCGCTCGAGGTGATCTCGTTCGTGGCCGACGGCGAGGTCGAGCACCGCGGCACGGCTCACCCCCGCGTGAGCATCGCTCCCGGAGTGTGGGCCGAGGTGCAGATTCCGCGCTTCGCCGATCCACCGCCGCTCGCGATCGACGTGTGCTCAGACGCGTCGATCGAGGAGGCCGCACACGCAGCCGATCGGCTCGCCGAAGCGCTCGTTCGCGTCGGCTGGACGGTGCGCCGCCCGCGCGCCGGCGAAGGCTGAACCGCCCCGACTCGGGGTCGACCCGGCGTCCGCGCCGAGCACCCCCGCGCGCCGTTTAGGCTTCGAGCAGAGGAGGGTCAATGACCTACGACACCACGCTTGTTCCCCCTGCCCGGATCGCGATCCCGTGGCGCCCCCAGCCGTCACGCATCGACGCGTTCGAGCGCGTGGTGGCCTGGTACCGCACGAACCTGCCGGGCGTGCCCCTGACGACGGTCGACACCGACGACGAGGTCTTCGTGCTCGCCGCGTGCCGCAACGCCGCGATGAGGGAGGCCGCTCCCGACGAGGTCGTGGTCATCGGCGACGCCGACACGATCCCCGAGCGCGGGCCGCTCCTCGAGGCCATCCGCGCGGCGGCCGTGAGCGACCGCGTGCACCTCCCCTACGACGAGTACCGGTGGCTCGGTCGCACCGGCACGGCCGATGTCGCCGCCGGCGTCCCGCTCGACGAGTGCCGGGTAGAGCAGTTCGTGCAGACCGCGTGCTCGGGCGTCTACGTCGCGACGCCGCGGGTGTGGGAGAGTCACGGCGGGCAGGACGAGGGCTTCCGCGGATGGGGATTCGAGGATGCCGCGTGGTTCGAGGCGCATCGCACGCTCGTCGGTGCGCCGCCCCAGCGCCACGCGGGACGCGTGTACGCGCTGCACCACGTCGCCGCCGAACGCGCCGGCGAGCGGTACGAGGCCAACGTCGCGCGGATGGAGCGCTACCGCGCCGCCGCCGGAGACCGCGACGCGATGAGGCTCCTCGTGGATCAGGTGCTCGAAGAGGTCGGCACGGCCTCGTAGGCGATCGCCGGACCCGGCTGAGCCGCACGCGACGCCTGGTCGAGCAGCTCCCGGCCCGGGAAGCCCGCATCGGCCACGGTGCGCAACGCCGCCGCGAGCTCGTCGGCCGTTGCGCGCTGGGGATCCAGCGCGATGCCCGCGCCCACCCGCTCCACAGCTGCGGCGCCGGCGAACTGGTCGGTCGAGAAGGGCAGCACGACCAGCGGGACGCCCTGCCCGACCGCCTCGGTCACGGAGTTGTTGCCGCCGTGCGTGACCGCCGCCGCGGCGTTGCGCAGCAGTCGCACCTGAGGGAGGTAGGGCTCGACGAGCCAGTCGCGCGGGATCGGCCCGAGCTCGGCGGGGTCGGTGACGCCCGTCGCGATGGCCGCGCGGAGCCCGGCACGCCGCAGGCCCTCGGCAACGCGGGCCAGTACGTCTGCGCGCACCGACAGGAAGCTGCCGAAGCTGACATAGACGTAGGGGGATGCCTCGGCCATCCACTCCTCGACGTCCCCGGCCTCCTCGCGCGGCGTCCAGCCGAGGAAGCGGTGCGGCGGCAGCACGCGGCCATCGCCCTCGGCGAGCGCGCGCGGGTAGTTGTAGAGCACGGTCTCGCCGTGGAGCGCGAAGGCGTCCGGCACAGCGGGGGCCGCGGCATCCAGTTCTCTCGCCGCCTCGTTCCACTGCGCAGCGAAGCGCGCCGATACCTCTTCGCAGAGCGCGCGGAGGGCGGCGAGCTCCGCCGGATCGGGGGAGAAGGCCGGCGGCCAGGCCGGCGGGTAGCCGTAGACCTCGTCGCCGACGGGGAGCGCGCTCGGGTGACCGAGGACGACATCTCCGTACGGGATGCCGCGGGAGTGCAGGGCGAGCCGCGCACTGTAGGCGAGGTGGTCGACGAGGATCGCGTCGGGCTTCACGCGCTCGATCACGTCGAGGGTCGCCCGCGCGCGGTCGACCGGCTGCCACATGAGATCGGTAAGACGCTCGCGGGCCTGGTAGGCGAGGGTCGGCACCATGCCCTCGCGCGTCGCGGCGAAGAAGCCGTCGAGCGACGCGGCCTCGGCGGCCTCCTGCTCCGCGGAGCGGATGACGCCGGCGTTCGCGCCCCGCCCGAGGGGGAGATGAGCGCGTTCGTAGCCGAACTGCTCCACGATCGGCGCCGTCGCGGTGCCGGTCGCGACCACGACGCGCTCGCCCGCGTCGCGCCACGCGGTGGCGAGACTTGCGAGCGGTAGGAGGTGCGACGCATAGTCGGGGCTGATGACGAGGAGGGTCACGCGATGAGCCCCGCCGCCTTGCGCAGCTCGCTCTCGGTGCGCACGACCGTGCGGTAGACGGGAGTGAGGGTCGCCGCCATCCCCTGGATCGTGAAGCGCTCCGCGACGAGGTCGCGCGAGCGGGTGGCGATGCGAGGGTCGGATGCCGCGGCCCGCGCGAGCGCGCGCTCGATGCCTTCGCCGAGCCGCACCGGATCGCCCGTCGCCACGAGGAAGCCGGTGTCGCCATCCTCGACATAGGTCGCGGGACCCGCCGAGTCGGGCGCGACGACGATGAGCCCCGTCGCCATCGCCTCGAGGATCGCGAGGCCGAACTCCTCCTTGACGCTCGCGCACACGTAGACGCCGTTCGCGGCGGCGAGTCCGGGGAGGCCGAAGCGCGCCGCGGCGAGCCACTCGGCCGCGACGCTGTTCGGCCGGTGGCCGGGAAGCAGGAGCCCGCGTGCGGCGCGAGCGTCGGCGGGCACGACGGCATCGATCGCGGCGAGCTCCTCGCGCTCGTCGGCCGACGGGGACTGGAGGTCTCCGCCGACGACGAGCAGGTTGGCGCGGTCGGCGAGAGGGCCCTCGGCCCACGTCCGCACGAGCGCTGCCATGCCCTTGATGCGGTGCAGGCGTCCGACCGACACGAGGAGCGGGAGCCCGCGGCGCTCGGCGGGGAGGTCTTCGAGGTGCCCCGCGAGCTCCGCGAGCGCGGCGCTCAGCGCACCGCCCTCTGCGGCGGTGCGGGCCCGGGCGACGGCGGCGTCGACGACGTTCAGGTCGACCCCCTCGGCGACGACGCTGTGCCGCTCGGGGTGGGAGGTGAGGTCGATGCCGACGAGCTGCCTCATCTCCGTCGCGAGATCGGGCCGTGGGAAAAGCACCGAGTGCGACGCCGACGCGGCGAGGCTCTGCACGAGCCGGGCACGGAACCAGAAGTGCTCGCGCTGATCGATCTCGCCGAAGCCGGCGCGCGAGAGGCGCCCCGACCGTTCGAGCGACGCGATCACGCTGTGCGGGTCGGGGGCGACGGTGAAGAGGAACGGGATGCCGAGCTCGCGCGCGACGTCCGCGGCCGCGAGGCTCCCGACATCCGCCATCCGCAGGTGCAGCACGTCTACGCGCCCCGCGGCACGCAGCAGGCGACGGATGCCTCGGCGAACCGTGACGCGCAGCGGCCACGCCGATGCGGAGGCCGGCGGTGCACCCTCGAGGGGGATGTGCCCGTAGACGTGCCCGTCGTGGGTGCCGGCGAAGTGCAGCAGGTCGGGACCGGCCTGCTCGACCGTGCCGCGCGACAGCGTGAGCACGCGCCGCACGCCGCCCGGCTGCTCGATGAGCGCGTCGCCGAGGCGCACGAGGAGGGTCGCGACCCCGCCGTTGTCGCCGGCCCCCGCGGACGAGAGCGACGAGTCGACGTCGGCGTGGAGGAACAGCTGGGCGACGGTGATGGCCTCCGCGTCGGCACCGGCGTCGTCGGGGCGCGGACCGACGCCCTCCGCGTCGATGAGCGAGAGCCGGGCGAGGCCGCCCAGGTCGCCGCCTTCGCCGACCAGCTCCTCCAGGAGCGCGACGTCGTCGGCCTCAGCGCGCTGGCCGAGCGCCGCGATCGCCGCCGCGCGCACGACGCGGGCCTCGCCGGCATCGGCCGCCGTGCGCCGCAGCAGCGGGCGGACGAGGGGGTGAGGGACGAGCCCGATCGTCTCGATGAGCCGGGTGCGCGCCTCGTCGGGAAGCGTCCCGGTGCCCGCGGCCTCGAGCGCGGCGGCCAGCAGATCGCCCGACTGCACCGCCCACTTCTCGATCGTGTGCTGGGCGAGCATGCCGCGGAAGCCGCCCTCCGCGATGATCCGGACGAGCCTGCCGACGGCTTCCGGGCGCGCAGGGCGACGGCCCACGGCCCACGCGGCGTGCTCCACTATCCACGGCCGCTCGTCCGACAGCAGCGAGACGAGCAGTGCCGCGGCGGCCTCGTCGTGCATCTCGGCGAGGGCGTGCACGGCGGCGATCGCGGCGATGTCGTCGTCCGATCCCAGCGCCGCGCTCAGCACCCGAAGCGTGCGGACGCCCGGGTCGCGTCCGGCCTCGAAGGCGACGTCGTCGGCGGCTCGCAGCGCTTCGACGATCGACGCCGCCTCGGCGATGCGATCCATCGCGGTCTGGATCCCCATGGCAGCCTCCGTTCCTCGACGTGTGCGGCGCCACAGGGATGGTATCCGTCACAGGAGAACGAGGCTTACGGTTGACGAAACGCCGATCGGCGGTATGGAGCGAAACAGGAGACGCGTGACCATCCTCACCATCGGCGACATCGGCGTCGTATCCGGAGTCATCCACATCGGCGACGAGGCGATGTTCGAAGCCGCCCGCGACGAGCTGGCAGCACGCGGTGTCGCGATCACGGGCGTCTCGTCGGCGCCCGCGGAATCGGCCTCCCGCTACGCGGTGCCGACGATCGGGCGGCTCGGCTTCGCCGGCCTCGCGCGCCCTCAGGCGGAGGAGCGTGCGACGCTCCTCGTCGAGGCCGCCGGCGGTCGCGCCGGGCTCGAGCCCGGGGATCCGGCGTCGGAAGTGCTGGCTGCCCTCGACGATGCCGGCGGGGTGCTCGTGGCAGGCGGAGGCAACCTGGCGTCGCGATGGCCGGTGCACGTCTTCGAACGCTCGACGCTCGCGGCGATGGCGCACGCGCGCGGACTCCCGGTCGTCGTGTCGGGGCAGACGTTCGGCCCCGACCTCATCTCCGACGACGAAGACCGCGTCGCCTCCCTCGCGCGGACGGCGGCCTGGACGGGCGTGCGCGAGCACGTGTCGGCCGATCTTGCTCGCGGCTGGGGCGCACGGGTGCACGCGGGCGTCGACGACGCGTCGTTCCTCGGGGGCGGGCCGACGGATGCCGCGGCTTCGGGGGGCGTGCTCGTAAGCCTCTCCGGGTGGTTCGCGGGGCGCCCCGCCGACCTCGTCGAGACCGGGATCGCACGCCTCCTCGACGCCGCCGCCGAGACTGTCGGCGACGTCGTCTTCCACGCGCATTTCGGCCCCGTGGCGGGAGACGCCGAGCCGTCGGGCGACGCGGCCCTGCACGAACGGGTGCGCTCGCGGATGCGCGCGCCGAGCACGGTGGTGCCCAGCGGTGACTCCCGCTCGGCGGCCGAGCTCGCCCGCACGGCATCGCTCCTGGTCACGAGCCGGTATCACCCCGCCGTCTTCGCCGCGCCCGCGGGCGTGCCGATCCTCGCGCTCGCCGCCGACGACTACACGCGCATCAAGCTCTCCGGCGCGCTCGGCCACTGGGGGCAGGATGCCGTCGCCGACCTCGACGAGCTGGCCGACGCGCCCGCGACCCTGGCTGCGCTGACCGCGCGCCGGGCCGAGATCGCGGACCGCGCGGCCTCGGCGCTCCTCGGCCACCGCGCCCACGCGGCGGACTGGTGGGACCGCGTCGCCGAGACCTTCGCCTGACGGGCCGACCCTCTTGCTTCACGGTGTCGCGGGCTGCCGACGTCCGGCGCAGGCGTTTTCGGCCCTCGCGCCGGGCCACAACTTCGGAGATCGCCAGTTCGTCGGACGGATTCAGGCTCCTGCGTCCGAAAACGTGGTGATCTCCGACGTTGCGGTCAGCGGTCGGAGAGGTTCCGCCCGGCGAGGCCGGCCGCGTAACCGGCCTCCCACGATTCCCGCGCGCCCGTGCCGAACAGGTCGCGCTCGGCCGCACGGACGATGCTGTGGGCGCCCGGCAGATCCAGGTCGCCGACGAGATCGGGCCGGCCGCGCACGATCGCGACCGGGATGCCGGTCGTCTTGCGCTTGACGAGATCGGCCGCGGCGGCCAGCTCGTCGGCGACGCACGGGAGCGTCACGACGAGCGACCTCCCCGCCGAGTCGACGCGGCCTCGGTGATCGTCGAAGATGTGGACGCCGGCGGCGCCGATCGCCGAGTCGGTCTGCCCCTCGCGCCAGGCGCGGCCGAGCGTGTCCGACACGATGACCCCGACCGTCGCGCCGGTCGTGGCACGCAGGCCCGTCGCGAGGGCGCGGGCCGAGGCATCCGGATCCTCCGGAAGAAGCAGCACCGTGCCCTCGGGGGTGTTGCTCGCATCGACCCCCGCCGCGGCGGCGATGATGCCGAGCCGGCTCTCGACGATGCGCACCCGCTCGTCGGCCGAGACCGCGACGACGCGGACCGTCTCGGACTCGATGGCGGCGGTGCGGTCATCGGCCGCGGCGATGCGACCCTCGGCCTTCGAGACGATCTTCGAGGTCACGACCAGGATGTCGCCGTCCTGCAGTTCGGGCGCCGCGCTCGCGAGCAGCGCGACGAGGTCGTCTCCGGGCTGGATCTCGGGGATGCCGAGCACGGGCAGGATCGTCAGCGCAGCGGGGTCCGGCATTCCGCCACGCTACCAACGCTTGGGTAGGCTCCCGACGTGCGCGACGACCTCGACCCGACGACCGACCCTTCCGCAGCGACCCCGGGCACGCCGCTGCGCGGTCCGCGGGTCGTGCTGCTCGCCGGGGGAGCCGGCGGCTCGACCTTCGCCGTGGGCCTGCGCGATGTGGTCGCGGAAGCCGGGGGGCACCTCACCGTCGTCTGCAACACCGCCGACGACCTCTGGGTGCACGGCCTGCGCATCCAGCCCGACGTCGACTCGATGCTCTACGGGCTCGCGGGCGTCAAGGATCCCTTGCGCGGGTGGGGTCGCGCGGGCGACTCCGACCGCGTCGCGCAGGAGATCGCCGCATGGAACCTCGGCTGGGACTGGTTCGCCCTCGGCGACCTCGATCTCGGCACCCACATCGCCCGCACGTCCTGGCTGCGAAGCGGCGTCGGGGTGAGCGGCGTCGTCGAGCGCCTCGCCGCCCGGTGGCCGCTCGGGGCGACCCTTCTGCCGATGACCGAGTCCGAGGTCGAGACGATGGTCGAGCTCGACGACGAGACGATCCACTTCCAGGAGTGGTGGACCCGTTACCGCGCGCAGCGCGTGCCGCGGGCCTTCGCGAACCCCGGCATGAGCGAGTCGTCGCCGGCCCCCGGCATCCTGAGCGCCCTGGAGAGCGCGGATGTCATCGTGCTCGCCCCCAGCAACCCGGTCGTGTCGATCGGGACGATCCTCGCGGTGCCGGGGATCGCCGACGCGATCCGTGCGGCCTCGGCGCCCGTCGTCGGCGTCTCGCCGATCATCGCCGGCGCCGCCGTCCGCGGCATGGCCGAGGTGTGCCTCGCGGTCGTGGGGGCGGAGTGCTCCGCGGCCGGGGTCGCGCGGCTGTACGGCGCCCGTCGCGAGGGGGGCCTCCTCGACGCGTGGCTCATTGCCGAGGAGGACGCGGCCGAGGCGCCCGCCGTCCAGGCTCTCGGCATCCGGGCCCTCGTTCGTCCGCTGTGGATGAAGGACCTTCCGCTCACGCGCGACCTCGCGGACGCCGCGCTGGCGGCCGCCTTCCCCAGGGCTGAGGCCGCGCCGCGGCATCCGTCCGCCTGATGCCTCTTGCGCCCCGGCGCCGCGACCTCAACCATGGGGACACAGCCGGAAACAGGCGTGAAACCTTCATGGTCTGGAATGCAGTCACCGGCACGGAATGCCCGAGTCGGCGCGACGCCGTTGTCGCGTCCGGTCCGGCGACGCGACAGGGAGGCGGCTATGGCTGTAGTTCGAGCGGCGATCACACAGACGACCTGGACAGGCGACAAGGAGTCGATGCTCGACAGGCACGAGCAGTTCGCGCGGGACGCCGCCGCGCAGGGGGCGCAGGTCGTGTGCTTCCAGGAGCTGTTCTACGGCCCGTACTTCGGCATCACGCAGGACAAGAAGTACTACCGCTTCGCGGAGGCCGCCGACGGTCCGATCGTGCAG
The DNA here is from genome assembly GCF_052180235.1 of Microbacterium sp. F51-2R. Taxonomy (GTDB): domain Bacteria; phylum Actinomycetota; class Actinomycetes; order Actinomycetales; family Microbacteriaceae; genus Microbacterium. The sequence continues at coordinate 1,606,283 of NZ_CP197470.1, read as the reverse complement.
CGGTTCGCAGCCCTCGCGAAGGAGCTCGGGATGGTCTCGGTGCTCCCCATCTACGAGGAGGCCGAGACGGGCGTGTACTACAACACCGCGGTCCTCGTCGATGCCGACGGCACGATCCTCGGCAAGTACCGCAAGCACCACCTCCCGCACCTCGACCGCTTCTGGGAGAAGTTCTACTTCCGGCCGGGCAACCTGGGCTACCCCGTCTTCGACACCGCGGTCGGGCGCATCGGCATGTACATCTGCTACGACCGCCACTTCCCCGAGGGGTGGCGCGAACTCGGCCTCAACGACGCGCACATGGTGTTCAACCCCAACGCGACCAAGCCAGGCCTGTCGAACCGGCTGTGGGAGATCGAGGGCCCCGCCGCGGCGGTGGCAAACGGCTACTTCGTGCTGCAGCCCAACCGGGTGGGCCGGGAGGACAACGAATACGGCGACCTCGCCGTCGACTTCTACGGCACGAGCCAGGTCATCGACCCGCGCGGCAACTTCGTCGGCGAACGCGGATCGGGCGAGCACGAGGAACTCCTCGTGCGCGACCTCGACCTCGACATGGTGCGCGAGATGCGCGACGACTGGCAGTTCTACCGGGATCGCCGGCCCGACTCCTATACGAAGATCGCGAAGCCGTGAGGAGACCGACATGACGACCACACTCATCACCGGCGGCACCGTCGTCTCGGCGACCGGGCGGGCCCATGCCGACGTCCTCATCGACGGCGAGACGATCGCCGCGGTGCTCGCTCCGGGGTCGCCGCTTCTCGGGACGGATGTCGCGGCATCCGTCGACCGCGTCATCGACGCGACCGGCAAGTACGTCATCCCGGGCGGCATCGACGCGCACACCCACATGCAGCTGCCGTTCGGCGGCACGTCGGCCAGCGACACGTTCGAGACCGGCACGCGAGCAGCGGCCTGGGGCGGCACGACGACGATCATCGACTTCGCGGTGCAGACGTACGGGCAGAAGGTGCTCGACGGCCTCGCGACGTGGCATGGTCTCGCCGAGGGCAACTGCGCGATCGACTACGGCTTCCACCAGATCATCGGCGGCATCGACGAGGACTCGCTCGCCGTCATGCCGCGCCTCATCGACGAGGGCATCACGAGCTTCAAGCTCTTCATGGCCTATCCCGGGGTCTTCTACTCCGACGACGCGCAGATCCTCCAGGCGATGCAGGTCTCGCGCGAGACGGGCCTGCTCACGATGATGCACGCCGAGAACGGGCCGGCGATCGACGTGCTCGCCCGCCAGCTCGTCGAGCAGGGGAAGACCTCGCCGTACTTCCACGGGATCGCCCGGGCCTGGCAGATGGAGGAGGAGGCCACGCATCGCGCGATCATGCTGGCCGACGTCACCGGTGCTCCGCTGTACGTCGTGCACGTGTCGGCCAAGCAGGCCGTCGCGCAGCTGGCGTGGGCGCGCGACCGTGGACAGAACGTCTTCGGCGAGACCTGCCCGCAGTACCTCTACCTCTCTCTCGAGGAGCAGCTCGGCGCGTCGAGCGACGAGTGGGGCGACTTCGAGGGCGCGAAGTGGGTGTGCTCGACGCCGCTGCGCTCCCGCGCCGAAGGCCACCAGGACCACATGTGGCAGGCGCTGCGCACCAACGACCTCCAGATGGTCTCGACCGACCACTGCCCGTTCTGCATGAAGGACCAGAAGGAGCTCGGGCTCGGGGACTTCCGCAAGATCCCGAACGGGATCGGCTCGATCGAGCACCGGCTCGACCTCATGTACCAGGGGGTCGTGACGGGCCGGATCACCCTCGAGCGCTGGGTCGAGCTCACCTCGACGACCCCGGCCCGGATGTTCGGCTTGTACGGGCGCAAGGGCGTCATCCAGCCGGGCGCCGACGGCGACATCGTCGTCTACGACCCCGACGGCCACACCTCGATCGGCGTCGGGAAGACCCACCACATGAACATGGACCACTCGGCGTGGGAGGGGTTCGAGATCGACGGGCACGTCGACACCGTCCTCTCGCGTGGCAAGGTGATCGTCGACGGCGGCGAGTACCTGGGATCGAAGGGCGACGGCCGCTACCTCAAGCGCGGCCTCTCGCAGTACCTGGTGTGACCATGGACTTCGGCGTCGTCCTGCAGACCAATCCGCCCGCCGCGCGCACCGTGCAGCTCGCCACGCTCGCCGAGGCGCACGGCTTCAGCCATGTCTGGACGTTCGACTCGCACCTCCTCTGGGAGGAGCCGTATGTCATCTACTCGGCGATCCTCGCGCAGACGAAGCGGGTCACCGTGGGGCCGTTCGTCACGAACCCCTCGACGCGTGACTGGACGGTCACGGCATCCGTCTTCGCGACCCTGAACGAGATGTACGGCAACCGCACGATCTGCGGCATCGGCCGCGGAGACTCGGCGGTCCGCGTCACGAACGGGCAGCCGGCGTCGCTGGCGGAACTCCGCGACGCGATCCACGTCATCCGCGAGCTCGGCAATTCGCGCCCCGTGGAGTACAACGGCTCGACCCTGCAGTTCCCGTGGAGCCGCGGCTCGAGCCTGGACGTGTGGGTCGCCGCCTACGGCCCGCTCGCGCTGAAGCTCGCCGGAGAGGTGGGCGACGGGTTCATCCTCCAGCTCGCGGACGTCGACATCGCCGCATGGATGATCAAGACGGTGCGGGATGCCGCGGCGAACGTCGGCCGCGACCCCGACTCGCTGGCATTCTGCGTGGCGGCGCCGATGTACATCGGCAGCGACTGGGCGCACATGCGCGACCAGTGCCGGTGGTTCGGCGGGATGGTCGGAAACCACGTCGCCGACATCGTCAAGAAGTACGGGCACCACGGCGCCGTGCCCGAAGCGCTCACCGAGTACATCGCGGGGCGGACCGGGTACGACTACAACACCCACGGCCGCGCCGACAACGACCATGTCGACTTCGTCCCCGACGCCATCGTCGACCGCTTCTGCATCCTCGGGACTGCGGACGAGCACATCGAGAAGCTCCGGCAGCTGCACGCCCTCGGCGTGACGCAGTTCGCCGGCTATCTCCAGCACGACAACAAGGAGGAGACGCTGCGGGTCTACGGCGAACGGGTCATCCCCGCGATCGCCGAGCACGTCACGGCCAAGTCGTGACACGCCCCGCGTGAGCGGTTGCGCCCCCACACGTCGTCGGCGCGCGGGAGAATGGCAGGCATGACGATGAGCGAAGCGACCACCGACCTCGACGGGCTCGCGAGGGAGCTCGATCGGGAGTATGTCTTCCACTCCTGGTCGGCGCAGTCGGGGCTGTCACCGCTCGTGATCGCGGGCGGGTCGGGCAGCGTCGTGTGGGACCACTCGGGCACGCGCTACCTCGACTTCTCGAGCCAGCTCGTGAATGTCAACATCGGCCACCAGCATCCCGCCGTCATCGACGCGATCCACCGTCAGGCCGACCTCCTCGCGACGGTCGGTCCCGCGGCGGCGAACCTCACGCGGGGCGAGGCCGCCAAGCGCATCGTGGCCCGTGCCCCCGAGGGCTTCTCGAAGGTCTTCTTCACCAACGGCGGAGCCGACGCGATCGAGAACGCGATCCGCATGGCGCGGCTTCAGACCGGCCGCGACAAAGTGCTCTCGACCTACCGCTCGTATCACGGCAACACGGGCGCCGCGATCGTCGCGACGGGCGACTGGCGACGGATGCCGAACGAGTTCGCCCGCGGACACGTGCACTTCTTCGGCCCCTACCTCTACCGCTCGGAGTTCTGGGCGACCACGCCCGAGGAGGAGAGCGAGCGCGCCCTCCATCACCTCCGCCGCGTCATCCAGTCCGAGGGGCCCGGCACGATCGCCGCGATCCTCCTGGAGTCGGTGCCCGGCACCGCCGGCATCCTGATCCCGCCGCCGGGCTACCTCGCAGGCGTGCGGGCGCTGGCCGACGAGTTCGACATCCTCCTCATCCTCGACGAGGTGATGGCCGGGTTCGGCCGCACCGGGCGCTGGTTCGCCTTCGAGGGCTACGACGTCGTCCCCGACCTCATCACCTTCGCCAAGGGCGTCAACTCCGGCTACGTCCCCGTGGGCGGCGTCATCATCTCCGAGCCCATTGCGGCGACCTTCGACGAGCGCGTGTTCCCGGGCGGCCTGACCTACAGCGGGCACCCGCTCGCCGCGGCGTCGATCGTCGGCGCCCTCGACGCGATGGAGTCCGAGGGGATCGTCGAGAACGCGCGCCGCGTCGGCGAGGAGAAGATCGGGCCGGGGCTGCGCGCGCTCGCCGACAAGCACGCGGCGATCGGCGAGGTGCGGGGCGAAGGGGTGTTCTGGGCGGTCGAGCTCGTGGCCGACCGTGACACCCGCGAGCCGCTGTCGGCCGCGGGCGTCGGCAAGGTCAAGAGCGAGCTCGTCGCCCGTGGACTGCTGCCCTTCCAGGCCGAGAACCGCATCCACGTCGTGCCGCCGTGCGTCGTGACCGACGACGAGGTCGAGCAGGCCCTGGCCATCTACGACGAAGCCTTCGCCGCGGCTCTCTGAGCCCGGATCCGCCATGCACCCATCGACGTCATCCGTGTCTTCGCTCAGCGTCGACGAGGCCGAGCGGCTTCTCGAGAGCGCCCCGCTCGACGAGCTGCTCGCCCGCGCCTCGGCACTGCGCGACGAGGGTCTCGCCGCCGCCGGACGCCCGGGCATCATCACCTACTCGCGCAAGGTCTTCGTGCCGCTCACGACGCTCTGCCGCGACCGCTGCCACTACTGCGTCTTCGTCGACACCCCCGGGCAGCTGCGCCTCAAGCGCGCGCCGCTGTACATGTCGGACGAGCAGATCCTCCGCGTCGTGCGCGCCGGGCAGGAGCTCGGCTGCAAGGAAGCGCTCCTCACCCTCGGCGACCGCCCCGAGGATCGCTGGCCCGAGGCGCGGGCGTGGCTCGACGAGCACGGCTACGCGTCGACGCTCGACTACGTCGCCCACGCCGCACGGCTCATCACCGCCGAGACGGGGCTCCTCGCGCACCTCAACCCCGGTGTCATGACGGCGGCAGAGCTGCACGATCTCCGGCCGACCGCGCCGTCGATGGGCATGATGCTCGAGACGACGTCGCGCGCGATCTTCGACGAGCCCGGCGGAGCGCACCACGGCTCTCCCGACAAAGACCCCGACGTGCGGCTTCAGGTGATCGACGACGCCGGCGCCGCCGGTATCCCGTTCACGACCGGCATCCTCGTCGGCATCGGCGAGTCGGTGCGCGACCGTGCCGAGTCGCTCGTCGCCCTCCGTGATTTGCACGAGCGGCACGGACACGTGCAGGAGGTCATCGTCCAGAACTTCCGCGCGAAGCCGGGGACGGCGATGCGCGGGGCGCCGGATGCCTCGCTCCTCGAGTACATCGCGACGGTCGCCGTCGCCCGGATGGTCCTCGGACCGCACATGCGCATCCAGGCGCCGCCGAATCTCAGCGACCCCGCCGAGCTCGACCTCCTCGTGCGGGCCGGCGTCGACGACTGGGGCGGCGTCTCGCCGCTCACGGCCGATCACGTCAACCCCGAGCGTCCCTGGCCGCACCTCGACGACCTCGCCGCGCTGACGGCGGCCTCGGGCTTCGCGCTGCGGGAACGCCTCACGGCCCACCCGGAGTACATCGGCGACGCCGACCGCTGGATCGACCCCGCTCTCCACACGGCGGTGAGGCGGCTCGCGGATGCCGAGACGGGTCTGGCGGCGACGGATGCCTCGACCCCGGCCGGTCTCGCAGAGGACCCGGCCGTCGTGTCGACCGCCGCGTCGGCAGGTCTGGTTGAGCGCGCCGCGCAAGACCCGCGATCGCTCGACGACGCCGAATGGACTTCGCTCCTCACCGCGAGGGGGGACGACCTCGAGGACCTCGTCCGCACCGCCGACGACGTCCGCCGCTACACGGTCGGAGAGGCCGTGAGCATGGTCGTGAACCGCAACATCACCTCGTCGCACTACCGGCGGAGCCCCGGTGCGTCGCCGGAGTTCGGGATGACGGATGCCGCGGCCATCGCCCGCGACGCGGTCGGCCTCGGGGCGACCGAGGTGTGCGTGCAGGGCGTGCTCCCGGCATCCGAAGATCCGGAGCACTACCTCGAGCTCGCCCGCACGATCACGGCGGCCGCGCCCTCCCTGCACCTCCACGCGTACCGCCCGCAGGACATCGCCGACCTCGCCGACCGAGCCGGGCTCGGCCTCGGCGACGCGCTCGCGGCGCTGCGCGCAGCGGGGGTCAAGACCGTTCCCGGCACCGGCGTGAAGATCCTGAGCGAACGGGTGCGCGCCCTCGTCGCCCCGACCGACCTCGAGATCGACCGCTGGATCGAGACCATCACCGCCGCGCACGGGGCGGGCTTCCGCTCGACCTCGGTCATCTTCTACGGCCACGTCGAGACCGCCGCCGAGCGCATCGCGCACCTCCGCACGCTCCGCGCGATCCAGGACGAGACGCACGGGTTCACCGAGTTCGTGCCGATCCCGCTGCCGGGCCACGGCGTGCCGCTCGTGCCGGGGCGCGCGGCCGCCGACGAGCACCGCGCGATGGTCGCCGTCTCGCGGCTGTTCTTCGCCGACAGCATCCGTCACATCCAGATCCCGTGGACCCGCCACGGTCGCGACCTCGCGATCGACCTCCTCTCGGCGGGAGGCGACGATCTCGGGGGAACGCTCCTCGACGGTCGCGTGCGCCCCGACACCGGCATCGAGCAGGGGCTCGAGTTCGGCCTCGCCGAGGCATCCGTCCGCGTCGCGAAGATCTTCCGCCCGCTCCGCGAGCGCTCCACCGACTACCGGGAACCGTCTCGTCGGGCGGACGCGCCGTGACCCGTCGTGTCGAGGTCGCGATCGTCGGCGCGGGCTTCGCGGGCCTGTCCGCCGCGATGACCCTGCGCGATGCGGGGCACGACATCGCGATCTTCGAGCGAGCCGACCGAGTCGGCGGCACGTGGCGCGACAACACCTACCCGGGCGTCGCGTGCGACGTGCCCTCGCACCTGTACGGCTTCGCGCGGCACCCCGAGCCGTCGTGGTCGGCCGAGTTCGCACCGGGCGCCGAGATCCAGGCGTACATCGAGCGCGTCGCCGACCGGGAGCGGCTCGGCGACCGCATCGCGTTCGACTCGCCTCTCGTGGATGCGGAGTGGGATCAGGATGCCGCGGCCTGGCGTCTCGCTTTCGGCGGGGCGGAGTCTGCCGTCGTCCTGGCCGACGCGCTCGTCCTCGCGTGCGGCCGACTGAGCGAGCCGCGCATCCCCGACATCGCGGGGCTCGAGTCCTTCGCGGGGCCGCTGTTCCACTCGGCACGCTGGGATCACGGCGTCGATCTCGACGGCGCGCATGTCGCGGTCGTCGGGTCGGGGGCCAGCGCCGTGCAGCTCGTCCCGGCGCTGGCCAAGCGCGCCGGCACGGTCACGCTCTTCCAGCGCAGCCCCGCCTGGATCCTCCCGCGCGGCGACCGCGCCTACGCCCCCGAGGAACGCGCCGGGTTCGCCGCGCGGCCCGAGAAGCTCGCGCAGCTGCGCGCCCGGCTCGACGCCGAGGGCGAGGCGCGGTTCGCCTCGCGCTCGGGCGGGCCCGATGCCGCGGCGGCCGAGGCGCTGGCGCGTGCGCACCTCGCCGCGCAGATCGCCGATCCCGCGCTGCGCGCCGCGCTGACCCCGGACTACGCGTTCGGCTGCAAGCGCGTGGTCCTCTCCGACGAGTTCTACCCCGCCGTGGCGTCGGAGCGGGTCGTGCTCGAGGCGAGCGCGCTGGCGGCCGTCGACGGCGACGCGCTGGTCGCGGCATCCGGCGCGCGCCACCGCGGGATCGACGCCCTCGTGCTCGCGACGGGGTTCCAGACGACGCGGCAGCCCTACGCCCGCATCGTGCGCGGCGAGAACGGCGTGACGCTCGCCGAGCACTGGGCCCTCGGGATGACGTCGTTCGGCTCGACGGTCGTCGCGGGGTTCCCGCAGCTGTTCGTGCTCAACGGGCCGAACGCGTCGCTCGGCCACACATCCTCCATCCTCATGCTCGAGGCGCAGGCCGAGTACGTCGCGACGGCACTCGCGCGACGTGCCCCGGGCGGCGTGCTGCGTGTGCGCCCCGAGGCCGAGCGCGCCTACACGAGAATGGTGGACGAACGCGCTGCCGGCACCCCGTGGCTCACGGGCGGATGCCGCAACTGGTACGTCGACGACCGCTCGCGCAGGCTGACGCTGGTGTGGCCGGGAACCGTCGGCGACTACCGAGCCGCTCTCGCCGCGAGCGGGGGAGCGGAGTTCGAGGTTCCGGCGCCGGTCGGCGCCGCCGACGCACACGAGGAGACGAGATCATGACGGTACCCATCCGGTTCGGCTACAAGGCCTCGGCGGAGCAGTTCGGGCCGGCCGAGCTGCTGGACTACGCCGTCATGGCCGAGGAGGCGGGGTTCGACTCGGTCTTCGTGTCGGACCACCTGCAGCCCTGGCTGCACGAGGGCGGGCACGCCCCGGCATCCGTCCCCTGGCTCGGCGCCCTCGGCGCGAAGACCTCGCGCGTCCTCATCGGAACGTCGGTGCTCACGCCCACCTTCCGGTACAACCCCACCGTCGTCGCGCAGGACTTCGCGACGCTCGGCGTGATGTACCCCGGCCGCGTGATCCTCGGGGTCGGTACGGGCGAGGCGCTCAACGAGGCGAATCTCGGCATCGCGTGGCCCGACCCGCCCGAGCGCTTCCGGCGGCTGAAGGAGGCCATCGGCCTCATCCGCCGGCTGTGGTCGGAGGACCGCGTCAACTTCGAGGGCGAGTTCTACACGACCCGCAACATCACCATCTACGACAAGATGGACGACCCCGTGCCGATCTACATCGGCGCCGCGGGTCCCGCGGCGACGCGCCTCGCAGGACGCATCGCCGACGGCTTCATCACGACGAGCGGCAAGAAGCGCGAGCTGTACACCGACACGCTCCTGCCCGCGCTGCACGAGGGACTCGAGAAGGCGGGACGCCCCGCCGACGCGATCGACACGCTCATCGAGGTCAAGGTGTCGTACCACCCGTCGCGCGAGGTCGCGATGGAGAAGACGCGCTTCTGGGCGCCGCTCGCGCTCAGCCCCGAAGAGAAGATGGGCGTCGACGACCCTCTCGAGATGCAGCGGCTCGGCGAGGAGCTGCCGATCGAGCGCGCCGCGTCGCGCTTCATCGTCTCGGACGACCCCGAAGAGCACATCGAGCGCATCGCCTGGTACATCGGCCTCGGCTTCCGGCATCTCGTCTTCCACGACCCGGGCGCTGATCAGGCCGAATTCCTGCGACTCTACGGCGAGCACGTTCTGCCGAAGCTCCGCGAACGGTTCGCGTGACGGACTGGATCGTCGTCCTCCCCGTCAAGCAGGCTTCGCGCGCGAAGTCACGGCTCGGCGGGGGAGCCGCGCTCGCGCGCGCCATCGCGCTCGACACCATCGAGGCGGTGGCGGCCTGTGAGGCCGTCGCGAAGGTCGTCGTGGTCACGGATGACCCGGAGCTCGAGGCCTTCGTCGGCGGTGGCGGAGTGGTCGTGATGCGCGACCGCGCGGCGGCCGGACCCGATGCCGCGATCGTCCAGGCGATGGCGGAGCTGCCCGCGTCGGCGCCGCGCGCGGCGCTCCTCGGCGACCTTCCGGCGCTGCATCCGCATGATCTGGCCGAAGCGCTCGCCGCGGCGGCGGGCGTCGACCGGGGTGTGGTGGCGGATGCCGAGGGCACCGGGTCGACGCTCGTCACGGCGTCTGCGGGCGTGGCCTGGGCTTCGGCCTTCGGCGCCGATTCGTTCGCGCGCCATGTCGCGCTCGGCTGCACGGCCCTGGAGGTGCCGGCGGACTCGTCGCTCCGCCGCGACGTCGACACCCCCGCTCATCTCGCCTCCGCCGGGCTGCTCGGCCTCGGCCGCCGCACGGCGGCCGCTCTTCGAGCCCTCGCTGCCCCCTCCGGCCGTTGACCCGCTCGCCGGCGAGCGGGGCGGCGCCGACCGGTTCCCGAGCGAGCCGAGCGAGAGGAGCGGCCGACGACCCCGATCTCGTCGTAGCGTGGAGGGATGCCGGAGACCCCGTTCCACTCGCTCGACGACTACATCGCCCTTCCCCGCATCGAGGCGCTCGCGCTCTCACCCGACGGCACGCGCGTCGTGCTCACGGTCGCGACGCTCAAGAAGGACGCGACGGCCTACGAGCGCTCGCTGTGGCTCGTCTCCGCCGATGGGAGCGGAACACCCCGGCGTCTGACCAGGTCGGCGAAAGGCGATTCGGGGGCGGCGTTCCTCGGCAACGGCGACCTGCTCTTCGTCTCGGCGCGTCCGGACCACGACGGTGAGCCCGACGATGAGTCCGGCCAGCTGTGGGTGCTGCCCGCCCAGGGCGGCGAGGCCCGCGCCGTCACCCGCCTTGCCGGCGGCGCTTCGTCGATCGTGGCGACGGCCGCGGCATCCGATCGCATCGTGATCTCGGCAGACCTGCTGCCGGCAGCCGCCACGCTCGAAGACGACGCCCGCCTGCGCGCGCTGCGCAAGAAGAAGAAGATCTCGGCGATCCTTCACGACACCTACCCCGTGCGGTTCTGGGACCACGATCTCGGCCCGGCGCTCCCGCACCTGCTCGCCGTCGACGTCGACGAGCTGCGCGACACGATCGCCGCGGTGCCGGAGGAATCGGCAGCCGACACCGAGGCGGCGGTCGATGCTGCCGTGTCGGCGGAGGGCGCCGCCGCGAAGGCCGATGAGACGGATGCCGCGGCCCCCTATCCCTCGACCCTTCCGCGTCCGCGCGACCTGAGTCCGAACCCGCCGCGCACGGCCTCGCCGTCGGGTGCCGCGCTGACCCCCGACGGTGCCACGCTCATCGTCTCGCTGCCCGTCCCCGCGGGACGCGACGACCGGTACCGGCTCGTCTCGATCGACACGGCCTCGGGGGAGCAGACCGTGCTCTTCGACGAGGTGGAGGTCGACTTCGAGCTGCCCGCCGTGAGCACCGACGGCGCCTCGATCGCCTTCGTGCGCACGACCAAGAGCACGCCCGCCGGGCCCACCGAGCAGGAGCTGTGGACGTCGGCGATCGACGGCTCGGGTGCCCGCCGCATCGCGCAGGAGTGGGACCGCTGGCCGACGAGCGTCGCCTTCGATCGGGGCGACGCCGCACTCGTCGTGACGGCCGACCAGGACGGGCGGGGTCCGGTGTTCCGCATCGGCCTCGCCGACGGCGTGGTCGAACAGATCACGGACGACGACTTCACCTACACGCACGTCGCCGTCGACAGGACATCGGGCGATGTCCTCGCGCTGCGCTCGTCGTGGATCGTGCCGCCGCATCCCGTCCGCATCGCCCGGGACGGCGAGGTCACGCCGCTTGCGAGCCCCGTCACCCTGCCTCCGACGCCGGGCACCATGACGGAGGTCGAGACGACGGCCGACGACGGTGCGCGCGTGCGCGGCTGGCTGCTCCTGCCCGAGGGAGCTTCGGAGTCGAGCCCGGCACCGCTGCTGCTGTGGATCCACGGCGGCCCGCTCAACAGCTGGAACGCCTGGAGCTGGCGGTGGAACCCGAACCTCGCCGTGGCGCAGGGGTACGCGGTGCTGCTTCCCGACCCGGCGCTGTCGACCGGGTACGGCCTCGACTTCATCGCGCGCGGCTGGAATGCGTGGGGCGCGGCGCCCTACACCGACCTCCTCGCGATCACCGACGCCGTGGTGGCGCGCAGCGACATCGACGAGACGCGGACGGCCGCGATGGGCGGATCGTTCGGCGGCTACATGGCCAACTGGGTCGCCGGGCATACCGATCGCTTCCGCGCGATCGTCACGCACGCGAGCCTTTGGGCGCTCGATCAGTTCGCCGGGACCACCGACTCCTCGGCGTACTGGCAGAGCATCTTCACCGAGCAGGCCATGATCGAGCACTCGCCGCACCGCTTCGTGCGCGAGATCCGGACCCCCATGCTCGTCATCCACGGCGACAAGGACTACCGCGTGCCGGTCGGCGAGGGCCTGCGGCTGTGGTCGGAGCTCAACGAGCACTTCGGCGCGGAAGACGGTGCCGTCCCGCACCGCTACCTCTACTTCCCCGACGAGAACCACTGGGTGCTCAAGCCCCAGCACGCCGTCGTCTGGTACCAGACGGTCTTCGCATTCCTCGATCAGCATGTGCGCGGGGGCGAGTGGACGCGCCCCGAGGCACTGGGGTGAGCGGGCCGGTCGGCCACGACATCCGTCTCATCGCCGTCGACATGGACGGCACTCTGCTCGACGGCGACGGCCGCATCCCCGATGAGCTGTGGCCGCTGCTGGACGAGCTCGACGAGCGCGGCATCGTCTTCGCCCCGGCGAGCGGGCGCCAGCTCGCGACGCTCCGCCGCTCGTTCGACCACGCCCGCGACGACGTCGTCTACATCGCCGAGAACGGTGCGTATGTCGTGCGCGGTGACGAGGAGGTCAGCTCCGATGCGATGGACGCCGGGTTCGCGGCATCCGTCATCGAGCGGGTCCGCTCGTTCGGCGAGCGCGGCGTCGACGCCGGGATCGTCGTCTGCGGAAAGCGGTCGGCATACGTCGAGAGGACGGATGCCGCGTTCCTCGCCGAGGCCGACAAGTACTACGCCCGGCTCGAAGTCGTCGACGACCTGCTGGCCGTGGACGATCAGATCCTTAAGCTCGCGATCTACGACTTCGGCGAGGCGGCGAACACCGAGCCCGAGCTCGAGGATCTGCGCGCGACGCATCAGGTCGTCGTGTCGGGGCACCACTGGATCGACGTGATGAACGCCGGCGTGAACAAGGGCGTCGCGCTCGCGCGACTGCAGTCGGCGCTCGGCATCGACCGTGCCCAGACGGCGGCCTTCGGCGACTACCTCAACGACCTCGAGCTGCTCGACGCGGCGGGGATGTCGTTCGCGATGTCGAACGCGCATCCCGAGGTGCTCGCGCGTGCGCGCTTCCGGGCCCCCTCGAACGTCGAGCTCGGCGTGCTGACGACGATCCGCCGTCTCCTCGACGGCGACCCCCTCGACCCGGGCTTCGGGTGAGGAGCGCCCCCGGTTAGAGACAGTGTCCGCCGCGCGAGGCAGGATGTATCCATGCCCACGATCCCCACCGTGACCCTCAACGACGGCACCATGTTCCCCGAACTCGGCCTCGGCACCTACAACCTGCGCGGCGCAGAGGGTATCGACGCCATCGTCGCCGGAATCTCCTCCGGGTACCGGCTCCTGGACTCCGCGGTCAACTACGAGAACGAGCGGGAGGTGGGGGAGGCCGTCCGCCGTGCCGGCGACGAGCTCGGCGTCGGTCGCGACGAGATCATCGTCACCACCAAGCTCCCGGGCCGCGACCACGGCTACGACAGCACGATGGGCAGTGCCGAGGCATCCGTCGCCGCACTGGGCCTGGAGCGCATCGACCTGTACCTCATCCACTGGCCCAACCCGAGCGTGGGCAAGTACCTCGAGACGTGGCAGGCGATGATCGCCCTCCGCGAGGGCGGTCTCGTGCGTTCGATCGGCGTGTCGAACTTCACCGAGGCGATGCTCACCGAGCTCATCGACGAGACCGGGGTCACGCCCGCGGTCAACCAGGTCGAGCTGCACCCGTACTTCCCGCAGGGCGCGCTGCGCGCGTTCCACGCCGAACACGGCATCCGTACCGAGAGCTGGAGCCCGCTCGCGCGGCGCAGCGAGCTGCTCACCGAGTCCGTCGTCACCGACATCGCGGCCGCGCACGGCGTCACGCCGACACAGGCGGTGCTCCGCTGGCACGTGCAGCTGGCCTCGACGCCGATCCCGAAATCGGCTGACTCCGCTCGCCAGATCGAGAACGCGGATGTCTTCGGCTTCACGCTCAGCGACGACGAGGTCGCGGCGATCTCACGCCTCGAGCGCGGTCGTCTCTGGGACGGCGACCCGAATCATCACGAGGAGATGTAAGCGACAGAGACGGATGCCTCGTCCCTCCGCCGCCGCGGAAACCTCCCACTGCCATGCCGCCTGCTGCGGGGCCCAGAGTCAGGAGACGGCTCGCTGAAGGGGGAGCCATTCGGCGAACGTCTGCGATCCGAGCACGGCGTCGGGGCCCGGCAGAAGCCAGCCCTCGCGCTGCGCCTTGCCGAACTCGCCGGGCAGGTTGACCGGCACGATCCGCGCCGAGCGACCCGACGCCTTGGCGTAGGCGCGCACCATTTCGACGAGCGACTCCTCGCGCGGTCCACCGAAATCGGCGGCGCGACCATTGAGCGGATTCCCCTCGGCGAGGTCGACGAGTCTCGCGCCGACCTCGGTGACCGCGACGGGCTGAGTGCGCATCCGCGGCACGAAGTTGAGCGGACCCTTGTGGCCGAAGTCCCAGACCAACCCGGCGAACTCGTGGAACTGCGTTGCCCGCGCGATCGTGAACGGGATTCCGGATGCCTCGCTCGCCCGCTCCTGCGCCAGCTTGGCACCGTAGAGGGGATACGTGGCAGCGCGGTCGCAGCCGACGATCGAGAGCACGACGAGGTGGTGGGCGGTGCTTCGCGCAAGGTGGCGGGTGACCGCCTCGTGGAAGGCAGTGGGGTCGTCCTTCCCCTGGACGCCGGAGGCGTCGATGATCGCGTCGACGCCATCCAGCGCCGCGGCGACCCCTTCGCCCGTGACCAGGTCGACGCCTCGCGAACGCGCCATGACGACGACCTCATGGCCTCGTGCTCGAGCGGTCGCCACGGCCTCCGATCCGGCTCGACCCGTGCCCCCTGCGACGGCGATCTTCACGCGCTTGTCTCCTTCAGCCTGGCGCGGCGGCATCACCCGACGCGCGCTGCGCCCGAGGCTACTCGTACCGCCGCGCTGGAGGCCACGCGTGTGTCTCGGGGTGGAGACATACCCGGATCGATGTGCGTTGAAGCTAAGTCGTGTGCAGGATCTCGCAGTCCGTGCCGGGCGAAAGGATGGCTTCGTGCCCGTCGTCGTAACGGACGACGAGCAGCGGGTCATCCTCGTGCCCGCGGATGTCGATGACCTCACCGCTTCGCTCGACCATTCCGACCGCTCGCCCGTGGATGAGCACGCGATCGCCGACGCTCGCTCGCATGACGTACCTCCCGATCGTCACGGTACGCCCCGCCTGCACGGTTCGCTACGGCAGCGGCGGCACGGGCGCGACGGCCCTGCCGCCACGGCTGCGCCCAGCGGTCAGGTCCTGCAGTTAGAGTCGTGCCCCGTCGTCGTCGGGGTCGTACATGTCGGGTGTGCGACCGCGCTGCGATTCGTAGGCGATGATCCAGCCCACCGACACGATCGCCGCGATGGCAAGGCCGATCCAGATGCTGCCGAGCGCCAGCCCGACGATCGACCCGACGAGCAGCATGATGATCGAGCCGGCGATCCAACCCACGCGGCCCTTCGGCCAGCCTCGCCCGGATCCCCCGGCACCCGATTGCGTCATGCGGTCAGCCTAGGGGTGACCGGCGCCGGGTGCATGACATCGCACGGCGCCGAGCCGCGGCATCCGTCGCTCGAAACCTGCTCCCGCGCGGATTACCCCTGCGGCGCGTTGAGCGTCAGCATCCAATCGATGCCGAACCTGTCTCGGAGCATGCCGAACTTGCCGCCCCACGGCGGAGTGTCGTAGGGCATCGTGACGGTGCCGCCCTCGGCGAGAGCCTCCCAGTAGCGCTGCATCTGGGGGTCGTCTTCGCCGCTCAGCGACACCGCGATGCCGGCCGGAGCCTCGTACGGCATGCGCGACGGAGTATCCGACGCCATGAGCACCAAGCCCTCGGGGCTCGTGAGCTGCGAGTGCATGACGAGGTCGTTCTCGGCCGGATCGTCGACGCTGCCGGGGAAGTCGGCGAAGGTCGTGATGTTCAACTCGCCGCCGAAGACGCCGTGATAGAACTCGATCGCCTCGCGGGCGTTGTCCTTGAAGGAGAGGTAGGGGTTCAGGGTGAGCATGGCGAGTCTCCTGGCGGGTCGAACCGAGTGGATGGATGCCGCCACCGTCCGGCGGCGCGACTCAGTGTCCTCGGGGGTTCCGACATCCGCAAGGCCCGGGACCGGACGCTCGTCACGCTTCAGGGAGCGGTGGCCGCGGCATCCTTCCCCGCTGCCCAATCGATCGCGGAGGACTTCTCGGCGAGCGGGAATCGCCGGATGTCTGCCGACGACAGCGACCCCAGGCCGCGGACGACTTCGCCGAGGATCCGGTGGTCGGTCACCAGCGCGACGCGCCCCCAGCTGGTCTCAGGCTTGCCCTCGAGGAGCATGTCCTGCCACAGCGCGGTGAGCGAGTAGCGCGAGAACTCCTCGCCCAAGACGTAGACGAGGTTGATCCTCTTGCCTTTCGCGATCCAGGCGTCTATCGCGGGGTCGAGGACCGTGCGGTAGTCGACGGCATCGACCGTGCCGACGGCGCGGAAGCCCAGCACATCGTCGGGAAGGCCGGAGAGGGGCTCGATCATGCACACATCATCTCGAATCCCGCCATCCTGGCGCAGGCGGTTGACTCAACGGCCGCGATGGTCTTCGGGGTGCAGGCGCGGCCCGCGCCGCGCCTCCTGCACACCGCTGGCCCCGATGAGACGGATGACGCGCTGACGGTGACCCTTCCACGGCTCGAGGAGGCGCAGCATCCCGTCATCGTCCGCCCGCGTCCCGGTCAAGGCGAAGCCCACCTGATGGGCCAGGTGGTAGTCGCCGATGCTGACAGCGTCGGGGTCGCCGAACGCGCGGATCCGCGTCTCCGCACTCGTCCACGGGCCGATACCGGGCAGGCCGGTGAGGATGCGCTCGTGCTCGTCGCCGTCTGCAGCCTCGGCGATGATCCGCACGAGCGACTCGCCCCGGCGGGCCGACTCCACGACGGTCTTGGACTGCGGCGGCTCGAGCCCTGCCCGATGCCACGCCCACGACGGGATCCGCCGCCAGCCGTCGATCGTCGGAGGGGCGAACATCGGCCGGGGCGTCGGCCCCGGCGCGCGCTCGCCGAACCACGTCACGATGCGCCGCCACGCGCCGAACGCCTGCACGCCGGTGACCTTCTGCTCGAAGATCGCGCTCGCGAGAGCCTCGAAGAGGAGGCCGGTTCGGCTGAGTCGGAGGCCGGGATTGCGGTGGTGGGAGTCGGCGATGAGCGGATGCCGCGCCGCCTCGAACCCCGTCGGATCGTCCTCCGCCCCGCACAGTGCGGGCAGCTGCGCGAGGGCCCAGCCGGCGCCGGGGCCCCAGGCCGCGCCCTTGACGATGCCGGGGGAGGTCTCGCGCAGAGCGAGAGTGGCTACGCCCTCCGGGGTGCGGCTCGCCCGCCAGATGACCGCGTGGTCGGCGACCATGGTCGGGTCGCCGGCGCCGTGCTGCTGGTAGAGGACGGTGCGACGAAGGTCCAGCGGATGCCTCGGCCGATACTCGGTCTCGAGCGGCCGGCCGTGATCCGGGCGGGTGTCGCGCGGGGGCTGTCTCGCCGCGGCGCGCGTGCCGGGGGCGACGCGGATGCGCGACAGCGAGGTGGTCATGCCCTCACCCTACGCGCCGGGCGCCGACATCCCGCCGGGCTCGGTCGAGCCGGGCGGCTGGCCGTGCATAACTCCGGAGGAACGGGCCCCGGACGGCTGCGGAAGCGTTGTTTCGGGCCGGGAGGCGCCGATTCTCCGGAGTTATGAACGCGCGGCCGCCGTCCCGCCGTGCCGACACCCCCCGCGCCCGGGTCTCGGGCTGCACTCCCGCCGAGCTCGGTCGAGCCGGGCGGCTGGCCGTGCATAACTCCGGAAGAACGGGCCCCGGACGGCTGCGGAAGCGTTGTTTCGGGCCGGGAGGCGCCGATTCTCCGGAGTTATGAACGCGCGGCCGCCGTCCCGCCGTGCCGACACCCCACGCGCCCGGGTCTCGGGCTGCACTCCCGCCGGGCTCGGTCGAGCCGGGCGGCTGGCCGTGCATAACTCCGGAAGAACGGGCCCCGGACGGCTGCGGAAGCGTTGTTTCGGGCCGGGAGGCGCCGATTCTCCGGAGTTATGAACGCGCGGCCGCCGTCCCGCCGTGCCGACACCCCACGCGCCCGGGTCTCGGAGCTGACACCGGACTACCGGGCCCAACTCAGGATGAGAGGGCGCGGGATGCTTCAAGCAAACGCTTTCCGCGCCCCGCAAGCGCCGCTCGTCCTGAGTTAGGTACGCGCCCGGGGGCTCAGCCCACGCCGGAACACCACGCCGGAACAGCGCGCCGGAACAGCGGCCGGAACGGCTCCAGGCCGGGCCGGCCGGAACACGCCCGGCCGACCGGAGGTCAGAAGCGGTCGGGCGAGGGCGTGCCGTGGCCGTAGCGGATGACGACGTCGGCGTGGCGGTCGAAGCGATAGCCGACGCCGCGAACGGTGCGGACGATGTCTTCGTAGCGACCGAGCTTGGCGCGCAGCCGGCGCACGTGCACGTCGATCGTGCGCTCGCCCGGGGCCTCGTCGTCGGACGCGTGCCACAGCGACGACACGAGCTCGGTGCGCTCGATCGTGCGGCCCTCGCGGAGCACGAGGTACTGCAGCAGCTCGAACTCCTTGAACGTGAACGCGGCCGACTCGCCCTCGATGAGCACACGCTTGCGCGAGATGTCGACGACCACGCCGCCGGGCGCGCGGTCCTCTTCCTCGGTCTCGTCCTGCTTCGTGCGGGCGATGGCCGACGGCTCGTGCAGCGCGAGGCGCACCACGTCGACATCGCGGCCGCCCGAGCCGACCGGAGCGAGGGCGACCGTCGCGTAGGTCTCGGCGTCGGGGGCGAGGTCGGCGATCGTCCGGCGCAGTGCCTCCACGAGCGTGCCGAGCGACACTCCGGCCGCCGCGGCCTTGGCCTCGTCGAGCCCGACATAGAGGGCGAAGCCGCGGGGCGAGGTCCCGGGCGGGAGGTTGCGCTGAGCAGGCGACTCGGCGGCGGGAGCAGCGGGAGCAGCGGGTGCGGCGGGAGCAGCGGGGGCGGCGACAGCCGGCGGCTCGGCGACGGCTCCACGGCCGGAGACGGTGCGCACCGGCGCGGTCACGGCACGGAGATGGCGGACGGGGGCGGTGCGCTCGAGGAGGGCGGTGTTCGACATGATGATGAAAGTCCTTGCGGGAATCCGGCGACGCCGGGAGTGCGTTGCGATTTTCGGCCGGGAGGCCGGGCCCGTCAGATTGGGCGGTGTGCGAGGCATCCGGAGTCGCGCTTATGACGCTCTCTCGGGAGCCCGGGGGAGTCCTGGCGCGCGATCTAGATCAAGCGGCGCCGGAGTCCGGCAGATGTCACCGTTTTAGCGGCACATTCGACAACACATGGCAACGCGGCCGGCCATCATCATGCCGGCAGTCCCGTTCGCCTCCAGGGCGGACAGAGAGCGTGCGTTGTCAGTCATGCGCCTGATTATGTCCGAGTGCGTCGGAATGTGTCAAATCGCACGGATGCCGCGCCCCGGCGATGACGAAATATGACACTTTGCTCAGTTCTGCCGAAGGGACGGACCAGCAGCCCCTCCGCATCCGCTGACACTCCCTCACGCACGGGCCCTGCCCCTCTCGTCCGGCGTTACCCTTTCGTGGTGACTCAGCTGACCTTCGCACACGAGCCGGATGCCTCGCGCTACACGCTCTTCGCCGGGTCGGAGCTCGTGAGCGTCCTGGACTATCGCGACGACGGACGCAGCGTCGCCATGACCCGCGCCTACACCGTCCCGACCTTCCGCGGCCACGGCTACGCCGGCGAACTCGTCGAGCGGGCGGTCGCCGAACTCGAGAAGGCGGGCGACCGCACCATCGTGCCGGTGTGCTGGTACGTCGCCGACTGGTTCGACGCACACCCCGAGCGTGCGGCGATTCTGCAGCACCGCCGCTCGGCTTAGCGCCGCCTCGGCGCGGGCGGGCCTACGCTGACGCCGTGGACATCGAGTCGGTCTTCACCGTCGTCGCCATCGGGTTCGAGATCGTCGGCGCGGTGGTCATGGTGTGCGGGTTCCTGCTCGCCGTCGTGATCGGCATCCGCTCTCTCTCCCGCGGCGAAGGCGCGCACGCCGCCTACACGACCCTGCGGTCCACGCTCGGCGCCGCGATCCTGCTGGGGCTGGAAGTGCTGGTCGCGGCCGACCTCGTACGCACCATCACCTCGAAGCCCTCGCTCCAAGACGCCCTGATCCTCGGGATCATCGTCCTCATCCGCACGATCCTCTCCATCTCGATCCAGATCGAGATCGACGGCGTCGCGCCATGGCGGCGCGCCCTGCTCACCAGCGGCGGCCAGCTGCTCGGGAAGGCGGTCGCGAAGGACCGGGATGCCGCGTCCCGCGCCGCAGCTCCGCGAGGCGACGAGTCCGCCTAGCCCTCGACCCCTCGATCGTCAAGCCCGTGCGGGGCAGGGCGCGCACGGTGAGGCTGGAAACGTCGAGAGGAGCGGGTGATGCGCGAGGACGACAGGGATCTTCCCGAGGGTGTGATCAACGCCGATCCGACAGGTGGCTGGCAGAGTGCCGACGCCGCGGGCGGCACCGACGTCGGCGAGGTCGAGAGCGACCAGCCGAGCCAGGGCGCCGACCCCGATCTGGCGACCGATGCCGATGCAGATGAGGAGCGGTGACATGTCCACGACGGGCAATGAGAACGAGCAGCCGGGCGTGAGCTATCCGGACCGGGGCGACGCCGGGAGCGCGGCGACGTCGACGAGCGGCGAGGCCGCGATCGGGGGCGACCAGCGCAGCACGGAGGGCGAGAACGCCGAGACTCCGCAGCAGCGCGAGGTCGAGAATCCCGAGCAGGCGGCGGGAGTGCCCGGGGCCGGCGCCGCCGAGCCGGGGTGGAGCGGGTCGTTCCCGCCCGCGAGCGACGAGCCCAGCCACGAGGCGGTGGGCATCGGCGTCATCGACGACGAGAACACCGAGTCGGCGCAGAGCGGCACGGCCGCGAGTGACGCACAGGCCGCGGGTCACCACCAGGGCCAGGACGGCGGTCGCGAGACGATGACCGTGGGCGAGGCGCAGCGAAAAGGCGGACTCGGCACGGAGCAGGAGCAGAACCTTCCCGCGATGTCGCAGAACAATGCGAGCGACGTCGAGAAGGTCTCGGGGATCGTCGTGCAGACCCGCGACGACATCGCTTCGACCCAGCCCGAGCGCGTCTACGACGTGCTCAAGCAGCGGCTCGAGCAGTCGGGCATCGATCTTCCCGACAGCGACATCCAGGAGCTCGCGCGCCAGATCACGACCGGCGACGCGTAGCACGTCGCAACGGGCGGCCCACAGCCGACGGGCGAGGCGCAGTCGGCCGCGACCGGCGACGCGTAGCCCCTCGCGGCAACGGCCGCTTCGTGATCAGACGATCCTGATCACGAAGCGGCCACAGCACGGTCAGGCGACGGCGCAGGCAGGCTCGCCGCAGGTGGCGACGCCGATGGGCCGAGCCCACGGTCCGCGCTGACGCGCAGCCTTCGCCGGAGCGACCTCCAGGACGGCCTCGCGCGTGCGCACTCCGGCGAGCAGGGCCTCGTGCTCGCGCATCGCGAGGACGGCCGCCTCGCGCGCGCGGATCGCGGCGAGGACGGCTCGTTCCCGCTCGCGAAAGGCCGACTCGTGACGGAACTGCACTTCTGCGCCGTGAACGATCGAGAGCATGATTCCTCCGTTGGTTCCGAACTCTGAACCTTCCGATGTGTGAAACCTACGCGGGGGTTCCGACATTGCCGGGTCGGGCGAACGTGGCAGGAATCGCGCGATCTGCGGCCCTCCGAGCGCGTTACAGTGGCGCGGTGAGCGACTACCAGGTGTTGGAGATCGGCGGCCTCGACGAGTGGCGGGAGCACTACGGCGGCTTCCGGCCGGCGTCGTCACGTGACGGTCGGCGCGTCGTCGACCACGAGCTCGCTATGCAGTACATCGGCCTGACGTCGAATGCCTACGAGCCCGGCGAAGAGGCGGGCTACTGGCACACGCACGCGAAGATCGAAGAGCTCTACGTCTTCCTCCAGGGGAGCGGGCAGATGGGGCTCGACGACGACATCGTGGACGTGGGTCCGGGCACCGTCGTGCGGGTGGGACAGGGCGTGTGGCGCACGTGGCGCTGCGTGCCCGACAGTCCCGAGGAGCTCCGCTGGCTCTGCATCCGGGCGGGCGGCTACGCGCTTCCGGAGTTCCCCGACGACGGCGAACGCGACGACGATCGCCCCTCGCCCTGGTGAGACCCGCGTCTCTTTTCGCTTCCCGCCTGGTGAGCCGTCGCCGAGAGTCCGATGCCCTGACGCCGGACCGGTGAGGCCCGACGTCAGGTGCGCTCGGCGAACTCGACGATGAGGGCGGCCGCCGGCGCCGAGTCGCGGATCATCGTCTCGTGCCCGTGCTCGGGGATCTCGGCGAGCGCCCCCTCGGGCAGCAGCCGTACGACCTCCTCGCACCACGCGCGCGGCGCGACGACGTCGTCTTGGCCGCGCAGCACGAGCACCGGCACGAGCACGCGGGGGAACGTCTCCTCTGGGCGGTGCACGAGCATGGCCCGCAGCTTGAGCCGCAGGTGAGGGCCGGCGCGCAGGTACTCGCGCGCTCCTCGGGCCCACACGACGGGGCTCTCGATGGCGATGTCCCGCAGCAGCCGCGCGAGCTGTGCCGATCCGGTGCGAGCCGCCGGATCGGTCGTCGGCGCGGCGAGCACGAGGCGGTGGGCGGACGACGGATGCCTCGCCTCCACCTCGACGGCGACCTGAGCCCCCATCGAGTGCCCCACGATCGTCACATCGCCGGACGTGTGGTCGCTGAGGTAGGCGGCGACGACGTCGGCGTTGCGCTCGACCGTGAGCGTGCGCGGCGGCTCGGGAGCCTCGCCGTAGCCCGGCAGGTCGATCGCGACGACGCGTCCGTGATGACGGAGGCGCTGCGTCAGATCGGCGAAGACGCTCCGGCCCATTCCGATCCCGTGGATGAGCACGAAGGTGCGCTCGCCGCTCCCGGTGCTCTCGGCCACGATCGTCGCGCCACGCCACGTGAAGTGACGGACGCGTGCGGGGGAGGCCATCCCTCGACGCTACCCGGGCGGCCGCGGCATCCTGAATCCCATTTGTTGGGAATGACCACGAAACTCTTGCATCCGACGATCGAGTGTGCGTACGATGCCTGTCGAAGCGCTTCGCGAAGCGCTTCGACCCTCGGCCCCCGCCGAGAGTCACAGCCTGGGAGCGGCGATGACGGCCGCACAGCAACGACGGAGTCGGCATGGCGAAGATCAACGAGGTGGCAGAGGCCGCCGGCGTGTCGATCAGCACCGTGTCGTACGCGCTGAGCGGCAAGCGCCCCGTCTCCGTCGCGACACGGCTCCGGATCGAGAAGGCCGTCCGCGAACTCGGCTACAGCCCGAACGCCGGTGCGCGGATGCTGGCGGGCAGCCGCACCCAGATCTTCGCCCTCACCGAGCCCCTGCGTCGCGACACGCACGCGCCGACGCACATGTCGTTCGTGCTCGCGACGGCCGTCGCTGCGCGACGGAACGACTACGACATCCTGCTGCTCACCGAGGAGCAGGCCTCGGCCGGCATGGCGCGCGTCGCCTCGAGCGGTCTCGTCGACGCGATCCTCGTGCTCGACGTGGCCCCCGACGACGAGCGCGTGGCGCTCGCCCGCTCGATCGAGACGCCGTCGGTGTTCATCGGCGTGCCCGACGACAACGAGGGCCTCATCTGCGTCGACCTCGACTTCGACGCGGCGACCGTGCTCGCCGTCGACCGCGTCGCCGATGCCGGCCACCGCTCGATCGGTCTCATCGGGCAGCCGCAGGTCGCCTATGAGAAGTCCAACTTCCCGCCGCGCGTGCGAAGCGCCTTCGAGCGGCGCGCGGAGGAACGCGGCATCCGTCATTCCTTCCGTGTCTCGGGCGACAGCCAGACGAGCGCTCCCATGGCTCGCACCGCGGTGGCGGAGCTCCTCGACGAGGGCGCCACGGCGCTCCTCGTGCACGGGGTCGACGACGTCCACACTGTCGTGCTCGCCGAGCTCGCCGAGCGCGGGCTGTCGGTGCCGGGCGATGTGTCGCTCGTGTCGGTCGCGGCATCCTTCGACACGGCCGTCCTGTCGCAGCCGATCGATGTCATCCCGCTCATCCCCGAGGCGTCGTGCGATCTCGCCGTCGACCTCGCCGTGGCGAGCCTGGGTCGCGACCGGCCGCGCCCCGGACTCCACCTCATTCCGCCGGTGTACTACGACCGCGGCTCCGTCGCGCCGCCGCCCGCGCCGCGCGGCTGACGCGCGGCATCCGTCCCCGCAACTCGAAACCCTCCTCACAACTCGATATCGCATCCGTATCTGCATTGTCGAAGCGCTTCGATAGCACTTCGTGAACACCCCTCCCCGTCAGGGGACCGAGAAAGGAGTGCCGAAGATGGCACGCATCACCAAGAGAAAGACCCTCGCTTTCGCCGGCGCCCTGACGGTCGCCGCGCTCGCGCTCGCCGGATGCTCCGGCTCCGGCTCGGACTCGGGCTCGGGGGGCGACACCCTCAAGCTCTGGCACTACGAGAGCGAAGACAGCGCGATGGGCAAGGCCTGGAACGAGGCCATCAAGGTCTTCGAGAAGGAGACCGGCGCCAAGGTCGAGTTCGAGGAGAAGTCCTTCGAGCAGATCCAGAAGACGGCGAGCCAGGTGCTCGACACCGACGCCGCGCCCGACCTCATGGAGTTCAACAAGGGCAACGCGACGGCGGGCTTCCTCGCCTCGACGGGCCTCATCTCCGACATCTCCGACGCCGTCGACGAGTACGGCTGGGCCGACAAGCTCGCCCCGTCGCTGCAGACGACCGCCAAGTACGACGAGAACGGCGTCATGGGCGGCGACACCTGGTACGGCATCCCGAACTACGGCGAGTTCGTCGGCGTCTATTACAACAAGGACGCCTTCGCCGCTGCGGGCCTCGAGATCCCCAAGACCTACGACGAGTTCGTGAAGGTGCTCGACGCCTTCGTCGCCAAGGGCATCACGCCGCTCGCCGAAGCCGGCGCCGAGTACCCCCTCGGACAGCTCTGGTACCAGCTCGCACTGTCGAAGGCCGACCGCTCGTTCGTCGACGACTACCAGCTCTACAAGAACCCCGTCGACTGGCAGGGTCCCGAGATCAGCTACGCCACCGACACGCTCAAGGAGTACGTCGACAAGGGCTACATCGCCGGCGACGTGTCGTCGGTCAAGGCCGAGGACGCGGGTGTCTCGTTCATCAACGGCACCGCGCCGATCTTCGTCTCGGGCTCGTGGTGGTACGGCCGCTTCGTGCAGGAGGCCACGGGCTTCGACTGGACGATGACCGCCTTCCCGGGCTCCGACCTCTCGCTCGGCTCGTCGGGCAACCTCTGGGTCGTGCCCGAGAACGCCGCGAACAAGGACCTCGCGTACAAGTTCATCGACATCACGATGCGCCCCGAGATCCAGGCGATCATCGGCAACAACGGCGGCCTGCCCGTCGCCGCCGATCCCTCCGACATCACCGACCCGAAGAGCCAGGAGCTCATCTCCACGTTCAACGGGATCCTGGATGCCGATGGCCTCTCGTTCTATCCGGACTGGCCCGCGCCCGGCTTCTACGACGTGATCGTCCAGGAGCTGCAGGGTCTCGTGACCGGTGCGCAGGACGCCGCGACCACCAACGCGAACCTCGGCGCCCAGTACGAAGAAGGAACAGCGGACTACCGCTGACCGACCCGCGGGGGCGGCGTCCCGCCGCGCCGCCCCCGCCCCGTCTCACGGATCCTCACGGAGTCGAACATGTCTGCCTTCACCCGCGCCGAACACGGCGCGACCTCAGCCGAGAACGGCGCGTCCGCCGCAAAGGGCGCGACCACCGCCGAATCCGGCGCGACCACCGCCGATAGCGGCACCGCGTCCCGCGGCACCGCGTCCCGCGGCACCGCGTCCCGCGGCACCGCGTCCCGCGGCTCCGCCGCCGGCAGCGCCGCCACCCGCAGGGGCGGCCGCGCACGCAAGGCGCGCACCGCGCTTCCCCCCGAAGAGCCCTCGATCCCGCAGCGCGGCGGAGGGACCGCCGGCTACTGGCTCTACCTCCTGCCGGGCTTCGTGCTCCTGCTGGTCATCATCGTCATCCCGCTCCTGTTCAACGTGTACCTGACGTTCACGAAGTGGCGCGGTGTGCGGACCCCCGAGTTCATCGGGTTCGACAACTGGATCAAGATCTTCGGCGACGAGGACTTCTGGACCTCGTTCGTCAACTCCGTGTGGATGGTCCTGGCGATGGTGGTCATCCCCACGATCGTCGGCCTCATCGTCGCGGCCCTCCTCTTCGACGTCGTCGGGCGCAAGTTCGGCGGCAAGGTCGGCAGCTTTCTCCGCGCGACCTATTACCTCCCGCAGATCCTCCCCATCGCCGTCGCCGGCATCGTGATCGGCTGGATCTTCCGGCCGGGCGCCACCGGCGCGATGAACCAGCTCCTCAGCGTCGTCGGCATCGGCCCCGTCGACTGGCTCGGCCAGATGCCCTCGGCACTCCTCGTGCTCATGGCCGTGCTCGTGTGGGTGCAGATCGGCTACCCGATCGTCGTCTTCATGGCCGCCCTCCAGCGCGTCGACCCCGAGCTCTACGAGGCCGCCGAGCTCGACGGAGCGAACTGGTTCCAGCGCTTCTCGGCGATCACCGTCAGCATCATCCGGCCCGAGGTGTTCGTCGTGACGCTCACGTGCACGATCGCGGCCCTCAAGGTCTTCGGGCCCGTCTACGTCATCACGCAGGGCGGCCCCGCCGGCGCGACCCTCGTGCCGGCCTACTACGCCTACACCGAGTTCTTCACGAAGCGGAACATCGGCTACGGCGCGACCATCGCGACCGTCCTCACGATCCTCGTGGTGATCGTGTCGGTCATCTTCATCCGCGTGCAGAACTCGCTGGAGCGCAAGGAAAGGGCGGGACTGTAATGGCCGCCACCACCGCCATCGTCACTCGAGGCAAGTCGGCCCGCCCCCGCGGCGGCATGCTCAAGAAGCGTCCCTACGACTGGCTGCTGCTCGCCGGCGTCATCCTCGGCGCGCTCATCATCGTCGTGCCGTTCTACCTGATCCTCGTCAACGCCTTCAAGTCGCCCGTCGACTACGCCACCTCGGGACCGTTCTCGCTCCCGCAGGCGATCGACCTCTCGGGCATCGAGAAGTTCTGGAACCGCGTCGACTTCCCCGAGAAGGTCTGGAACTCGATCTTCATCTCGGGCATCGTCTCGGTGCTCGCGGTGCTCATCTCGGTGCTCAACGCCTTCGCGATCGGCATCGGGCGCGTGCGCGGCCGCACCTGGATCGTGCTGCTGTTCCTGCTGGCGAACCTGCTGCCGCAGGAGGCGCTGCTCTACCCGCTCTACTACATGTTCAAGTCGGTGCACCTGTACGACAACGTGTGGTCGGTCATCATCGTCTTCACCGTCGTGCAGGCCGCCTTCGGCACGTACCTCCTTTCGTCGGTGTACGGCACCTTCCCGAAGGAGATCCTCGAGGCCGCCTCGATCGACGGCGCGACGCGCTGGCAGATCCTGTGGCGCGTGGTCTTCCCGATCAGCCGCCCGACCCTCGCAGTGCTGCTCATCTTCTTCTTCATCTGGACGTGGAACGAGTTCCTGATCCCGCTCACCTTCCTCGCGTCCAACGCGAACCAGACGGTGCCGGTGGCGATCAGCGTGCTGCAGGGCGATCGCCTCATGGACGTCACGACGACGGCCGGATCGGCGCTGCTCGGCATCATCCCCACGCTCATCTTCTTCCTCATCTTCCAGCGCACCCTCACGCGCGGCATCACGGCAGGAGCAGTCAAGTAATGAAGTTCACCGACGGGTTCTGGCAGCTGCGCCCCGGAGTCACGGCTCTGTACGCGCAGGAGGCGTACGACATCTGGAAGACGGATGCCGCGTCCCCGGCCGCGCCCGCGTCCGCGGCCTCCGCCGACGGCGAGGCCCTGGTCGTCACGGCTCCCACCACCGTGATCGGTCGCCGCGGCGACACCCTCAACCGTCCGGTCCTCACCGTGACGCTGTCCTCGCCGCTCGAGGGCGTCGTGCGCGTGCGCATCGCGCACCACACCGGCCGCGGCCGGCACGGCGGGTTCGAGCTGCCCGGAGCCGTCGAAGGCGGCGCGGGCGAGGCATCCGTCGACGACGACGGCGGCGTGCTCACGACCGGAGGCCTCACGGCCCGCGTCGCTCCCGGCGCGCCGTGGTCGCTCTCGTTCGAGGTCGACGGCAAGCGCGTCACGGGGTCGGGGCACAAGTCGCAGGGCTACATCCAGCTCGCCGACGGAGCCGACGTCGCGCACGGCGTCGCGGGCAACGCTCGCACCGGGCTCGGCGCGCCGGCGTCGCACACCTACGTGCACGAGCAGCTCGACCTCGGGGTGGGCGAGCTCATCTACGGCCTCGGCGAGCGTTTCGGCCCGGTCGTCAGGAACGGGCAGACCGTCGACATCTGGAACGCCGACGGCGGCACGTCGAGCGAGCAGTCCTACAAGAACGTGCCGTTCTACGTCTCGAACCGTGGCTACGGGGTCTTCGTCAACGACCCCGGCCACGTCTCCTACGAGATCGGCTCGGAGGCCGTCGAGCGCGTGCAGTTCTCGGTCGCGGGGGAGGAGCTGGAGTACTTCGTCATCGCCGGCCCCACGCCGAAGGACGTCCTCAGCCGCTACACCGCGCTGACCGGCCGGCCCCCGGTCGTGCCGGCGTGGTCGTACGGACTGTGGCTCTCGACATCCTTCACGACCGACTACGACGAGGCGACGGTCACGTCGTTCATCGACGAGATGGCTGCGCGGGAGCTCCCCGTCTCGGTCTTCCACTTCGACTGCTTCTGGATGCGCGAGTTCAACTGGTGCGACTTCGAGTGGGACCCGCGCACCTTCCCCGACCCCGACGGCATGCTCGCGCGGCTGCACGAGAAAGACCTCCGCGTCTGCGTGTGGATCAACCCCTACATCGCGCAGCGCTCGCCGCTGTTCGCCGAAGCCGCGGCCGAGGGCTACCTCATCACGCGTCCCGACGGCTCGGTGTGGCAGTGGGATCTCTGGCAGGCCGGCATGGGTCTCGTCGACTTCACCAACCCCGACGCGACGGCCTGGTTCCAGGGTCACCTGCGGCGCCTGCTGGCGCAGGGCGTCGACTGCTTCAAGACCGACTTCGGCGAGCGCATCCCGCTGGAGGTGGAGTACTTCGACGGCTCCGACCCGTCGCGCATGCACAACCTGTACACGCAGCTGTACAACAAGGCCGTGCACGACGTGCTCGTGGAGGAGCGCGGCGAGGGCGACGCCGTCGTCTTCGCCCGGTCGGCGACCGCCGGCGGCCAGTCGATGGCCGTGCACTGGGGCGGTGATTCGACGTCGACGTTCGCGTCGATGGCCGAAACCCTCCGCGGCGGTCTTTCGCTCGCGATGAGCGGCTTCGCGCACTGGAGCCACGACATCGGCGGCTTCGAGGGCACTCCGGATGCCACGGTCTACAAGCGCTGGACGGCATTCGGTCTGCTCGGCTCGCACTCGCGCTTCCACGGGTCGAACTCCTACCGCGTGCCGTGGGCGTTCGACGACGAGGCCGTCGAGGTCACGCGCGTCTTCACGCACCTCAAGATGCAGCTCATGCCGTACCTGTTCCAGGCGGGGGTGGATGCCGCGACCACCGGTGTGCCGGTCCTTCGGCCCATGCAGCTGGAGTTCTGCGACGACCCCGCCGTCGGCTACCTCGACCGGCAGTACATGCTCGGCTCGTCGATCCTCGTCGCGCCGGTCTTCTCGGCGACGGGCGAGGTCGAGTTCTACCTGCCCCGCGGCACGTGGACGAACCTCCTCACGGGCGAGGTCGTACGCGGCGGCGGCTGGCGCACGGAGCAGCACGACTTCACGTCGCTCCCGCTCTACGTGCGCGGCGGCGCGGTCATCCCGTGGGGGGCCCGCACCGACCGTCCCGACTACGACTACCTCGACGGCCTGAAGCTCCGGGTGTTCCCGGGCGGCGAGGGCGAGGCATCCGTCACCGTCACGAACCCCGACGGGCGCGCCCAGACCTTCACGGTCGACCTCTCGGAGGTGACCCGATGACCTCGGCGCCCGGCACGACCCCGCTCGTCGACCCCTCCTCTGACCGTGAGCCTCCACGGGAGCGCCGAGACCGCGGGGGCTACCCGCGCTCTCGGCGCTCAGATGGAGGCTCACGGGTCGAGGGAGAGGGAAGCCCGGACTACCGCGATTCGGGACTGGTGTTTCCACCCGGCTTCACGTTCGGCTCGGCGACCGCGTCGTACCAGGTCGAGGGCGCCTTCGACGAGGACGGCCGTGGCCCTTCCATCTGGGACACCTTCTCCCAGACGCCCGGCAAGGTCTGGAACGGCGACACCGGCGACGTCGCGTGCGACCACTTCCACCGGTGGGAGAGCGACCTCGACCTCATGGCCGAGCTCGGGCTCGACGCGTACCGCTTCTCGATCGCGTGGCCGCGCATCCAGGCGTCGGGCCGGGGCCCCGCGAATCAGAAGGGCATCGACTTCTACTCGCGCCTGGTCGACGGGCTGCTCGAGCGCGGCATCAAGCCCGTCGCCACCCTCTACCACTGGGACCTTCCGCAGGCGCTGGAGGATGCCGGGGGCTGGCCCGTGCGCGCCACGGCCGACGCGTTCGAGGAGTACGCCGCCATCATGGGCGCCGCGCTCGGCGATCGCGTGCACACCTGGACGACCCTCAACGAGCCCTGGTGCTCCGCGTACCTCGGCTACGGCCAGGGCGGCCACGCGCCGGGACGCCACGAGCCGGCCGCGGCGCTCGCCGCCGTGCACCACCTCAACCTCGCGCACGGCCGGGCGCTGACCGCGCTCCGCGTGACCTCGGCCGGCACGCCGGAGTACTCGGTGACGCTCAACTTCCACGTCCTCCGCGGGGTCGGGGACGGGGCGGCCGACGCCGTGCGACGCATCGACGCCTTGGCGAACCGGGCCTTCACCGGGCCGATGCTCCGCGGCGAGTACCCGGCCGACCTGCTGGAGGACACGGCATCCGTCACCGACTGGTCGTTCGTGCAGGAGGGCGACCTCGCGGCGATCCACCAGCCGATCGACGTGCTGGGCGTCAACTACTACTCGACCGCGACCGTGCGGCTGTGGGACGGCGTCTCGCCGAAGCAGATGAACGACGGACACAAAGGCGCCGCCGGCGGAACGGCGTGGCCCGGCAGCGACCAGGTCGTGGAGTTCGTCGAGCAGCCCGGCCCGTACACCGCGATGGGCTGGAACATCGCGCCCGAGGGACTCGAAGAGCTGCTCGTCTCGCTCTCGGAGCAGTTCCCGCAGCAGCCGCTCATGATCACCGAGAATGGCGCCGCGTTCGAGGACGTGGTCGCCGCCGACGGGTCGGTGCCCGATCCCGAGCGCCTGGACTATCTGCGGCGCCACTTCACGGCCGCCCACCGGGCGTTGTCGCGGGGCGTCGATCTGCGTGGATACTTCGTGTGGTCGCTGCTGGACAACTTCGAGTGGGGCTACGGGTATGCGAAGCGGTTCGGCATCGTCCGGGTCGACTTCGACACGCTCGAGCGGACGGTCAAGGACTCGGGCCGGTGGTACGGCGAGCTGGTGCGGACGCACGAGATTCCCGCCTGATGAGCGCAGGCGCCCGCTCGAGGTCATGACGAACTATCGTTTCGCTCAGACCGCCGCGCTGCGGCGGGTGAGATCGACGGAGATGCGTCATGAACGACGAGAACGGTGCTGTCGTCAGCCTGAGCGAAGACCAGTGCTGGAACCTGCTCGCCCGATGCGAGCTCGGTCGGCTCGCGCTCGCCGTCGACGGTGAGCCCGAGATCTTTCCCGTGAACTACGTGACGGATGGGCCGCGGGTGTTCCTACGCACGGCCCCCGGCTCGAAGCTCGCGGGGCTCGCGCAGAACCCCCGCGTCGCCTTCGAAGTCGACGAGTACGACCAGTCGCGCGGCGCCAGCGTGATCCTGAAGGGCGTCGCCCGGCGTCTGCAGGTGCAGAGCGAGATCGACGCGGCCGAGGCGCTGCCGCTTCACCCCTGGATCCCGACGCTCAAGTACCGCTGGGTGTCGATCTCGCCGACCGAGATCTCGGGCCGGTCGTTCGAGCGCACGCCCGAGCCCGAGCGCTACCGCGCGTCGCTGAACGACGCGACCACGTAGGCGTTGCGCCGGAGCCGGCGGGTCGAGCCCGGCGTTGTCGGGTACGCGGCATCCGTCGCCCGCTGCCGTTGTGTCGGGATCGTACGTACTCGCCGAGAACACACGCTAGCGGCGTCGGTTTCGCGTGGTTTCGGCGAGATCGTACGTACTCGCCGCGGGGGTCGGCCGTGGGCGGCGCCTGGCTGCGGCCTCCGTCGAGCGAGCGCGCTGTGGCGGGAGGTCATTCCGCGATGGTGATCGTCTCGGGCATCGTGTCGCCGGAGTCTGTGACGACGCGCCGGAATTCGCCGCCGTCGCGTTCGTAGAGCCCGGCCACTGCGCCCGTGATGAAGTACTGCGAGGCCGCGTCTCCGGGAAGCTCCGACGGGGTGAGGAAGAGCAGGTACTCGACGCCGCTCTCGAGGAACGGCTCGGCGTCCTGACGCACTTCGACGACATCGCCCACCTGGACGGCGGCGGGGTCGTCGTCGAGATTCGAGCCGAGCTGCGGATTGGACGGCGCGTTCGTGACCTCGACCGAGGAGACGGTCGTCGAGCCCTCGCCGACCTGCTGCCGGACCGTGCCGATGACGAGCGCGGAGCTGTCAGCGGAGATCGCATCGAGGCTGTCGTACAGAGTCGAGCGGCTCCCGGCCGACGATGACGCCGCGCAGGCGGTCGCGGCGGTGATCATCACGCCGAGCACGATCAGGGCAGCGGCGCTGCGCATCATCTTCCGCAACATCGTGCCTCCTCGCGTCGTGCCCGGACGTCTCGTCAGACTAGCGGGCGCGGGCCGCGGCATCCGTCGACCGATCGTGCTGTGTCGAGAACGTACGTACTCGCCGAGAGCGCACGCTGGCGGCGTCGGTTTCGTGTGGTTTCGGCGAGATCGTACGAACTCGACGCCGGCCGCGGCATCCGTCGCCCGATCGTCCGCGCGGAGCGCTCGGTAGGGTGTGGGCATGGACAAGGCAGGCGCTCGCCGATCGGCCGCCTGGATCATCGCGGGAGCGCTCGTCGCGACCGGGGTGGTCGTCGTGATCGTCGGGGTGCTCACGCCCGTGGCGTTCGGGTGGTTCGCCTACCAGCCGCTCGCCGCCGCGACGTTCGCGCCGGCAACGAGCGGCCTCTTCCTCTCGCGGACGACCATCATCGGGTGGCTCGTGCTGACGATCGGGCTTCTCATCGTCGCCTACCTCCTGGGGCGGCGGGCCGGCTCTGCGAAGCGCGCATCGGCGCAGCATCCGGAAGCCCACTGACCGTCCGCAGCAGCAGGCTTCGATGACGGATGCCGCGGCCCGCCGTCAGGCGGCGGCCGCGAGTTCGCCCATCCCCATCGCGATGAGGAACGAGAGCACCGAGAGGGCGACCGAGACCGGCACCATCATGTAGCGCTCGGGCTTGCTGCGCGAGACCGCGTTCATCAGGATGCCGAGCGTGAAGTAGCCGAAGATCACCCACATCGCGATCTCGGAGAACGGTGCGGGGAAGACGTCGACGGCGCCGACGCGGTCCCACGCGATGACGTCGATGAGCGCGTAGATGAGGATCGAGACCGCGCTGCCGATGCGGAGGCGGGCGGGGAGCACGCGGTGCTGTCCGCCCCACGCGAAGCGGCCGAGCGGGGCGCCGAACACGAGCGCCAGCTGGAACACCGCGAGCAGGACGAGGATGACGGTCAGCGCGAGCGCGAAGGGCATGGGTCTCACCGTAACGTGCAGGGCGCGGCAAACCCGCGGCCCGATCGGGTCGTCGGGGTCGCGGGGGGCTGGAGCCGGGCTTGGCCGAACCTGCGGCCGGTCTTCTCTTGCGCACTGCTGTCCGCCCCGGTCGGCGCCGTGGATTCGCCGGGTCTGCCGTCCTGCTGCCGTGCCTTCGGACCGGCGCACGATCGTCAGGTCAGCCGGGGTCATCCTTCGCGGCTGAGGATGCGCGGATCGGCATTCTGCGCACTGCTAGCCTCCGAGAAATCGCCGTCGACACGGGGTGATCCGCCGCAAGGGCATCCGCTGAGCGGCCACAGAAATGGAGAAATCATGTTCAACGACAACGGGTCGTTCCTCCTCGCCCTCTTCGAGTTCTTCCTGTTCTTCGCCTGGTTCATGTGCCTGTTCTGGGTCTTCGGCGACATCTTCCGCAGCAGCGACCTCGGCGGCGGCGGCAAGACGCTCTGGGTGATCTTCGTCATCCTCGTTCCGTGGCTCGGGATCCTCGTCTACCTGATCGCGCGCGGCGGCGGCATGCAGCAGCGGCAGCTCGAGCAGGCCAAGGCGATGCGCGCAGCGCAGGACGAATACATCCAGTCCGTCGCCGGATCGTCCTCCTCGGCGACCGATCAGATCGCGTCGGCCAAGTCGCTCCTCGACTCCGGCGCCATCACGCAGGCCGAGTTCGACTCCCTCAAGGCGAAGGCCCTCGCGTAACAGCCGGCCTGACACGCTCAGCGAAAGGAGCGCCCGCGCAGACGCGCGGGCGCTCCTTGCGTTCGAGTCGACGGATGCCGTGCGGCGGCCATGCGCGCAGGGCCGGCCTCGCCCAGCCCCTTCAGTAGATGGTCTCGCCCCGCTTGAGCATGTCGACGTACTGCGCGACACGCGCCGTGCGGGACTCGGGCCGCTTGAGGTTGCCGACGCGGAACGCCATCGCGAACCGATTCTGCGCCGACTGAGCTGCGAAGGCCTTCGCGAGGTCGGGGTCGGCGTCCAGTGCCTCCTGCAGCTCGACCGGCAGGTCGCCGTCGCGTTGCCGGTACGCGCTGTCCCAGCGCCCGTCGGCCTTCGCGCGGTCGATCTCGAGCTGGCCCTGCGGTCGCATGCGGCCTTCCTCGATCAGCCGCGTCACGTGGCCGATGTTGACCTTCGACCAGATGCTCCGCGGTCGTCGCGGCGTGAAGGTCTGAAAGAAGTAGTCGGCGTCGAAGGCTTGCGACTGCCCGTCGATCCACCCGAAGCACAGCGCGACATCGAGCGCTTCGGCATACGTGATCCCCGGTAGCGTCGACCCCTTCTTTCGCAGTCGGAGGAACACCCCGCCCGGATCGGGATCGGAGTCGAGCCAGGCTTCCCACTCCGCGACCGTGTCGACGTGCAACTCGGGCTTCTTCGCAGGCGTGGCCATGACGGGAGGATAGCTCCCACCTCCGACGCCGTGCGTCGCGGGCGGACTGCGGCCGGGTCGGCCGGGCCCGCGCGGGCGCGAGTTGCCAGTCGTTGTGGCAATTCGGCGTCGACTTGCGCGTAGATGTGGCATCTCGGCGTGCCGCCCTTGAGGTGCGCGCCGGTGGGAGCAGTGCCATCGGGGGCTGACCCTCAGATCGACCCGTCTCTGCGGCGGGGCGCCGCAGCGCCCGGCTACGCGGCCGGACGCGCCGAGTCGCTCGCCGCCGAGTCGCTCGCCGGCGGCGACGGCGTTGAAGGTGCTGAAGGCACCGCCGCAGACGCGCGCTGTGCGCGCACGAACTCGACCAGCTCGCTAGGCGTCGGCACATCGACCCGCAGACGCATGCTCCCGTGCAGCGCCCCTGCACCGTTGACGATCGCGGCACCACCCATCTCGTCGAGCAGTGCCGCCATGCCGCGGGCGACCCGGTCGGGCAGATAGCCGACGCGGCGACCGCTCGCGAAGACCGCGATGCTCGTCGCGCTGCGGTGATCGGCGGGATCGCGTCGCAGCACGTAAAGGCGACGAGCCTGATCCTGACGCTCGCTGTCGTTCACGAGATAATGCGTCCGCTCGAGGGCGATGCGGCGAGACGCGAGGCCTCGGAGATCAGGCAGCGTCGCGTGCGCGTGGACGCGCCCCGTGATCGCGTGGACGAACTGCTCCCATAGCCTCGACAACGGCTCCCCTTCGGTTCAGCACACCGATCGGAGCACTCTTCCACTGTCTCACGTCGCACCCGCCGCACTCTGGGAACGCCTGCAGGGTTCGCCCTCCGGAGCGGGGGCCGCGGCATCCGTCACCTGCGATCGTGCGGGGATCGCCGGGCGAGGCGTCCTCGTCACGTGACGGAGATCAGCGAGCGCTGCCAGCCGGTCGACCCGTCGGGGGCGATCGGGGTGGACTCCTCGATCTGCAGCTCGCCCTTCTTGTTCACCGCGCGCACCGTCACGTAGTGGGTGCCGGGTGTGGCGTCCCACTCGAGCACCCACTGCACCCAGGTGTTGACGTTGACCGGGGTGGAGAGGGTCGCGACCTGCCATTCGCCGTTGTCGATGCTGACCTCGACGCGTTCGATGCCGACCGTCTGCGCCCACGCGACTCCCGCGAGGGGGATCCGGCCCGCAGGAACGGGCTTGCTGATCTTGGGGGTGTCCAGCCGAGAAGAGAACTTGATCGGCGCCTTCTCGCTGTAGCCGCGCGGCGTCCAGTACGCCTCGTCCTGCGCGAAGGTCGTGACCTTGAGCTCGGTGAGCCACTTCGTGGCCGACACGTACCCGTAGAGGCCCGGCACGACCATGCGCACGGGGAATCCATGCTCGAGCGGAAGCGGCTCGCCGTTCATCGCGACGGCGAGGATCGCATCCAGACCGGCGTCGGTCAGCGCCGCCAGGGGCGTGCTCGCCGTGTACCCGTCGACGCTGCGCGAGAGCACCATGTCGGCGCCCGACTGCGGGCCGGCCAGTGCCAGGATGTCGCGCACGGGCACACCGAGCCACTTCGCGTTGCCGACCAGGTCGCCGCCCACGAAGTTCGACACGCAGGTCAGCGTGATCGAATACTCATCGAGTCCCATCGCGACGAGTTCGTCGAAGCCGAGCTCGACGCGCTTGTCGACCATGCCGTCGATGACGAGGCGCCAGGTCTGGGGATCGATGGTCGGCACGGTGAGAGCCGTGTCGACGCGGTAGAAGTCCTTGTTCGGCGTGAACAGCGGCGTGAGGCCCGGGATGTCGAGGTCCGCGCCCGCCGGAACGGTGACTGTCGTCTTCGGAGCGGGCAGGCGCAGGGCGCCGCGGATCGCCTCGACCGACGAGGTCGCCATGCTCACTGCTCGTGCCGTGACGCCGACGACGATGGCGGATGCCGCGGCGATGCCCGCGAGCACGAAGAAACGGCGTCGATCGAGACCGGGCGCGGCATCGTCCTCACTCTTCCCGTCGGCGCCACTTGCCCCGCCCGCGACAGCGGTCGCGGGTGTCGATGTCGAGCGCTCCCACCGGCGGAGCCGGCGACACAGCACGACGAGGAGAACCGACCCGGCGACCGCGCCAACGACCGGAGGAAGGAAGGCGAACGGGCCGGCGCCCGCGCGGGTGACGATCGCGGCGAGCGACAGGGCGCCCGCGACACCCAGGGCGATGACGCCGAGCGGCGGCTTCAGGAACTGCAGCACTCCCGCGATCGCCGAGGCGATCACCACCGCGAGCCCGAGACCCGCCAGCAGAGCGAGCTTGTCGTACTCGCCGAAGGTCGTGATCGCGAACTCCTTGAACGGCTGCGGCACGATGTCGATGACGAACGAGCCGACCGCCAGGACCGGGCTCGCCCCGCGCGCGACGAGGAGCGCGACGAGCTCCGCGGCCGCGAGGAACGCCAGCCCGCTGATCACGCCCGCGACCGCTGACCACGCGAGGAACTTCCATCTGCCGCCGGTCTTGTTCACGTTGACTCCCCCTCAGTGAGCCGAGGGCTCGAGGGTTGTTCGGAGTCGGCACGTGATCGGATCGCCTTTCGACCATCGCCATCGCGGCGGTGGCCGAGAACCGCGCGTCGCTAGGGCCGCGCGCTACGGTCGGGCACCTGCGAGCTGCGCTCCCCAGCGGCGTGCGCGTTCCTCCTCGCCGTCGGTGATCGGGCCGGAGTACGCGTGGACTCCGAACGACACCGGTTTCGCCGCAGGCTGGAAGCCCAACGCCACGAGCCGCTTCATCGCCTTCTTCGCCGCTGACCCCGGGAGGCGGGGGACCGTCACGCGCGTGTCGAAGGTCGCGACCGGGACGGGCCGCCCCACGTGCGGCTGCGCTTCGATCCATTCCCGGATGCCTCGGGCCGGGACGTGCTCGGCCCCCTGAGTCCTGGCGGACTCGCGTGTCGACGCCGTCGACATCGAGAACGCGTGGGTCGGGCCGCCCACCACGAGCAGGTCGACATCCGGCGCCAGGTGCGTCGGTGCCGAAGCCGCGTCGACGATCTCGCAGCTGTCCACCCCGATCCCCGCAGCCACCTCGCGGGCGAGCTGCTCGGTGTTCCCCCAGAGTGATTCGAAGACAACCAACGCGTGCATGACTCCTCCTTCATCGGACGACGGTCACCCCTGCTGGTCAGGCCGCGTGCGCCGACCGGCAGCAACCGGCACCGCGATGCTCTCGCTGCTCAGCGAGCCGCCGCGGGTCGAAGGTCCCGGCATCCGTTCAGCGCTCGAGGTGCGCCCCGAGCCAGGCGCGCGCACCGTCGAGAAGCTGCCATGCCGTGTAGCAGTCGTCGATGGCCGCGGGGAACGGATGCCTCGGCGCGAAGCGGTGGTCGACCGAGACGATCGTGACCCCGGTCTCACGGGCCGTCTCGCCGCAATGCCCGTCGTCCATCGCGGCCGAGCCCAGCACGAGACCGCCGCCGTGCATCCACAAACAGGCCCGCCCCGGAGGGCTGCGGCGGAGTGTAGATCCGCAGCTTCACGCCGTCGTGGCGCAGGGTGCGGCGCGTGACGCCGTCGACGCGCTTGCCCGGAATGAGCGACGACGCCGTTGCCGCCAGCCAGCGCACCGCGCCGTTCTCGAGATCGATCGCCGGAGTCTTCGCGGTCGCGGCGCGCAGCGCCGGGTTCACGGCCGAGATGTCCATCGCGTGCCTCGTTCTCAGCGTCGGCCGGACTCGAGCAGCTCCGCGCCGAGCGTGTCGATCAGCCACGCGCGCCACGTCGAGACCGTGCGCCAGTCGTCGGCGATGATGTCGTACGCGTCGGGCGTCCACATCCAGTCGGCGGGGCCCTCGCGCCTGCCGACCGCGAGGCGCTTGAGCTGCAGCAGCTCGAGCCGCGGATGGTCGGCCCGGTAGCCGCGGGGAGCGGTCTTGAGCGCGTCGCCGCGCATGAGCTCGAAGCCGGCGCTTCGCAGCTCGGCGAGCAGTTCGTCGAGATCCTCGGCGGTGCGCGGGTCGTCGACGGCCTCGCGGAACCGGGCGAGCGCGGCAGGCGGCACGTCGTACAGCCCGCCCCCGAGCATCAGCCCCTCTTCGCTCAGCTGCACGTAGTGGGCCACCGTCGCCTGTGTGACCATGCCGATGTGGAGCTTGTAGGGCGTCTTGTCGGCGCTGAAGCGCACGTCGCGGTAGGGGCGGAAGATCTTCACCGCGCCGAACTCGGGCTCCAGTTCCGCGCCGAGCGCCTCGAACGGCCCACGGACGGCTGTGTCGTAGCGCGCCTTGTTTGCCGTCCACCACGCCTTCGTGTTGTCGGCGCGAAGCTCGGCATAGAACGAGACGGCGTCGCGGTCGAGTCCCTCGAATCCCACCTGCCGATAGTAACGAGCGGATGCCGCGGCCGGCGCGGAGTCGACCCCTTCAGCCGAGCGCACCGACCCCTCAGGCCGGCGCGCCGACCCGTTCAGGCCAGCGCCGTGATGACCTTCGCCTCGAAGAGCTCCTGGCTCGTGGAGTCGTACGCGGCATCCGGGAAGTAGTGGATCGCGTAGCCGAGGCCGTGCTTTGCGCGCTCGGCCAGCCGCTCCGCGATCCGGTCGGGCGTCCCCACGCCGTCGGAGCCCTCGAGGTCGCGTACGATCGCGTCGGCGCGGTCGTCGCCGACGAACGGCAGCACCCGTGCACGCAGGGCTGCAAGGCGCTCGCGCACGTCGGCCTCCGTGTCGCCCACGATGGTGTTGAAATTCGACGACCGCGTGATGGCGGAGAAGTCGCGACCGAGGTCGTCGCAGTGGCGCCGCAGCACATCGCTCTTGTGATCGAACTCCTCGAGCGACCCGGCGAAGTTCGTGTACGTCGCGTACTTCGCGGCGATCTTGAGGGTGACCTTCTCGCCGCCGCCGGCGATCCAGAACGGGATGCCGCCGTCCTGCAGCGGGCGCGGCTGCACGATGGCGCCGTCGACCTGGTAGTGCTTGCCGTCGAGGGTGGCGCGGCCGGTCGTCCACGCCTGATGCATGATCTCGACACCCTCGCGCAGTTTCGCGAGGCGATCCGGGATGCCGGGAAAGCCGTAGCCGTAGGCGCGCCACTCGTGCTCGTACCAGCCGCCGCCGATCCCCATCTCGACGCGGCCGCCCGAGATGATGTCGGCCGTGGCCGCGACCTTCGCGAGGTAGGCCGGGTTTCGATAGCCCATACAGGTGCACATCTGCCCGAGCCGCACGCGGGAGGTGGATGCCGCGAACGCCGCCATCAGAGTCCACGCCTCGTGCGTGGCCTCGTCGGTCGGCACCGGCGTGGTGTGGAAGTGGTCGTACACCCAGAGCGATTCCCAGGGGCCGGAGTCCGCCCGCTGCGCGAGGCCGTTCATGACCTCCCAATGCCGTGCGGCGTCGATGCCCACAAGATCGAAACGCCAGCCCTGCGGGATGAAGACGCCGAATCGCATCCTCCAACCCTAGGTGCGTCTAGGACGCCGGGATCGGATGCCGCGGACGGAGTCGGGGTGAAGGATCGGGTTCCTGAACTGAGACCTAAACGATCGCCGGGGAACGTGGTTCCAGCGTTCTCCAGGTCTCCCGACACGAGGCGCGGCGCACGAGGGTGACGCAGTGGCCATGGGCACATGCCGGTCGCGTCGATATCGTCGTCACTGTGTTGTCGGCTCTCTTATGGGGCGCGGTCGCGTCATCCTCCCTGGTCATCGGTGCGGTGCTGGGAGTCATCCACCGATGGGACGATCGGCTGGTCGGGGCCGTGTTGGGTTT
Source organism: Microbacterium sp. F51-2R (assembly GCF_052180235.1). Classification (GTDB taxonomy): domain Bacteria; phylum Actinomycetota; class Actinomycetes; order Actinomycetales; family Microbacteriaceae; genus Microbacterium. The sequence goes on along the minus strand of NZ_CP197470.1, from coordinate 1,565,406 downwards.
CGGGGCGGGGGCACTCATCTCCAGCGTCTCGTTCGAGCTGGTCGAAGAAGGATTGGCTGTGTCCGGAGGTCTGCCCGTCGCTCTGGGGCTTGCCGCCGGCGGGGTGGTCTTCTTCCTCGGCGATCGCGGCGTGGAGAAGATCGGTGGGCGCTCCGCCGGGGGCGCCGCGGGTCTGCCCCTGCTCCTGGGTGCACTGCTGGACGGGGTGCCCGAGCAGGCTGTCCTGGGCATCGGTCTGGGCTCCGGTCAGGGCGTCAGCGTCGCTCTCCTCGTCGCGATCTTCGTATCGAACCTGCCCGAGTCGATCGGCTCAGCCACCGACATGCGTGCTGCCGGAACGAAATCCCGCCCAATCATCATCGGGTGGAGCGTTGTGGCGGTCGTCTGCGCCCTGGCTACTCTGGGCGGGTACGCAATGTCCGCGGGGGTCGACGACCGCCTCACCGGCGCCATCGACGGCTTCGCGGCCGGCGCCCTTCTCGTCATGTTGGTCAGCGCGATGATTCCCGAAGCGAAGAAGAAGGCCGGCGATACCGCAGGGCTGGTCGCTGTGCTCGGGTTCGCTGTGGCGGCCGGACTGTCGGCCGTCTCGTAGGTCGCTCTCGGGGAGGGTGAGCACCGACTCGCTCGCCGCCATCGGCTCGCACGTGCCACTTGCGAGGCGCACATGGGAGGGGAGGCGAGAGTTCCTAGACTGAGACCAGAAAGAAATGGTGCCTGGGTCGGGAAGATCCTGGCCTTGAACGGTGAGGAGCCATCCCGGTGCAGCGAACCATGCTCAAGTCCAAGATCCATCGAGGCACGGTTTCCGGGAGCGACCTCCACTACGTCGGCTCCATCACGATCGACGCCGATCTGCTCGAGGCTGCAGACATCCTCGAGCACGAACAAGTTCACGTCGTCAATGTGAACAACGGTGCCCGCTTCGAGACCTACACCATCGTGGGGGAACGAGGTTCGGGCGCCCTTCAGGTCAACGGCGCTGCGGCCCGTCTCGTGCAGGCCGGCGACACTGTGATCGTCATCTCCTACGCAAGCTACGACGACGAGGAGCTCGCGCGATATGACCCGAAGGTTGTGCACGTCGACCACTCGAACGCGATCCTCGCAGTCGACCGCGCGGTAGCCGTCTTGAGGTCTGCTGCCGTCCCCGTCTGACGCTGCGGGCGACTCCCCGCGGGGTCTGCGACCAGCAGGCGGCGGGCGGGATGCGGGCTCCCACGCTCCTACGACGAGATCAGCTCCCGCCGCACCACAGCGGCGCTCCACCGTCCCAGCATGGCGCCCGCGACGGTGTCCGAGAGGTGGTGCTGGCCGCGGTAGACCCGCGAGAACGCGATCGCTCCGGGAATGGCGTACCGGAGGACGGGCGCGAGGAGCCGTGCGCCACGGGCGCCGTGACGATCGAGCAGGTCGGCGAGCGTGCCGTGGAGTGCGAAGGCGGCCGCCGTGTGCCCGGAAGGGAAGGACGACGTCGCGTGCGGTTGCTCCGGACGCCAAACCCGCTCGGGTCGTGGCCGTCCCACGAGCGCGGCGGATGCGACGAAGCACGCGGTCTCAAGGGTGAGCACCGCCGCTGGGGCGACCGCTGAGCGCAGGTCGCGCGTCAAGAGCCAGGTCACGCCGCACCAGATCGCCCCGTTTGCGATGGTCTGCGGCACGCCGGAGTACCACGAGAGCGGCTTGGTCACGCGGTCGATCGGCTCGCGTCGCTCATTCAAGTCGGAGGTGTCAGTCGCGACGGTGGCTTCGACGTCATCCGGTTGGTGGCCGGATGCGGCCTGGAGCGCACGTACGGTCTGGTCCTCGCGTGGGTCGTCGCCGCCGAGGAGCCGCATAGCTCGCCCAGCTGCGGCGATAGCGATGATCGCGCCCAGCCCCGGCAGGACGACGGCTCGGAGCAACGGCATGCCCGGAGCCTAGTGGCGCGCTGCGTGGATGAGAGGGCATCCGGCGCGAACGCGGGGTGAAGCAGGTAGTCGGCGCTCCCGGAGAACTGGGTGAGGAGTGCGCGGAGAATTCCTGGGCCCTGTCGAAGGGCCGATGCCGAGACTATCTTCAGAATGCAGTCAGGATGATCAGCGCGGAAGGAGCCGACGATGGCGTCAGCACATGTTGTGCCGAATGGCACGAACTGGGATCTCAAAGGTGATGGTGCGCTGATTTCCACCCACCGCGTTCAAGAGGAGGCCTTGTCGACTGGAAGGCAATGGCTCCGCGATCACGGCGGCGGAGAGCTGTTCCTACATGGCGAGGATGGTGCCGTGCGGGCAAAGGACACCGTGGCGCCGGGCAACGATCCTCGCGGACACGGATGATCTCGGATGTGAACCCACCCGCTGACGCCGCGGGACGCTAAGGCGATCGCGTCACGATTACTCGAGACGGGCGCACACTCCTGTTGCGCGCTGGGAGCAGATGTTCACCGTTATTGAGACGATCTCGATCGAACAACCTGTCGAGGAGGTCTTCGACTTCCTCACCGACGCTCGTTCGCGCTCGCAGTGGGACGGGTCGGTGGTCTTCGAGGAAGTCACCTCGCCGCTGCCAGTAGGGGTCGGGACCACCATCCATTCGCGCGTTCGCGCGATGGGCCGCGAGAGCGACTTCCACTGGCGGGTGACACAGTTCGATCGACCTGCGCGAATGGCGACTCTGAGCACTTCCGGACCGGTGCCGACCGCGCTCGTGATGGACTTCATCGCCTCAGGCAACGACTGCGACGTCCGCGCGACCATCGAGGGACGGCCCGAGGGTCTGATGCGGTTCGCCGAACCGATGATCGGTGAGATGGTGCGCACGAACCTGGCCACCGGATTCGCTCGTGCGAAAGATCTCCTGGAAGGACGCAGGAACCTCGGCTGAACGGTGGGATTCGCGCCCGGTCGACATGAGCACCGGAGGCGTCAATCCGAGTTCGCCTTTCGCTGCGCGGAGACGGCCGCACCGATGAACCCACCCGCGGCCACCAGCAACACGACACCGACGGCGATGGCGGCGATGCGGACAGCCTGCGGCAGTTCCATCGCGACGGAGATACCGAGGGTGACAGTGGCGAGCCCGGCCACGACGGCAGCGGACGCACCCAGCGACTTCGTACCCATTCGCACGACGTATCGCGCCGCGTAGGCGGGCCGATCGTCCGCAACCGGTCCTTCACCCTGCGAATACCGGTCGTCGAACACGCCGGTGTCTACCGCCGGTTCGCCTCCTTCGCCGCGACCCGCGGGCGAATTCGAGCCCCACGCACCGACCCCGCTACACCTCGGCCTTCGCGTCGCCGCCGGGCGCGGCATCCGTCTCCTCATCCAGCGTGTCGCCGACGTCAGCCGGGGAGCCGGCGGCGCGGCTGAGGAGGATGAAGGGGATGGCCGCGGCCGAGATGACGCCGCTCCACAGCAGCGACACGGCGTAGCCGCTGATGTCGGCGACGCGGCCGAGGGCCGGCTGGATCACGACGCCGCCGGCCGAGCCCATGAGCGAGTCGAACGAGAGCACCGTCGCGCGCTGCTTCGAGGGGATCATCGCATTGAGGTACGCGCGGTGCACGGGGTCGTCGATCGCCGAGGCGATGCCCCAGAGGGCGACGAGACCGATGGCGATCCAGAAGTTCTGCACGAAGCCGAAGGTCACCAGCACGAGGGCGCTCGTGACGGCGGCGAGGAGGATCGTCGAGGTGCGCTTGCGGAAGAGCTTGCGCACCCACGGGGCCATCAAGCCCCCGACGATCGACGCACCCGACAAGAGAGCGGCCGCGAGTCCGGCGATCGAGTAGGCGCCCTCGTCGCCCCACAACTGCAGCAGGTGGGGCTGCAGTGCATAGAAGACGTAGATGCCGACCCCGGCGGTGAAGGGGCTCGCGAGCATGAGCCAGCGCACCGGCGGCCTGCCGAGGCCGTACTTGAGAGACGCCCGCAGCACCGTGCCGGTCGCCGCGATCGGGCCTTCGCTGCGATCGGGCGTGAACCCGATGTCGCGCATGAGCATCGCGGCGACGAAGAACATCGCGAGCAGCAGGGCGACCCGCACGAGGAAGGGCGCGCCGAGATTGCTCATCTGCGCGACCACGCCACCGAGCACCGAGCCGACGAGCATCGCACTGCCGCTGAAGATCTGAGATCGCCCGAAGACCGTCTCGAGGCTGCCCTTGTATCCGACGGCACGGAGCGCATCGACGAGCCATGCGTCGACGGCTCCGGAGAAGAAGGTGAACCCGAGCCCCAGCAGCACCGAGACGATCGCCCACGCCCAGAAGGGCGAGTGCCAGAGCCACAGCATCCAGTACATCGCCGTGGTTACGGTGAGCGTGATCGTGCCGATGAGGTACGACGCGCGGCGGCCGAGGGTGTCGGCGACGACGCCCGTCGGAATCTCGAAGATGAGCATGCCGGCGGTGAAGAGCGCGTTCGCGGCGAACGCCTCGAAGTTCGACAGCCCGGCATCGAGCAGGAAGAGCGTGTTGACGCCCCAGATGAACGACGCCGCGAGGGTGTTGCCGAGCACGAGCGTGTAATAGGTGCCCTGGATGCGCCGAGGCGTCGGGAGGGGCGGTGACGTCATGAGGTTCCGATCTGGTCAGGCATGACACCTGCGCGAGGCGGACCAGTGCGCAGGACTCGCGAGCATCCTGACGGCGGGCAGATCTGCATCGGCCCACTCGAGGACGGCGAGGTCTTCGCGCGCGACCCAGCGTAGTTCGTCGTGGTCGGTGCTGGCCTGCGGTATTTCGCCATCGAGACGTGCGCGCAGACAGATGAGGCGAACGGGTCCGGTCACGTCGGTCGTCAGGTGCGATTCGGGCAGGATCCGGATGCCGAGTTCCTCGCCGATCTCGCGCACGAGCGCCTGTTCGGCGCTTTCGCCGGGCTCGACCTTGCCGCCCGGGAACTCCCACCTGCCGGCGGCGGCCTTGTGCGGGGCGCGACGGCACGCGAGGAACAGCCCGTCGTGCTCGATGACGGCGGCGACGACATCGATCGGCTCGGACATGGGGTCATCGTCGCACGGAGGTGCGACATCCGTGAGTGTGCGAGTGGCGCATCTCACCGGTGCGAGGCGTTGCGTCGTGCCGGTGGGGGCCGAGGTTCTCGTCGCGGGGCGGCCGCGGCATCCGACGCCGTCGACAGGGGTGTCAGGCGGCGCCGGGCTCGTCGCGGAGACCGACCCGATCGGGGATGTCGAAGTGCACGCGCGGGAGCCACTCGGCCGGTTCGGGCCAGGGCCGTGACGCAGGGAGGCGGCGCAGCCGTGCGCGCAGCGCCGCGGTCGACGCCTCGACGGGGAGCACGCGCGAGGGGGCGTGGTGCGCGAGGGCGCCGAGCCACCAGTGGCGCCAGGTCCCTTCGATCGCGTCGGGTCCGAGCACGATGTAGTAGTCGGGCATGATCGCCGCGCCCGACTCGAACTGGGCGAGGACGGTGTCGACCTCGATCTCGAGCGTGCCGAGGGTCGCCTGCTCGCCATACAGCTCGACCCAGGCGGCGGCGACGTGCTCGAGCGGATCGGCATCGTGCACGACGTAGGGAGTCTTCGCGGTCGCGAGGGCGCGCGTCGTCTCGGCGGGCTCGGCGCCGCGCAGCGGCATCGCGAGCAGCGCGGGCAGGCCCTGGAGGCCCGCGAGGAGCGCGTCGCTGTCGGGACCGACGAGAGCGACGACGGTGGATCGGGGTGAGTGATCTGTCGTGGGCGCCATATTCCACGGTACGCCCGGACGTGTTTCGGTGGGGTGACGCGGCCGGGACTTTCGTGAAAAGCACGGGACGGGCGGGCGAACGCGGGGGAGCTGACGATTGCTTCGGGGCCCGCCGGAGAGGCCGGGCGGGCGAGTTGCCAGTTCATGTGGCACCTCGGCATCGAGTTGCGCGATCTTGTGGCAACTGGATGCCGGGGGCGCCGTCAGGTCGATCGGGGAGGATGCCGGGGAACGGGGCCGTGTCGCACACGCGGGCTTCGCGAAACCGCGGGACGAGGCATCCGTCGCATCGCTGTGGGCGAACCGCGGGAGCGCCTCGGGGGCGATGTCGGGAGCGCCGAATACGTTGTCTGCATGCGGATCCTGCACACCTCGGACTGGCACATCGGGCGGTCGTTTCACGGCCACGCCACGCTCGATGCGCTCCGCGGTGTGCTCGCGGCGCTGACCGCTCAGGTGCGCGAGCACGAGGTCGACGTCGTGATCGTCGCGGGCGACGTGTTCGACTCGGCGACGCCGTCGGCCGAGTGCTACACGCTCCTCACCGATGCGCTTGCAGGGCTGTCGGATGCCGGGGCCCACCTCGTCGTCACGAGCGGCAATCACGACTCGGCGGCGCGCCTCGGCTTTCAGGCAGAGCTGCTGCGCGCGGGCATCCACGTCGTGACGCGTCCCGAGCAGGTCGGCACTCCGATCTCGATCGACGACGAGCACGGGTCGGTGCACTTCTACGGCATCCCCTACCTCGAGCCGGCGATCGTGCGCCGCCTGTGGCCCGAGGTCACGTCGCAGCAGAAGGCGCTCGGGCAGGCGATGTCGCTCATCCGCGCCGACCTCGCCGAGCGCGGCGGACGCTCGGTCGCGATCGCACACTGCTTCGTCGCGGGTGTCGAGCCCACGCCGCACCTCGAGCGCGAGATCCGCCAGGGAAGCCTCGACCTCGTGCCCCTCGCGGTGCTCGACGGGCCTGATTACGTCGCGCTCGGCCACATCCACGGGCGCCAGCGGCTCAGCGACCGCGTGCGCTACGCCGGCGCGCCCCTGCACTACAGCTTCGGCGAGGCCGATAAGCCGCGCGGCTCCTGGCTCGTCGAGCTGGATGGCGAAGGCTACGCCTCGGCGCAGTGGCTCGATCTTCCCGTGCCCCGCCGGCTCACGACGCTTCGCGCGCCGCTCGACGAGCTGCTGACCGACGAGCGCTTCGGTGAGTTCGCCGACGCGTGGGTGTGCGCGCAGTACACCGACGCGACGCCGCAGCTCGATACGATGCGCCGGCTGCAGGCGCGGTTCCCGCACTGCGCGACGGTCATCCACACGCCCGAGGGGGTGCCGGCGCACGATGGGCGCACGTATGCGGGCCGCGTGCGCGAGGCGCGCAGCGAGGTCGAGCTGTTCGACGCCTTCCTCACGCATGTGCGCGCGGGCGAAGGGGCGACGGATGCCGAGATCGGCGTCATCCGCGAGCTCATCGGCGAACATGTCCTCGCCGAGGCATCCGCATGAAGCTGCATCGTCTCGAGCTCGAGGGCTTCGGTCCGTTCCGCGATCGCCAGACCGTTGACTTCGACGCGTTCGCCGACGACGGCATCTTCCTCATCGCCGGCCGCACGGGCGCGGGCAAGTCGAGTGTGCTCGACGGCGTGTGCTTCGCGCTCTACGGCTCGGTGCCGCGGTACGAGGGCAGTGATCGGCGGCTGCGGAGCGACCATTGCGCGCCAGAGGATCCGACATCCGTCGCCCTGGAGTTCAGCGCCGCAGGCGCCCGGTGGCGCCTCACGCGGTCGCCCGAGTACGAGCGGCCGAAGCTCCGCGGCACGGGCATGACGACCGAGCCCCACCGCGCCGAGCTGCTGCAGTGGGTCGACGAGCGCTGGATCGGCCGCGCCGCGCGCCCCGTCGACGTCGCGCACGAGATCGACGAGCTGCTGGGGCTCAACCAGCAGCAGTTCCTGCAGGTGATCCTGCTCGCGCAGAACCGGTTCGCGGAGTTTCTGCTCGCCCGCAGCGACGATCGCCAGAAGCTCCTGCGCCGCCTGTTCGGCACCCGCACGTACGAGGACTACCAGGGCGCGCTGGATCAGCGGCGAAAGGATGCCGAGGCCGCCGTCGCGGCGAGCGACGAGCTCGTCGAGTTGCTGCTGGGCGAGGCCGAGCGCGTGCTCGTCGAGCAGGGGTTCGACGGGGCTGTCGGGTCCGGCACGGCAGGGGTGTTCTCGGCCGACGGGTCGGGCGTGGGTGGCGGGTCGCGGCACGATCTCGCGGCCGACGGCTCGGCGCAGGGGCTCGCGGCCGGCGGATCGACGCCGGACCGGCTCGAAGCCGTGAACCGCGGCCTGCAGCGCGTGGACTACCGCATCGAGACGCTGACCCGCGAGGTCGAGGCGGCCGACGCGGCACATCGCGAGGCGCAGACGGCGTTCGCCGCGGCAAAGGAACTGCGCGAAGGGCAGGAGCGCCGGGCCCGGTCGCGCAGCGCGCTGGCCCGGCTCGAAGAAGACGCGGTCGCCGTCGCCGCCGACCGTGCCGAGCTCGACCGGGCGCAGGCCGCCGAGGCCCTCCGCGCGCCGATCGAAGGGGCTGCTCGGGCAGCCGAGGCGCTGGCCGTCGCGGTTCGGGCCGAAGAGAGAGCACGCGAGGCGTGGGTCGCTCTCGATCCGGAGGCGGTGACGGATGCCGCGGCCCTCCGTCAGCGCATCGCCGACCTGACGGGCGATCTCGCCGTGTGGGCGAAGGCGGCCGAGACCGAGCGCCTCCTCGCCGAGCTCGACGCGTCGCTCGCCCGCGATGCTGCCGCCGTCGAGGAGCAGTCGCGGCTCATCGCCGAGCTCGACGCCACGCGCGCGCAGCTTCCCGCCGCGCTCGAAGCGCTCGATGCCCTTCTCGGGCCGGCGCGCGACGCCGCGGCCGGGCTGGCGCCCGCGCGCGAGAAGCTCGACGAGATCGAGCGGCGCCTCGGGGCCGCACGCGAGGCCGAGAAGTTCGCCGACCGGCTGCGCGTCGCCGACATCGCTCACTTGAAGGCCGTGGAGGCGCACGACCGTGCGCGCTCGGCGGTGACGCAGCTCCTCCGCCGACGACTGGCGGGCCACGCGGCCGAGCTCGCCGCCGAGCTGGTCGACGGCGAGGCATGCGCCGTCTGCGGCGCGACGGAGCACCCGCATCCGGCCGCGCCCTCGGACGACCCCGTCACCGAGGAGATGTTCGCGGTCGCCGAGCGCGCCCGCGACCGCGCGGCAGCCGACGAGGTCGAGGCGACCGACGCGGCCCGCGTCGCGCGCGAGGCGCACGCCGCCGCCAGCGCCCGCGCCGGCGGGGGATCGGTCGACCTGCTCACGGCAGAGCGCGACGGAGCTGCCGCTGCGGTCGATGCCGCGGAGCAGGCAGTGTCCACACGCGATCGCCTCCTCGCCGAGCACGCCGACCTCATCGCGATGGATGCGGCAGCGGGTGCCGAGCGCGAGGCGCTTTCGGGGGCACTCGCCGCGACGCGCGAGGCCGTCGCGGCCAAGACCGCCGACGCCGAGACTGCGCGCGCGACGGTCGTCGCCGCGCGCGGCGAGTTCGGATCGGTCGCCGAGCGGATCGCGGCCGCGACCCGTCTCCGCGATGCCGCGAGCCGCCTCGCCGACGCCCTCGACCGTACGGCGACGGCGCGGGTGCAGGATGCCGAGGCGCGAGCCGACCGCGATGCGCGGGTCGCGGCATCCGTCTTCGCCGATGACGCCTCGAGCGTGGAGGCCGCCGTCGCGGCGCTTCGCGACGCGGCGACGCGCACGAGGCTCGACGAGCGCATCCGCACGCACGAGGCCGCGCTCCGCGCCGAGCGGGATCGGCTGCGGGAGCTCGAGCTCGAGCTCGCGGGCGTCCCCGACGAACTCGTCGACGTCGAGCTCGCCGCCACGGCCCTCGAGTCCGCGCGGACGCGGTGGTCGGAGGCCGCGCATACGATGCTGCGCACCGAGCAGATCGCCGAGCGCGTGCGCGAGCTGGTTCGCAGGGTGGATGCCGCGCAGGCCGGAGTATCGGAGCTGGCAGCCGAGGCATCCGTCGTCGCCCGCCTCGCGAACACGGTCGCCGGTCGTCCGCCCAACACGCTGCGGATGACGCTCGAGGCGTTCGTGCTCGCGGCCGAGCTCGAGGAGATCGTCGAGGCGGCGAACCTCCGGCTGTCGGAGATGTCGGCCGGGCGCTACCTGCTGCACCACACCGACGCGCGCGCGGCGCGCAATGCGGCCTCGGGGCTGGGGATCGAGATCTTCGATTCCTTCACCGGGATGCCGAGGCCGGCGCAGTCACTGTCGGGCGGCGAGACGTTCCTGGCCTCGCTCGCGCTCGCGCTCGGGCTCGCCGAGGTGGTGACGGCGCGCGCCGGCGGCGTGCGCCTCGACACGCTCTTCATCGACGAGGGTTTCGGCTCACTCGACGCCGACACCCTCGAACTCGCGATGCGCACGCTGGATGAGCTCCGTCAGGGCGGCCGGACCGTGGGTGTCATCAGTCACGTCGAGGCGATGAAGGAGCAGCTCCCGGCGCAGCTCGTCGTCGAGGCGACGCCGCGGGGTCCGAGCGTCGTGCGGGCACAGGCCGGGGTGCCGGCCGCGCTGAGCTGAGGCATCCGTCGCCTTCTGGGGACATGTGCGCGAGTGCGTCTGGTGCTCGCGGTCCGGCCGCTTCGGGATTGGGCGGCGCGGCGGCGCGGTGCGATTGTGCGTGAGGGCCGTTGTGAGGCGGGAACGGGCGGGTATAGGTTGTGCGCCAGATCGATCCGCCGGACCGGTCGGCCCGAAACGCCGGTGCCGAGGACGACTCGAAGACGAGTGGCCCGCCCCGCCGACTTGAGTTGTCCTGGGGGACTCTATGCGCGTATCCAAGGCCGGGCGTCGCGCCCTCGCCGCATTCGTCGCCGGCGCAGTGATCGCCGGCTCGCTCTTCGCCGGAACGGCGGCTTCGGCCGCACCGCCACTGCCCGCCCGTATGGCGGCTCTCGGAGACTCGATCACGCAGGCCGCGATGACGTGTTCGTCGTTGCTCTCGTGTCCCGCGAACAGCTGGTCGACGGGGACGACCACGTCGGTCGTCTCGCACGCCGCACGACTGCGCGCCGCCGGAGCGACGGCGCTCGTGACCTACAACGATGCGGTCAGCGGAGCGGCGTCGTCGGCGCTCGCTTCGCAGGCGCAGAAGGCCGTGTCGCAGGGTGCGCAGTACGTGACGCTCGAGGTCGGCGCGAACGACGCGTGCACCAAGACGGTCGCGGGCATGACTCCGACGGCGAGCTTCAAGACCAATGTGCAAGCGGGGCTCGCCGCGCTCGCGGCGAGTGCGAATCAGCCCGAGATCTTCGTGGCGTCGATCCCGAACCTGCAGCGGATGTACGACCTCAGCAAGAACAGCGCGTCCGCGCGGCTCGCGTGGAGCCTCCTCAAGGTCTGCCAGTCGATGCTCGCCAACCCGACGAGCACCAAGCCGGCCGACGTCGACCGGCGAAACGCCGTGCAGCAGCGAGTCAACGAGTTCAACGCGGCGCTCGCCGAGGCCTGCGCCGCGACGGCGAAGTGCCGCTTCGACAACTACGCCGTGGCGAACTTCGCGTTCACGAGCGCGCACATCTCGACGCGGGACTACTTCCACCCGTCGCTCGCGGGCCAGGCGGCGCTCGCCGCGATCACCTGGCCGACGACGCAGTGGGCGTCGTAGGCCGAGCCCGCTCGGGTTGAGGTTCGGGGAGGCGTCGCCCGTGGGGGGCGGCGTCGCTCGCGAGGGAGGCGTCGCTCGTGAGGGAGGCGTCGGCTCCTCGTCTCGCTTCGCTCGCTCGGGGATCGGGGACGGCCGGGCCGAGGCATCCGTCCGCTTCTCTCGCTTCGCTCGCCCGGGGGCCGGGGTAGTGTGCGCGATATTGGGGACGCGTGTGGCGGGTATCGCGGCGTTGTAGCGATCAGAAGCGTCCCCGAAGTGGCCGGGACGCGGGGAGGCGACCCCGGGCAACAGGCCGGGTCAGGGGCGGAGGCGGAGGGGGCGCACCAGCACGCGGCGCTCGTCGCGCAACCAGCGGTCGCCGGTCGCGCGCAGCTCGGCGCGGGTCGCGAAGCGGTAGCGGTACGAGACCACGCGGATCGCGCGCGGGGGCTCGCCGTGGAGCGGATCCTCGGCGAGGAGGCGGAGGGTCGCGGCATCCGCTTCGAGAAGCTTCACCAGGAAGGCGGTGAACCAGTCCTCGAGCGAGCGCCCGAGCGGCAGGAACCACATGAGCCAGTCGAGCCGCAGGTGGTACGGCGCCCACTGCCGCGGGATGCGGCGCACATCGCCGGGCTTGCCCTTGAAGCCGTACTCGCGCCAGTCGGTCTCGCCCGGATCCTCCGCCGCCGTCCCCTCGATGACGTACTCGATGCGGCGCTTGGTCACCGTGCCGAACGCGCCGTAGGCGTTGGCGAGCTGCCACCGGTTGAAGCTCGCGTTCATGAGCTGCCGCCGAGCCGCCAGGTTGCGCGCGGCCGGCCAGCTGATCACGACGTAGAGCACGAAGACGGCGGCGGTGGCGACGACCCAGTACAACGGCATCCCGTTCACGAGCCACGGCAGGTCGCTCGGCGGGCGCTGCGATCCCGCACCGATCCCCGGGACCCCGAAGCCCGAGAATGCCAGCACGATCGTCGCCCAGTTCAGCCACGCGAAGTTGCCGGTGAGGACGAGCCACGTCTGAGTCGCGATGACGACGGATGCCGCGATCGCGCCGACGATCGCCGGCACCGGCCCGGGCACGACGAGCCCCAGGAGCGGGGCGAACAGGAACCAGGGCACGACGAGCTGCGAGAAGTGATTGCCGACGACCTCGCTCTTGTGGAACCAGCGGGGGAGCAGGTGGGCCTGACGACTGAGCGGTCCCGGCATGGGCTGCGTCTCGTGGTGGTACATGAGGGCGGTGAGGTCGCGCCACTCCCGCCCGCCGCGGATCTTGATCATGCCCGCGCCGAACTCCAGGCGGAACAGCAGCCACCAGAAGAGCACGATCACCAGGACCGGCGGCGGCTGGTCGTCCGACCCGAGGAACGCGGCGAGGAATCCGGCCTCGAGCAGCAGCATCTCCCAGCCGAAGCCGTAGAAGGTCTGGCCGATCGACGAGATCGACATGTACCCGATCCACAGCGCGAGGAAGCACAGCATCGGCACCCACGGCGGGGCGAGTTGCGGGAGCCCGATCACGAGCGCCACGCCGACGACCATTCCGACCGTGCACAGGGCGACGAGGCGGCGATCGGTATAGGTGATGCGACGGAAGAGGGTGGGACGCAGCATCCGTCCCCTCGTTTTCGAGCCCTGCGCCCAGGCGAGCAGTTCCGGCGCGGGAAGAAGCCCGCGCTCGCCGAGCAGCGCGGGGAACTGGTTCAGCGACGAGAGGAAGGCGACGACGTACAGCGCTGCGACGCCCCGCTGGAGCACCTGGCGGGCGAACTCGAAGTCGACTGCGGCGAATCCGTCCACGGCTCACCCGCGCCCGTATCGACTCGTGCAGAAGCCGGCCATGGCGGCAGTCTTCCACCGGGCGACGGATGCCGCGACAGGGGTCGCCGATGGCGCCGAGGCGGGTCGCGCTAAGCCCTGAGCAACCCCGGCGATCCTCGTGCGGTCGGCGTGTCGATGCGACAGGATGAAGGTGCGGCTCGCTCCCCGCAGGAAGAGGTCTCACGATGGAATCCGTGCTGCTCGACACCCCCTCCGGCATCGGAGCCCGCCTCGGCTGGGACCCGAAGCTCCCCGAGCACGACCGCAAGCGCATCCTGGCCCGGCAGCTCGTCGCGGCGCACATGGGCATCGACGAGAGGGCCGTGCGCATCGAGCGCGAAGCGCCGGCGCAGTTCGGCTTCCACACGCAGCTCTTCGCCGAGGTCGAGGGCAAGGAGGTGCCGCTCGTGATCCGCACGGCGAGCTTCCGCGCGGCGACGGTCGCCGCGATCGCCGATCCGGAGCTCAAGCTCGGCCTCGACCTGCGGGACTCGCACCCCGACGACGCCACGCTCGCCGAGATGAAGCGCCACTCGCACCTCTTCGACGGCGGCGACACCCCGTCGCTGCTGACGCACTGGACCAGGGTGCAGGCCGTGCGCGAGGCCGACGGTCGCGGCGTTCGGGTCAAGCCCGACTACGTGCGGCTCGACCTCTCGCGTAACAAGGGGTGGATCCCCGACCGGCCGGTGCACTACTCGCTGCTCGACCTCTCGCGCGACGGCTGGATCATCACGCTCGCGTACGAGAACGAGGCCTGACCCGGCGGCTCACCCGGGCCTGTCGGCAGGCCGCGGAGGCGACGGATGCCGCGGCCCCCGTCGTGCGGGCGGCTGAGCCGCACCCGGGCCTCGACGCCGGAGGCGACGGATGCCTCGCCCTGCCGCTCAGCCCTTCGAGGCGAACTGCGGCAGGGCCGCGTCCAGCTCCGCGAGCCAGGCGTTCGCGTTGCCGTCGGACGGCGCGCGCCAGTCGCCGCGCGGGGAGAGCGACCCGATGGGAGAGACCTTGGGCCCGTTGGGCACGGCCGATCGCTTGAACTGCGCGAACGCGAAGTAGCGCTGCAGGAAGACCTTCAGCCACTTCACGATCGTCGGCAGGTCGTACGCGTACCGGTCTTCGTCGGGGAAGCCGGGGGGCCACGCCCCGGCATCCTGATCCCGCCACGTCCGCTCGGCGACGAACGCGATCTTGGAGGGCCGCATGCCGTAGCGGAGGATCCACGCCAGCGTGAAGTCGTGCAGCGCGTACGGGCCGATGCGGTCTTCGGTCGACTGCATCTTGCCGTCCTGACCGGCCGGCACGAGCTCGGGGCTGATCTCGGTGTCGAGCACCGACTGCAGCACCTCGCGCGCGCGATCGCTGAGGTCGGTCGAGCCGCCCTCGTGCCCTTCCTGGGCGACGACCCAGCGGATCACGTGCTGGATCAGCGTCTTGGGTACGCCGGCGTTGACGGCGTAGTGGCTCATGTGGTCGCCGACCCCGTAGGTCGCCCAGCCGAGGGCGAGCTCCGACAGGTCGGACGTGCCGATCACCATGCCGCCGTTCTGGTTGGCGAGGCGGAAGAGGTAGTCGGTGCGCAGGCCCGCCTGCACGTTCTCGAACGTGATGTCGTGCACCGGCTCGCCGTCGGCGAAGGGGTGCCCGATGCGCTCGAGCATCTCGGTCGCCGCAGGGCGGATGTCGACCGTCTCGATCGACGCGCCGACCGACTCGGCGAGGGCGATCGCATTGGACTTCGTGTGCTCGCTGGTCGCGAAGCCGGGCATCGTGTACGCGAGGATCTCGCTGCGCGGCCGGCCCATGCGGTCCATCGCGCGCGCGATGACCAGGAGCGCGTGCGTCGAGTCGAGGCCACCGCTCACGCCGAGGACGGGCTTGGGATTGCCGATCGCCGTCATGCGCTGCATGAGCCCCGAGACCTGGATGTTGAAGGCCTCGTAGCAGTCCAGCGCGAGGCGCTCGGGGTCGTCGGGCACGAACGGGAAGCGGTCGAGCGGCCGCCGCAGGCCGATGTCGGCCGCCGGCGGGTCGAGCTGGAAGTGCACCGTGCGGAAGTACGGCTCGCGCGTGCGGCGATTGTCGTCGAACGAGCCCTGGCGCAGGCGATCCTGGCGCAGGCGGTCGAGGTCGACGTCGGCGACGCTGTGCCGCGCCCCGTCGGCGAAGCGCTCGGTCTCGTCGAGGAGGACGCCGCCCTCGTAGATCATCGTCTGGCCGTCCCACGAGACGTCGTTGGTCGACTCGCCCATGCCCGCGGCGGCGTACGCGTAGGCCGCGAGACAGCGCAGCGACTGCGACTGGCACAGCGTCTTGCGATCCTCGGCGCGCGCGATCGTGATGGGGCTGCCCGAGAGGTTGAGCAGCACCGTCGCGCCGGCGAGGGCCGCGGACGACGACGGCGGGATCGGCACCCAGACGTCCTCGCACACCTCGGCGTGCACCACGAGCCCGGGCACGTCGAGCGCTTCGAACAGCAGGTCGGGGCCGAACGGCGCCTCGAGCTCGCCGACGCGGATGTCTTCGCCGGCCTGGTCGTCGCCCGGCGCGAACCAGCGCCGCTCGTAGAACTCGCGATAGTTCGGCAGGTACGACTTCGGGGCGACGCCGAGCAGCTCGCCGCGGTGGATCACGGCGGCGCAGTTGAAGAGGCGGTTGCGGTGGCGCAGCGGCGCGCCCACGACGATCACGGGAAGAAGATCGACGGATGCCTCGACCAGCCGCTCGATGGCCGCGACGACGCCGTCGAGCACGGCATCCTGCATCAAGAGGTCTTCGATCGAGTAGCCCGACAGGCACAGCTCGGGGAAGACGGCGACGGCGACGCCTTCGTCGGCGAGCTCGCGGACGCTCTGCAGCACCGCCTCGCCGTTGGCCGCGGGGTCGGCGATCGTGAGCGGGATCGTTCCGGCGGCGATGCGCGCGAAGCCGTGGCGGTAGGCGCTCTCGAAGGGGAGGCTCATGCCCCCAGTCTGGCAGGACCGGC
This sequence comes from Microbacterium sp. F51-2R, assembly GCF_052180235.1. GTDB lineage: Bacteria > Actinomycetota > Actinomycetes > Actinomycetales > Microbacteriaceae > Microbacterium. The sequence goes on along the minus strand of NZ_CP197470.1, from coordinate 1,549,228 downwards.
GGGTCGGGCGCCGGGGTTGACGCGCCGCGGGGTGCTGCGGGGCGGGAGGGGTGGGGGGCGGGAGGGTGCCGGGGCGGGAGGGGTGCGGGGGTCACGGAGGGAGGAGATCGCGCGGAGGGAGGACGGGCGGAGGCCGGATCGTCCTTCCTTCGCGCGATCTCCTACCCTCGTGACGGCCGGGCGGGCGCGGGCGGAGAGCGGGCGGGCGCGGCCGGGAGGGGCGCGGAGCCGGTCGGGCGGTGTCGGTGGCCGCGGATAGGGTCGAGGCGAAAGGCGGACATGCGATACATCGAAGACGAAGGCCGGATCGTCTGGAGCGCGAGCGACCTCAAAGCCGCGGCCGAGTGCGAGTTCGCGTGGCTCCGCGCGATCGACGCGAAGCTCGGGCGGGTCGCGGCGGTCGAAGAGCCCGAAGACGCGACGCTCGTGCGCGCGGGGCTGCTCGGCGGCGAGCACGAGCGCCGCATGCTGGCCGAGTACCGCGCCCGCTACGGCGACCGCGTCGTCGAGATCCCCGAGACGAGGTCGACGGATGCCGAGGCCCTCGCCCGCGCCGTCGAGCTGACGAACGCGGCACTGGCCTCCGACGCCGTCGTCGTGTACCAGGCCGCCTTCGCGACGTCCGAGTTCGTCGGCTTCGCCGACTTCCTCCTGCGCGAAGACGACCCCGACGGCCGCCCGACCGGACCCTGGATCGTCCAAGACACCAAGCTCGCGCGGCGCGCCCGCGTCACGGCGCTCATGCAGCTCGCGGCCTACGTCGTGCAGCTCGACCGGCTCGGCGTCCCGCGGTCCGACCGTGTCGAGCTGCTGCTCGGCGACGGCACGACGAGCGTGCACGAGGCATCCGATCTGCTCCCCGTCTTCGGGCTGCGCCGTGATCGGCTGCGTGCCCTCATCGACGACCGGCGGCTCGATCTCGGCGCCGAGGGGCTCCCGATCGCGTGGGGCGACGAGCGCGGCGAGCTCGGGGTCGTCGCGTGCGGGCGATGCGCGACGTGCGACGCCGAGGTCGTGACGCACCGCGACCTGCTGCTCGTCGCGGGCATGCGGCCCGTGCAGCGCGACAGGCTGCGCGCGACGGGCATCGCGACGATCGACGCGCTCGCCGAGGCGTCGACGGCGCCCGCCCACATGAGTCCCGACACGTTCGCCATGCTCCGTACGCAGGCGCGCCTGCAGCTTGCGAGCCCGGCCGGTCTCGGCATCCCGCCCCTCATCCCGCCTGTCGTGCACCCGCAGCCCGTCCCCGCCGTCGAGCCGATCCCCGGACTGCAGTCGGTGGCCGAACTCGCCGAGGCGCCGACGGCGACCCTCGTCGCCGAGCCGCCCGCGCCGATTCCGACGTACGAGGTCGTGCACCCGAAGGCGCTCGGCGCTCTGCCGCGGCCCGACCGCGGCGACCTCTTCTTCGACTTCGAGGGCGACCCGCTCTACACCGAGACGCCGGCACCCGGCGAGCCGGTGCACTGGGGGATCGACTACCTCTTCGGCTTCGTCGATCTCGACGAGCAGTACTCCGCGATCTGGGCGCACTCGTTCGCGCAGGAGCGCGAGGCGCTCGAGCGATTCATCGACCTCGTGAACCTCCGCCGGATGCAGCATCCCGCCATGCACATCTACCACTACGCGCCGTACGAGCCGACGCACCTCCTCTCGATGGCGGCCCGGCACGGCACCCGCGAGGCCGACGTCGACCGGCTGCTGCGCGACGGTGTCTTCGTCGACCTGTATCCGATCGTGCGGCGCGCGCTGCGCGTCGGGTCTCGCTCATACTCGATCAAGAAGCTCGAGCCGCTCTACATGGGCGACGAGGTGCGAACGAGCGACGTACAGAAGGGCGACGACTCGATCGTCAAGTACGTGCAGGCTCGCGTGCTCGGCGACGAAGGGGCGGATGCCGAGGCCCGCGCCATCTTCGACGACCTGGCCGACTACAACCGCTACGACTGCGTCTCGACGCGGCGCCTGCGCGACTGGCTCGTCGATCACGCCCGCGAGGCCGGGCTGCGCCCCTCGCCCGATGCGGAGCCGGGTGAGACGGCGTACGAGCCGTCGGTGCGCGCGATGTCGCTGTCGGGGCTCGCCGCGCGCCTGCCGGAGGACTCCGCCACGGCGCGCTCGCTGCGCCTGGGCGCCGCGGCGATCGACTACTACCCCCGCGAGGCGAAGACCTTCTGGGCGACCCACTTCCTGCGGCTGCGCGAGCCCGTCTCGGTGTGGGAAGACGCACGAGACGTCGTGATCCTCGACTCCGCGCGCTGCCGCATCATGGAGGACTGGCATCGCGGCGAAGGGCAGCGCACCGACCGGCGCGTGCTCGAGCTGCGCGGAGAGGTCGCGCCCGGCACGAAGCTCAGCGAGGGCTCCAATCCCTTCGCGCTGTACGACCTGCCGGCGCCCTTCCCCTTCGAGCCGTCGCCGCGGTGGATCCACGCCGACCGCCGCGTAACGGTCGTCGAGGTTCTCGACGACGGCGCGATCGTCGAGGAGAGCGCGGCCGACGGCCTCACGTGGTCGGAGCTTCCGATCGCCCTCACACCCCAGGCCCCGCCGCGTGCGGGCAATCAACAGGCCGCGATCGATGCGTGGGCCGACACCGTGATCGCCGCCGCGCCCGACCTGCCGGCAGACCCCGCGACCGACATCCTGCGCCGCCGCCCGCCGCGCACGCTGTCGGGCACGCTCGCGCCTTCGCACGGCCACCATGTCGAGGCGATCACCCGATCGATCCTCGATCTCGACCGCAGCTACCTCGCCGTGCAGGGGCCTCCCGGCACGGGCAAGACCTACGTCGGTTCGCACGTGATCGCGGGACTCGTGCGTGACCACGGTTTCAAGGTCGGTGTCGTCGCGCAGTCGCATGCCGTCGTCGAGAATATGCTCGACCGGATCGTGGCGACGGGCCTCGCGCCCCAGCAGGTGGCGAAGGCGCCGAAGGATGCCTCGGCCACGGGCACCTCGTTCACGCCGATCCCGAAGAACGGCGTCGCCTCGTGGGTCGCCGAGCAGAGCGGCGGCTTCGTCCTGGGCGGCACCGCGTGGGACTTCAGCCACGAGGGTCGGGTGCCACGCGGGAGTCTCGACCTCCTCGTCGTCGACGAGGCCGGGCAGTTCTCGCTCGCTTCGACGATCGCCGTCTCGCTCACCGCGCCGCGCCTGCTCCTCCTCGGCGACCCGCAGCAGCTGCCGCAGGTGAGCCAGGGCACCCACCCCGAGCCCGTCGACACGTCGGCGCTCGGCTGGGTCATGGACGGCGCAGACGTCGTACCGCCCGAGTACGGCTACTTCCTGGGCCTCACGTGGCGCATGCATCCCGCGGTCGCCGAGCCCGTCTCGCGCCTGTCGTACCGTGGCGAGCTGGCTTCGCACCCTTCCGCCGCGCTGCGCTCGCTCGCCGACGTGACGCCGGGTGTGCATGCCGTGCCCGTCCGCCACCACGGCAACGCCACGCAGTCGCCGCAGGAGGCCGAGACGGTCGTCGCGCTCGTCCGCGATCTGCTCGGCAGGCAGTGGACGGATGCCGCGACCGACGATGACGGCAACGCCGCCCGGCTGCCGGCGAGGCCGCTCGTCGAGAGCGACATCATCGTCGTCACGCCCTACAACGCGCAGCAGGTCGAGGTGGAGGAGGCGCTCGCCGAGGCGGGCTTCGGGAATGTCCCCGTCGGCACCGTCGACCGCTTCCAGGGCCAGGAGGCGGTCGTCGCGATCCTGTCGCTCGCGGCGTCGTCGGGCCGGGATGCGCCGCGGGGGCTGGAGTTCCTGCTGCTGCGCAATCGCCTCAACGTCGCGATCTCGCGCGCGAAGTACGCGGCCTATCTCGTCTACGCCCCGGGACTGCTCGACGACCTGCCGCGCACGCCCGAGGGAGTGGCCCGCCTCAGCGGTTTCGCGAGGCTCGTCGCGGAGTCGGAGAGATAACCAAACGCTTCTCGGATGTCAAGCCCCAAGAACTTTCCGCTGGTGCCGTTAACCTTGCAGAGCGTCTTCACGACGCAGGTGCGGTACCCGTTCGGCGAGGGGCGGGTGCCGCACCACTTCTCTTTGCGCACAGCGCTTCGCTCCCCGGGCAGACCGGGTCGAGCCGCCTTCGCAGCGCGTCGCCGCCTTGCGCGGAGAGCGCATCGGCGCGCGCCGCGCAGTTCAGACTGCGGCGTTCGGATCAGACCGTGCCGTAGAGCCGGTCGCCCGCGTCGCCGAGTCCGGGCACGATGTAGCCCTTCTCGTTGAGCCGCTCGTCGACGGCGCCGAGCACGAGCGTGACGTCGCGCCCGGCGACCTGACGTTCGATCGCCGCCACGCCCTCCGGGGCGCCCAGCAGGCAGATCGCGGTGACATCCTGCGCGCCGCGGCGGAAGAGGAAGTCGATCGCCGCACCGAGTGAGCCGCCGGTCGCGAGCATCGGGTCGAGCACGAAGCACTGCCGGTCGCTGAGGTCGTCGGGAAGGCGCTCCGCGTACGTCGAGGGCTCGAGCGTCTCCTCGTTGCGCACCATGCCGAGAAAGCCGACCTCGGCGGTCGGCAGAAGCTTCACCATGCCCTCGAGCATGCCGAGCCCCGCGCGCAGGATCGGCACGACGAGCGGCCGCGGCTCGCCGATCTTGACGCCCATCGTCCGTGTGACCGGCGTCTCGATCTCGATCGGCTCCACCCGCACGTTGCGGGTCGCCTCGTAGGCGAGCAGCGTGACGAGCTCTTCGGTCAGCTGCCGGAAGACCGGCGAGGTGGTGCGCGCATCGCGCAGCACCGTGAGCTTGTGGGTGATGAGGGGATGGTCGGCGACGTGCAGGCGCATACGCTCAGGGTACTGGGCCGTAGTCTCGGACTGTGCTTCCGGACCCCACCGATCTCGCCGCGATGGACCGCGCGCTCGCGCTCGCGGCCGCGGCGGGGGAACGGGGCGACGTGCCGGTGGGCGCCGTGGTGACGGATGCCTCGGGCGCCATCGTCGCCGAGGGGCACAATCTGCGCGAGGTCACGGGCGACCCGACGGCGCACGCCGAGGTCGTCGCCCTCCGCGAGGCCGCGGCCGCGCTCGGCTCATGGAACCTCTCGGGTTGCACGCTCGTCGTCACGCTCGAGCCCTGCCTCATGTGCGCGGGGGCGCTGCTGCAGGCGCGCGTCTCGCGGCTCGTCTTCGGCGCGTGGGACGAGAAGGCGGGCGCCGCAGGCTCGGTCTATGACGTCGTGCGCGATCGGCGGCTGCCCTCCCGCGCGGAGGTCGTGGCGGGCGTGCGCGAGGAGGAGGCATCCGCTCTCCTGCGCACGTTCTTCGACCCGCTCCGCTGACGACCCGGCCCCGTTGACGATTCGCGCACGCCTGAACCGCCCGGGGCCGCCGACGACAGCGTCAGTTCAGCGCGGCAGCTTCGGCAGCACCTCGGCGCCGAGGTACTCGACGTGCGCGACGTCCTGCAGATCGAGCAGCTGGAAGTACACGCGCTGGATGCCGAGCTCGGCGTATCGCTCGACGCGCTCGGCGATCTCGTCACCGTCTCCGATGATGTTGATGCCGTCGCGCACTTCGTCGACCGATCGCCCCATCTTCGCGGTGCGGCGCCCGATGGCCTCGTCGTCCGGTCCCGCGAACGTCGACATCGCGAGCGAGAAGGTCAGGGTCTCGGGATCACGCCCCACGCGCTCGCACGCGGCGCGGAGGTTGCCCAGGCGCTGTGGGATCTCTTCGAGTGCGGGGAAGCCGAGGTTGTACTCGGTCGCGAAGCGCGCGGCGAGCTCGGGCGTGCGGCGGGGACCGGCGCCGCCCACGATCACCGGGATGCGCTTCTGCACCGGTTTGGGCAGGGCGGGGGAGTCCTCGAGCCGGTAGTGATGGCCCTCGAACGAGAAGGAGTCGCCGGCCGGCGTCTGCCACAACCCCGTCACGACCTCGAGCTGCTCCTCGAGCAGGTCGAATCGCTTGCGCGGGAACGGGATGCCGTAGGCCCGGTGCTCCTGCTCCATCCAGCCGGCGCCGAGGCCCAGCTCGACCCGCCCGTTCGACATCTCGTCGACCTGCGCGACCTGCACGGCGAGGATGCCCGGATGCCGGAAGGTCACCGACGAGACCAGCGTGCCGAGGCGGATGCGCGACGTCTCGCGCGCGAGACCCGCGAGCGTCGTCCACGCGTCGGTCGGGCCGGGAAGCTGCTGCGCTCGGCCGGGACGGAGGTAATGGTCGGACCGGAAGAACCCGTCGAAGCCCAGCCGCTCGGCCGTCTGCGCGAAGGCGAGCTGGTCGCCGTACGACGCGCCGAGCTGCGGCTCGACGAAGACGCAGTACTCCATGTCGCGGGCCTCAGTCCTCGGACTTGAGCACGATCTGCTCGGTCGGGGTTGCTGTCGACGGCTGGCGCACGATGTCGGGCTCGAGGTAGATCACGCGCGCGGCCGGAACGGCCGCGCGGATGCGCACCTCGATCGCGTCGATGTCGGCGGCGACCTCGCCCAGTGCGCGGTCGGACGGGAAGGCGAGCTTCGCGGCGACCATGAGCTCGTCGGGGCCGAGGTAGAGGGTCTTGATGTGGATGAGGCTGTCGATTTCGGAGCCGCCCTTGATGGCCGCGACGATCTTGGCGAAGTCGCCCCGCGTCGCGCCCTCGCCGACGAGGAGGCTCTTGGTCTCGATGCCGAGCACGATCGCGACGAGCACGAGCAGCGTGCCGATCATGAGCGTGCCGATGGCGTCGAAGATCGAGTTGCCGGTGATCGCCGTAAGGCCCACGCCGAACAGCGCGAACACCAGACCCGTGAGGGCCGCGACATCCTCCAGCAGCACGACGGGCAGCTCGGGCGCCTTCGCGTGACGCACGAACTGCACCCACGACTGGCCCTTCGCGCGCGAGTGGTTGCTCTCGCCGACGGCGGTGCGCAACGAGAACGACTCGAGGGCGATCGCGATGACGAGCACCGCGATCGGCACCCAGACGTTCTCGAGCTCGTGCGGATGGGTCAGCTTCTCGACGCCCTCGTAGATCGAGAACAGACCGCCGACCGAGAACAGGATGATCGAGACGACGAACGCGTACACGTACCGCTCGCGTCCGTAGCCGAAGGGATGCTCCGCATCGGCCTTGCGCTTGGCCTTGCGCCCGCCGAGCATGAGCAGCAGCTGGTTGCCGGAATCGGCGACCGAGTGGATCGCCTCGGCGAGCATCGACGACGACCCCGAGATCAGCCACGCGACGAACTTCGCCACCGCGATGCCCAAGTTCGCGAGGAACGCCGCCAGGATCGCCTTGCCGCCACCGGAAGCACTCATGCGGACGAGTCTACGGATGCCGCGGCATCCGTTCGGGTGTTGACAATCGCCGTGGGGGCTGCGGCTTGCTCTCCGGCGTCACCGCGCGCACGCGCGCGGGCCGGACTCAGTCGGCCGAGCGGATGATGATCGCCTCCGTCGGCGGAGCGGGGTCGGCGGAGGGGCCGACGTAGCCGATGATCCGCAGGAGCTCGTGACGGAACTCGGCGGGGCGCTCGAGGTGCGCCGTGTGGCCGACACCGTCGAGTGCGATCTCGGTGACCTCGCCGCCGCGCGCGGCGTATTCGCCGAGCACGTCGCGCGTCTGCGACACCATCTCCTGTGCCGGCGCGATGTCGGCGCCGGGCCACCCCGGGACGATGCCCAGTGCGCCGAGGTGGTTGTAGTCGTAGAACGAGCCGTCCGACACGATCGCGTCGTCGTTGCCGTGGATCCACAGCACCGGCGGCTTCGGGTCCAGGTCGACGATGCCCGAGGTGTCGAAGTACTTCGGCGCCATCGTGTTGAGCACGCCCACCCTTCCCGGAGCGAAGCCCGGCCAGTTCTCGCTCGGCACCGAGTCGCCCGGGTAGTTGCCCGTCGCGGTCGAGGTCGAGTTGATCGACTCGACCCAGACGTCTTCGTGCTCGCTCGTGTAGCCGGCGGCGACGTATCCGGACCGGAAGACGTTGCGGGGTGAGGTGGGCGCTTCGTCCGAGGTGTCGTTCGCGGTCAGGCGTTCGACGAAGTCGGGGTTGGCTGCACCGCCGCCCGTGCCGGCGTCGTCGTCGGTGAGGCGGCTGCCGTCGCGGCGCGTGCCGCCGAACCCGTACGGCGAGACGGGCGACTGCAGCGTGAGGCTCAGGACGGGGTGCTCGAGGGCGTACTGCATGACGACGCCGCCGCCCATCGACCAGCCGACGAAGTGGGCGGTGGGCAGGGCGAGCGCCTCCATCGTCGCGGCGACGTCATCGCTGAAGTCGCGCACGCCTCGGGTCGCGTCGATGGGCGAGTGCTCGGTGCCGCCGTAGCCGCGCAGGTCTATCGCGATGACCCGGAGATCGTGCGGGAGGTCTTGCATGACCTCTTGCCAGAACAGCGACGACGAGCCGTTCCCGTGAATGAACACGACGGTGCGCTCGGGCGGGGTCGCGGCGTCGTCGCCTTCTCGCTCGAGGATGTTGACGGTCAGTCGAGGGGTGTCGATGAGTCGCGCCGTGATGCCGTCGAAGAGGGTCATGAAGAGCGTCCTTCGGTCGCCGGGGGAGCACCGCCGCTCCCGTCTGCCTCGACTATAAACCCCGTGCCGGACGGGGTGACCGCGCCCTCGGGTGGGCCCGCGGGAGGCGCGATGGGAGGCCGTGTCGGACCGTGCGGAACGCCCGGTAAATAGGATGGCGGCATGCCCGAATCCCTCCCCTCCATCGCGATCCTCGGCGCCGGCTCGATGGGCGGCGCGGTCCTGCGTGGCCTCGCCCGCTCGGGTCTTGCCACCTCCGGACTCACCGCCACGAACCGCTCGGCCGCGAAGGCCTCCGCGCTCGACGACCTCGACGGCGTCACCTCGATCGCCCTCGAAGACCAGCCCTCCGGGAATGCGGATGCCGCGGCCACGGCCGACATCGTGCTCGTCGGCGTGAAGCCGGCCATGGTCCCCGACCTGCTGCGCGAGATCGCTCCGCGCGTGCGCCCGGGCACCGTCGTCGTGAGCCTCGCGGCAGGCGTGACGATCGCGACCTTCGAGTCGATCCTCGGCGCCGGCATTCCCGTGCTGCGCTCGATGCCCAACACGCCCGCCCTCGTCGGGCGAGCCGTCACGGGGCTCGCGGGGGGCACCGAGGCGACCGCCGAGCACGCCGCGCTCGTGCGACGCCTGTTCGAGACGGTCGGCACCGTCATCGAGGTGCCGGAGGACAAGATCGACGCGCTCTCGACGATCTCGGGCTCGGGTCCCGCGTACGTCTACCTGCTCATCGAGGAGCTCACCGAGGCCGCCGTCGGCAAGGGGTTCCCCGAAGATCAGGCGCGGCTCATGGCCGAGCAGACCTTCATCGGCGCGGCGGCGCTGCTCGAGGCATCCGGAGAGGATCCTGCCGAGCTGCGCCGCCAGGTGACGAGCCCCAAGGGGACGACCGAGCGCGCCGTCGCGGTGCTGCAGGGCGCGCACCTCGCGGGCCTGTTCGCCGAGGCGACGGATGCCGCGCTCGCCCGCGCGAAGGAGCTCGCCGCGGGGGCCTGACCCGCGGACGCGACGCCGACCCCGCAGACGCGACGCCGACCCCGCAGACATGACGCGGCGGCCCGAACCCCCTTCGGGGTCCGGCCCGCCGCTCGGTCGTGCAGGGCTCAGCGGAACTTGCGACGGTAGATCACCATCGAGACCACGTAGCCGATGAGGAGGATACCGACGCACCACGCGAGGGCGATCCAGATGTCGCTGCTCGCGGGCCGGCCCGCCAGCAGATCCCGCAGCGCATCGACGATCGACGTGACCGGCTGGTACTCCGCGAAGAACCGCACCGGCCCCGGCATCGTCTCGGTCGGGACGAACGCCGAGCTGATGAACGGGAGGAAGATCAGCGGGTAGGCGAAGGCCCCCGCGCCGTCCATCGTCTTGGCCGAGAGTCCCGCGATGACGGCGAGCCAGGTCAGGGCGAGCGTGAAGAGGGTGAGGATCCCCGCCACCGCGAGCCACTGCAGCACGTTCGCGCCGGAGCGGAACCCCATGAGCAGCGCCACGGCGATCACGACGACGACCGACGTGAGGTTGGCGACGACGGACGTGAGGACGTGCGACCACAGCACCGCCGAGCGGGCGATGGGCATCGACTGGAACCGCTCGAAGATGCCGCCCTGCAGGTCGGTGAACAGGCGCGCCGACGTGTAGGCGACGCCCGAGGCGACCGTGATGAGGAGGATGCCGGGCAGCAGGTAGTCCACGTAGGGCACCGAGCCGGTGTCGATCGCGCCGCCGAACACGAACACGAACAGCAGCATGATCGCGACCGGCGTGATCGCCGTCGTGATGATCGTGTCGAGGCTGCGGGTGATGTGGCGCAGCGACCGGCCCGTGAGGACCGCCGTGTCGCCGATGACATGCGTGGTCATGGGGGTCACCTGCTCTCTGTCTCGGGGTCGCCCGCGGAGGCGCCCGCGCTGGTGTGGTCGGCGCCGACGATCGAGAGGAAGACCTCCTCGAGCGTCGGCTGCTTCTCGACGTACTCGACCTGGGCCGGCGGCAGCAGCTGCTTGAGCTCGGCGAGGGTGCCGTCGACGATGATGCGCCCCTCGTGCAGGATCGCGATGCGATCGGCGAGCTGCTCGGCCTCGTCGAGGTACTGGGTCGTCAGGAGCACCGTCGTGCCGTTCGCGGCGAGGTCTCGCACGGCGGCCCACACTTCGAGGCGCGCCTGCGGGTCGAGGCCCGTCGTCGGCTCGTCGAGGAAGATCACGGCGGGGCTGCCGATGAGGCTCATCGCGATGTCGAGGCGGCGCCGCATGCCGCCGGAGTACGTCGCGACCCGGCGGGACGCGGCATCCGTCAGCGAGAAGCGCTCGAGCAGGGCGTCGGCCACCGCTCCCGGATCGTCGAGGTGACGGAGCCTGGCGACGAGCAGGAGGTTCTCTCGGCCGCTCAGCACGTCGTCGACCGCGGCGAACTGGCCCGTGAGGCTGATCGCCTCGCGGACGTCGTCGCCCCGCGTCGCGACGTCGAGGCCCATGACGCTCGCGTGACCGCCATCGGCCTTCAGGAGCGTCGCGAGGATGCGCACGAGCGTCGTCTTGCCGGCGCCGTTCGAGCCGAGGAGGGCGAAGATGGTGCCGCGCGCGACGTTGAAGTCGACGCCGCGGAGCACCCGGAGGTCTTTGTAGGCCTTCTCGATGCCGCGGACGCTCACGGCGGGGGTGGCGAGGGTCGTGGTGCTCATTGCCGCTCTTCTCCTTCTGCGTCGTGGATCGCCTTCGTGAGGCGGGCGCGCTCCTTGTCGATCCACTGGGTGCCGCCGTAGGACTGGGCGAAGGTCTCGGCGAAGTCGACGGGGTCGGATCCGACGATGTCGGCGACGCGGGTGCCGTCGGCGGCCGCGCGCTCCCACAGTTCGACGAGGCCTTCCAGCATCCGCACGAGGTCGTCGCCGTCGGTGATGCCGCCGTAGTACATGAAGTACCGGTGCATCGCCTTCGCGGCGGTGCCGTAGGGCTCGGGCAGCGCGTCGAGCCGCGCCTTGAGCTGCTTGTACTGCTTCTTCTGCTCGAGCGAGCCGGTGAGGGCTTCGATCCACTTCGCGGCCATGGTCACTTCTCCTTCTCGCCGACGCCGTCGGCTTGTTCGTGGCTGGGGTTGTCGGTGCGGAGCTTGTCGAGACGGTCCGTGAGGAAGCTCCAGGTCCTCCAGAACTCATCGAGGTAGTCCTGTCCCTGCGCGTTGAGGGAATAGACCTTGCGCGGCGGGCCCTTCTCGGAGGGCACCTTCTCGACGTCGACCAGCCCGCGCTGCTCGACGCGGACGAGGAGCGCGTAGATCGTCCCCTCCGCGATGTCGGCGAAGCCCTGTTCGCGCAGCCACGCCGTGATCTCGTATCCGTACGCGTCGCGTGCGGACAGGACGGCCAGGACGATGCCCTCGAGAACTCCCTTGAGCATCTCGGTCTCCTGCTTGCCCATCGGCTTCCTCGTCTCGCTACTTGGTATCGCTGACTACCACTAGATAGTAACGCCGAGTACCGCTACTTAGCAAGACCGAATACCGAAAGTTCTCGGGCACTACGGTTGCGTCTTCCCCGGTTCCCGAGCGAGGAGCGCGGTGAGTCTTCCCCGGTTCCCGAGCGAGGAGCGCAGCGAGCCTTCCCCGGTCCCCGAGCGAGGAGCGCAGTGAGTCTTCCCCGGTTCCCGAGCGAGGAGCGCAGCGACGAGAGGAGGGGACGACCTCGGCTCTGCGACGAGCGCTGACCCGGGCGGGAGGCCCGGGCTCGGGGACCGGCGTCGCCCTAGCGGTCGAGGGCGGCGAACCGCTCGATGTCGGAGTTCGTGCCCGACACGATGATGAGGTCGTGGTTGGTCACGACAGTGTTGGCCTCGGCGTACCGGAACGGCTTGCCCGGGCTCTTCACGCCGACGACGGTGACCTGGTACTTCGACCGGACGCCCGATTCGTTGAGGCCCACGCCCCGGATGAACTTGGGCGGATACATCTTGGCGAGCACGAAGTCGTCGTCGAAGCGGATGAAGTCCAGCATCCGTCCGCTTACGAGGTGCGCGACGCGCTCGCCGGCCTCGCGCTCGGGGTAGATCACGTGGTTCGCGCCGACGCGGGCGAGGATCTTGCCGTGCGACTGCGAGACGGCCTTCGCCCAGATCTGCGGGACCTTGAGGTCGACGAGGTTGGCGGTGATGAGGACGGATGCCTCGATCGACGAGCCGACCGCGACGACCGCGACCTGGAAGTCCTGGGCGCCGATCTGCTTGAGCGCATCGATGTTCTTGGCGTCGGCCTGCACGGTGTGCGTGACCCGCTCGGACCACTTCTGCACGAGCTCGAGGTTCTCGTCGATCGCGAGCACCTCGCGGTCGAGCCTGTCGAGTTCGCCGGCGCAGGCCGCGCCGAAGCGGCCGAGGCCGATGACGAGGACCGGCGCGTCGCCGCGGATCTGCTCAACCAACGATGGGCCTTTCCACAGGCAGCGAGTACAGCTGCGAACGGGATGTCGCGGCCACGGCCGCGGCGAGAGTCACAGTACCAACGCGTCCCATGAACATGGTGAGCGCCATGACGTAGATGCCGGGGTCGGGGAGGGAGGCCGTGAGGCCCGTCGAGAGCCCCACTGTCGCGAACCCGGAGATGACGTCGAAGAGCACGTCCTCCACGTGCGCCTTCGTGAGATGCGAGATCGCGATGGTCGAGACGGCCACGATCGTCGCGCCCCACGCGACGACCGAGAGCGCGACGCGCTGGACGTCGCTCGGGATCCGGCGTCCGAAGGCCTGCACGGACTGGCGCCCCTTCGCCTCGGACCACACGGCCAGGGCGAGCACCGCGAGGGTCGTGACCTTGATGCCGCCGGCCGTCGAGGCCGAGCCGCCGCCGACGAACATGAGCATCGAGCCGACGATGAGCGACGAGCCGTTGAGGTCGCCGATGTCGACGACCGAGAAGCCGCCCGAGCGGGTCATCGCGGAGAGGAAGAACGACTGGAAGACGGTGTCCCACGCGTTCATGCTCCCGAACGTCTTCGGGTTGTCGAACTCGAGCGAGAGGAACGCGGCGGCGCCGGCGACGAAGAGCAGCGTCGTCGTGATGAGGGTGAGCTTGGCGTGCAGTGTCCACTGCCGCACGTGCCAGTGGTTGCGCCACAGCGTGTAGATGACGGGGAAGCCGATCGAGCCGAGGAAGACACCGGCCATCATGACCGTGAGGAAGAAGTAGTCCGTCGCGAAGGGCTCGAGGCCACCCGCGTTGGGCGTGAAGCCCGTGTTCGTGAACGACATCGCCGCGTAGTACAGCGCCTCCCACAGCGCGGTGAGCGGGTCGACACCCGCGAGCAGGATCGACGGGTACATCAGCACCGCGAGCCCGGCCTCGATCACGAGGGTCGACAGCGCGACGGTCCGCAGCAGCACGCCGACCTCGCCGAGACGCACGGTCTGGCCTTCGTTGACAGGGCCGCCGTGCGCGCGCATCGGGTTCGTGTCGCCGGCGGCGATGAGCTTGGCGCGCAGGCCGAGCCGCTTCGAGATGATCAGCCCCAGGATCGAGGCGAGCGTCAGGACACCCATCGCACCGACGTTGACGCCGATGTAGATGATGATCTGACCCACCGGCGACCAGTACGTGCCCATGTCGACCGTCGACAGACCCGTGACGCAGATCGTCGAGACGGCGGTGAAGAGGGCGTCGGCGAGCGGCGCACGCCGGCCGCTCGCGGTCGCGGCGGGAAGGGACAGCAGGGCCGTGAACAGGAGCACGAGCGACGCGAAGACGAGCACGGCGAACCGTGCGGGTGACGACGTCGTGAGCGAGCGCAGGTCGTCCCAGAATCGCCGCAGAGAGCGGCGGAGTCTGCCGCTGGAGAACGGACTGACGGGGTCGGCCGTGATGTCGCGCCCCCTTCGTCTCTTCGGTCAGTCGGTCAGGGCGACGCCCTGACGCGCGGAAACCCCAGTCATAGTACTTCGCGGGGCGCGAGGCTAGTCTGTCGACATGGCGGACATCTTCGACGTGATCGCGGACGGCACACGGCGAGAGATCCTGCAGCTTCTGCTGGCCCGGTCTGCCGACGGAGAGCGGGGCACGAGCGTCTCCCGCATCGTGAACGAGCTGGGCGTGAGTCAGCCCACGGTCTCGAAGCACTTGAAGGTGCTGCGCGAGGCATCCCTCGTCTCCGTCCGCGAAGAAGGACAGCACCGCTACTACAGCCTGTCGCCGGCGCCTCTCGACGAGGTCGACGACTGGCTCGTGCCCTTCCTCATCGATGAGGAGGACGACGAGGCGTTCGAGGCGGGCGCGCCCGTGCTGACCGACTCCGCGGCCCACGCCGCCGAGGTGGTCGGCCGGGCGGCGGCCTCCGCCAAGCACGCGTGGGAGAACGCGCTGAAGAAGCTCCCCGGGCGCTGAGGCGCGGGCGGATCGCCCGACGGACTCAGGGCGCCGTCGGGGTGCTCTGGTCGCTCGGGCCGTCCTGATCGTCCCGGTCTCCGGGAAGGCTCCGGCCGTCCTGGCCGCGATCGTCGCCCGGCTGCCGGTGGTTCCAGCCGGGGTGCGGCCTGTCGTCCGTGAACGACGCCGAGCGCATCCCGAACCCGCCGCTGTGGGCGCCCGCCCAGAAGCCGACGGCGGCCCCGCCCGCGAAGACGAGTCCGAGGAGGAGCACCCCTCCCGCGATCGACGCCACGATCGCGCCGACATGCGATCGGCGGGGCTCGGAAGGATGCTGCGAACCGGCCGGCTCCGCTGCCGCCGGTGGGATCTGCTCGTCCATGGCGATAGTCGACCGCCCGGCCCGATGCGATGCCGAAGAACGCCCTATGGATCTGCTGGGAGTCCTCGACCGCCGAGACCGGCCGGGCCGCGGCATCCGTCCCAGCATTCACACTGGCCACGCCGGTTTACACAGGCCTCGCGCGGGCTCTAGAGTTGCTCTGCACACGCATACGCCAAGGGGAGGCGAGGGATATGGCTGAGCTGCCTGACGTGCGCTTCCTCACTGTTGCAGAGGTCGCCGAGCTCATGCGCGTCTCGAAGATGACGGTCTATCGTCTCGTGCACGCGGGAGAACTGCCCGCCGTGCGCTTCGGACGCAGCTATCGCGTGCCCGAATCCGCCGTCACCGAGGCTCTGCAACGACCGGTCGCCGACGTCGGCTAGACTGATCCGAGGCATTTTTTCCTTCTGCCCGATCCCGGGCGCGCCACGCACCGCGCCCAGACCCCGACATAGTGAGGTTTTCCGTGGGTTCTGTCATCAAGAAGCGCCGCAAGCGCATGGCGAAGAAGAAGCACCGCAAGCTGCTTCGCAAGACTCGCCACCAGCGCCGCAACAAGAAGTAAGCGGCCAGAACACCAAGCGCCTGTCTTCGGACGGGCGCTTCGTGTCTGCGCACAGGAGGACCCCCATGCAGTCCATCACCGTCCACGAACTGCGCCAGCGCACGGACGTGCCCCTCATCGACGTGCGCGAGGCGTACGAGTTCGAGGCCGGCCACGTGCCCGGAGCCGTGAACCTGCCGATGTCGACGCTCGGCGAGCACCTCCACGAGCTGCCTGACGGCGCATTCGACGTCATCTGCCAGGTCGGCGGGCGATCGGCGCGCGTCGTGGAAGCCCTCGAGTCGCGCGGCTACGACGCCACGAACGTCGAGGGCGGCACGGGGGAGTGGGCCGCGGCGGGCTACCCCATCGAGCGCTGACGCCCCGGCGTCACACGGCCTCGACTCCCGATGGCGGCTCATACGATGGAGTGGTGACGACCATCACCCTCATCTCCAAGCCCGACTGTCATCTCTGCGACGTCGCGCGCGAGATCGTCGAGTCGGTCGTCGCCGATCTGCCCGAAGACAGCGTCGCGGTCGAGGAGAAGTCGATCCTCGACGATCCCGCCCTCTACGAGCTGTGGTGGGAGAAGATCCCGGTCGTGCTCATCGACGGCTCGGTGCACGGCCACTGGCGCGTCTCTCCCGACCGGCTCCGCGCCGCGCTGCAGGCCGCCTCTGCCTGACCCGGACCCGGCCCTAACCCGGACCCGGCCCCCGGACCCGGCCCCCTGACCCGGGTCCGACCGCCCCGGGTCTGACCGCCCCGGGTCCGACCGTCCCGGGTCCGACCGCCCCGGGTCCGACCGTCCCGGGTCCGACCGCCCCGGGTCCGACCGTCCCGGGTCCGACCGCCCCGGGTACGACCGCCCCGGCCTCCCCGTGACCCGCGTTACCGGTGAGCCTCCATCTGAGCGCCGAGACCGTGGGGGCCACCCCCGCTCTTGGCGCTCAGATGGAGGCTCACGGGTGAGGAAGTGGGGGAGGGGGGAGCAGGAACGGATGCCGGGGGTCAGCCGGTGGTGAGGCGGGCGCGGAGCGCGGCGAGCTCGGCGTCGGTCAGGCCGCCCGACTTCAGGTACGCGGCGGCGCCGCCGTACTCCGCCTCGACCCAGTCGAGCGCGCGCTCCAGCTCGGAGGCGGGCGAACCCGCGACGAGCGTGCGCAGCGCCGGCGTGAGCGGGATGCCGAACTGCGTCAGCACCGCGTACATCCCCCCCGCCCAGTCGCCGGCGAGGTTCTCGGCCGACGACGCGTAGTCGGCGACGACGGCGGAGCGCTCGGCGCCGACGGCGAGGAGGATGAGGGCGATCGCCACGCCGGTGCGGTCCTTGCCGGCGGTGCAGTGCAGGAGCACGGCGGTCGGCTCGCCGTCCCGGCCGGCGGCGACGAGCCGCGCAGCGGCGGCGAACGCGCCGGCGCCGTGCTGCAGCATGGCGAGGTAGAGGTCGCCGAGCGTCGGCAGGTGCTCCATCGCAGCCGTCAGGGCCGAGGCATCCGTCCCGTCCGTCGAGCCGAGTGCCCGCAGCGCCTCACCTGCGAGCTGTCCCATCGCGCCCTCGAGGAGGGGCATCTCGACGAGCTGGACCGGTCGCGTCGCGGGCAGGCGGTCGGGCGCCATCTGGCGCTCTTCGGGCGTGCGGAAGTCGACGACGACACCGATCGGCGTACGGGCGAGCGCCTCGACCCCTCCGGGCGTCAGCGCGGCGAGGGCATCGGATCGGAAGAGCACGCCGTGGCGCGTGGTTCCGCCGCCCACAAGCGGGATGCCGCCCATGTCGCGGAAGTTGTGGAGGCCGTCGATCGTCGTCACAGGCCCACCCTAGGGGCGGTGTGCGCAGCCGCCGCGCGTCAGGGGGCGAGGCGCGTCGGACCCCGGAAGAGGTACGTGACCTCGCGGATGGAGTCCTGTCCGAGCAGCAGCATGAGCACTCGCGCGAGCCCCATCCCGAAGCCGCCGTGGGGCGGGGCGCCGTAGCGGAAGAAGTCGAAGTAGAAGTCGAGGTGCTCGGGGTCGAGCCCCTTCTCCTTGGCCTGCTCGATGAGCACGTCGACGCGATGCTCGCGCTGGGCGCCCGTCGTCACCTCGACGCCCTTGAAGAGGAGGTCGTACGACTTCGTCAGCCCCGTCTCCTCGTCGCGCATGTGATAGAACGCGCGGATCTCGGGGTGATAGTCGGTGATGAAGACGAACTGGTGGCCGTACGTCTCTTCGACGTGCGCCGAGATCTGACGCTCGCCCTCGGGGTCGAGGTCGCCGTCGGTGCGGGGGATGTCGTAGCCGCGGGCCTTGACGATCTCGCGCGCCTCGGCCAGCGGGATGCGCGGGAACGGGATCGCGGGAACCTGCACCTCGACGCCGAAGAGCTCTTCGATCTCGGCGCCGTGCTTGTCTTTGACGGCCTGGAACCCGGCCCGGAGGAGCTCCTCCTGCATGGCGGCGACGTCTTCGTGCGAGTCGACCCAGCTGATCTCGGCGTCGATGCTCGTGAACTCGGTCGCGTGGCGCGACGTGAACGACGGGTCGGCGCGGAAGGCGGGGGCGATCTCGAAGATCTTGCCGAAGCCCGCCGACTGCGCCATCTGCTTGAAGAACTGGGGCGACTGCGCGAGGTAGGCCGTCTTGTCTTCGAAGTACTCGAGGGAGAACAGCTCGGCGTTGGACTCCGACGGCGTAGCCATGAGCTTGGGGGAGTGCACCTCGATGTAGTCGCGCTCGATCCAGTACGAGCGGAACGCGTGCTCGAGGGTCGTCTGCACCCGGAAGATGAGGTTGTTGCGGCGCTGACGCAGGTCGATGAAGCGCCAGTCCATGCGCTTGTCGAGTCCCGAGTCGGCGGCGATGGGCGTCTCGGGCAGCGCCGCCGCGGCGATGTCGAGCGTGCCGATCTTGATCTCTACGCCGCTGAGCTTGACGCGCTCGTCGTGCTTGAGCTCGCCGCGCACCGTCAGGAACGTGCCCGTCGTGAGCGCCGAGATCGTCTCGGTGAGCGCGAGCGCCGCGGCATCCTGCTCCGACCCGTCCTCGGCCGGGCGGGTCGCCGGGTTCACCAGCTGCACGGCGCCCGTCTCATCGCGAAGGATGACGAACTGCACCTTCTTCTGGTCGCGGACCGTCTCGACCCATCCGGACACGACGACGGGACCGTCGGGAAGACCCTGCAGCTGTTCGACCAGTACGCGTTCACTCACAAGGAACCATCCTAGCTTTCAGGGGATTCGCCGCTTTTCGCCGCGGCATCGGCAGGCCGTTGCCCCCGTCTCTCAGGGTCCCTTTACCTGCGCCTCGTAGCGTCGAGGCATGGCGACACCCGACGGCTCCTGGCTGACCGCGCTCGTGGACTGGTCGGTCTCGCTCATGGAGGTGATCGGTCCCGCCGGCGCGGGACTGGCGATCGCCCTCGAGAACGTCTTCCCGCCGCTGCCGAGCGAGGTCATCCTGCCGATGGCGGGCCTCACGGCGAGCCGCGGCACCTTCACGCTGTTCGAGGCGCTCTTCTGGACGACGCTCGGCTCCATCGTCGGCGCGTTCGCGCTCTACGGGCTCGGCCGCTGGCTCGGTGCCGAGCGCCTGCGTGGGCTCGCGGCACGCATCCCGCTCCTGCACCCCGAAGACATCGACCGGTCGGTCGCGTGGTTCCACCGCCACGGCGGCAAGGCCGTCTTCTTCGGCCGGATGATCCCGCTCTTCCGCAGCCTCATCTCGATCCCCGCGGGGGTCACGCGCATGCCGCTGTGGAAGTTCGGCATCCTCACCGCCGCCGGAAGCCTCGTGTGGAACACGATCTTCGTGCTCGCGGGCTACCTGCTCGGCGAGCAGTGGCACGTCGTGGAGATGTACGCCGACATCCTCCAGTACGTCGTCATCGCGGCCGTCGGCATCGGCGTCGCGTGGTTCGTCTGGGCGCGCACCCGGACGCTGCTGCGACACAAGGGCGCGGGGCGGGCGGATGCCTCGACCGCAGCGGGCGAGGAAGGCTGACGCCGAGGCATCCGTCGTCCCTAGGATGGCGGCGTGACCACGCCTCCGCCGCCCGCCCCGCCCCCGTACGGCCAGCCCCCGGCCGGGCAGCAACCCGGCTATCCGGGTTACGCGCAGCCTCCCGCCCCCGGCGGACGGCCGCCGGCGTATCCCGCGTACGGCGCGGCGCCGGGCGGCAAGCCGCCGCGCCAGCCCGTGCAGACGTGGGACGTCATCCTCACGATCGTCCTGCTCGTCGGGCTCGTCGCCTACACCGCGCTCGCGTCGTTCATGGGGCTGTTCCTCGTCATGGCGTCGGACCCGTGCGGCGTGCGGGAGTGCAGCACGGAGCTCATCACGACGGGCTGGCTCATCGGCACGCTCGTCCCCTGGGCCGTGCTCGTCGGTGCGGCGATCTGGGCGATCGTCTTCATGGTCAAGCGCCGGCTCGCGTTCTACATCCCCCTGCTCGGAGCCGTCGGGGTGACGCTCGTGCTCGTCCTCGCCTTCTTCGTCACGGCGGCGGGGGTTCCGACGAACTGAGTCGCCTCGCTCAGGTCGCCCACAGAACGCGCCACCGTAGACTGGACGCGTGCCCGCCGACCGCCTCCATCTCGTGCGTCACGGGGAGGTCGACAACCCTCGCCGTGTGCTCTACGGCCGGCTTCCCGGCTACGGCCTGAGCGCCGACGGCCGTCGCATGGCCCAGCAGGCCGCCGACTACCTCGGCCGCCTCTCCCGGCCCGTGGCAGGCCTCGTCTGCTCGCCCCTGCAGCGCACGCGGGAATCCGCCGAGCCCTTCACCGAGAAGTTCGGCCTCGAGCCGACGATCGACGACCGGGTGATCGAGCCGACCAACATCTTCGAGGGCCGTCGCATGGATCGGGCGCTGCTCAACCCCTGGAACTGGCGCCACCTCTCGCAGCCCGCGATCCCCAGCTGGGGCGAGCCGTACAGTCAGATCATCGCGCGGATGGATTCCGCGATGAGGGATGCCTGGGCCTCGGTCGACTCGGGCGACGTCGTCATCGTCTCCCACCAGCTGCCGATCTGGGTGACGCACCTCTGGGTCGCGGGACTCGCGTCGCGCCACGATCCGCGCCGCCG
This sequence comes from Microbacterium sp. F51-2R, assembly GCF_052180235.1. Lineage (GTDB taxonomy): Bacteria > Actinomycetota > Actinomycetes > Actinomycetales > Microbacteriaceae > Microbacterium. The sequence continues at coordinate 1,528,395 of NZ_CP197470.1, read as the reverse complement.
CCGCTGCGCACTGTCGAGCATCACGAGCTTCGACCTGCGCG